>NZ_SZXM01000063.1:0-31042 GCF_005281355.1 Citrobacter sp. wls615 | reverse complement strand
CTCCGGCTATGCCGGAGGATATTTATTGCTGCGTCTTTTATTTAGATCATCAGGGCGAACGTACCGGCCCAAACGATGACCATAAAAGAAATGCCCATAAAGAAATATTTCACTTTTCATCTCTCCGCGTACCTGGGTACGTCTGAATGAACATATGCTTACCTGACAGAGAGCTGATGCACGCGCAAACGAAATGGAGAATATCCCTCGTTTGCCTGGCTGCATCACCTCAGAATTCTGAGCTTTAGTGCTCCAGACGGCGCTAATGTACGCCTAAAAATGAGGTGAGACAAGAGGCATTTTTCTATTTAATTTTAATAACTTACAAGTGTCGTGATTCGGCGACAGTTTAATTTCTGCCGGTAATAAATTGCTATTGAGCGACGTAATGATTAGTCGGATAATTCTCATATCACCATAATATGAATACGGTTAATTTTTCGCGGAATTCAATAATGAAAAGGTTAAAAATGACCAGATTAATGATGTTAGCACTCGTTCTTACGCCAGTGGCGTCGATGGCGGCCTCTCCGTTGGCGTTTAATTTCAGCTGCGCAAGTATTGGTGGTGTGAATAGTGATGGTAAAGGCAACGTTTGGATTGATGGCTCAAAGGCAACCGTAAAGAGCTTCAATGACAACTACTGGGAAGCCAAAAGCGGGAAAAATACGCTTTCCATCTCCCGTAAAGATGACGGCAACCCGGAAGTTTCATGGACAGGACCTAATCGTAAGCACGGAATTTGTCAGCCTGAAGACAATATTGACTACGCTCCGGGGGAAAAATCGACCTACAGCGGTCCTTCTTTCTCTTGCTCAGCGGTGGCAAAGGGAAGTATTGAAGAGGTTATTTGCCAGAGTCCATCACTCTCCGCGCTGGATGTTAAGTTGAACGGGGTCTACAAACAGGCGTTGGTTAAATCGAAAAATAACCCAACGCTGAAAGCTGAGCAGCGCGGCTGGGTTAAAGGACGAAACGAGTGCTGGAAAGAGCAGGATAAACCAGCCTGTATTGCTCGTAACTACAATGAGCGCATGGCTGAACTACAGAACGAGTGGGGCGTTAAGTAATTCAGCCACAGACAAAAAGAAAGGCCGTAAGGCCTTTCTTTTTAGATATATAACGAGGCTTCACCCATGGGGCGGGTTTTGAAGCGACGGTGGATCCAGAGATACTGCTCGGGCGCGCGCATGATCTCTTTTTCGATAATTTTATTCATATAAGCCGCAGCCTGGCTTTCATCTGCCGGGTAACCTTCCATTTGTGGTGTGATAAACAGGCGGTAACCTGAGTTATCTGCTTTTCTCACCATGGTTACGGTCAGCATCGCTGCGCCTGATAGTCGTGACAGCACGTAAGTACCATTGGTGGTTGCCACGTTTTTGACAGCGAAGAAGGGCGCGAACGAGCTTCCTTTACGGCCGTAGTCCTGATCGGGAGCAAACCATACCGCTTCCCCTTTTTTCAGGGCGCCGACAATGCCACGCAGATTATTTCTGCCGATCATGGCTTTGTTGGAACGCATACGACCGCGGGTTTGGATCCACTCCATCAACTTATTGTTGTGCGGGCGATAGGTTGCCATCATCGGCTGGCAAAGCCCCATTACGCGGCCACCTAATTCGAGCGACATAAAATGTACGCCAACAACCATCACGCCACGGCCTTCAATCTGGGCGCGTTTCAGGTTGTCTAACCCTTCTACATCAAACCATTTGCGAACCCGGTGATCCGGCCAGAACCAGGCCATGCCTGTTTCAAGCAGTCCCATACCGAGTGAACGGAAGTTCTCATCGACCAGTTTGTCTCTTTCTTCCTGCGACAGATTGGGGAAACAGAGTTCGAGGTTTTTACGTGCAATAGATTCACGGCGCTTTAAAAATGGGCGAGCCAGTGTTCCTGTACGGGTACCAAGAAAACATAATACGGGATAGGGAAGTTGTACCAGTAACCAGAGCACACCGACGCCAAACCACGTGAGCCAATAGCGCGGATGCAAAAACGCGCGTGAAAATTTACATTGGGGAAACATAAGCACCTGTTGTTGATACGAAATAGATGTATCGCGAAGACGCTGGGTCTGGCGCGTTACACTCTGCACAGATCGTTAGGCCGCCATAAACGACATTGGTTCCTGCAAAGAGTGTAAAACTGAGTCAGGACAAAACCACGAGGGGCATGAATGATCGGACGCACAATGTACACCCGAAGATTAATGTCAGCCAGAAATAATTACTCAAGTTTCGTAAATATTTTTGGGGCGATTAAGAACAAAAAAAGCCTATATATAATTCATTGTTTTTATGATGAATAAATAAACTCCAGGTGAATATCTAAATAGTAAGCAGATGAGTGATTTTTGTAACGTAAATGTTGCTTAAATTGCGAACTAATGGGAATTGTCTTAGAATATAAAATCAAGGGAGTGTAAGGACTTACGTAAAGTTTTACGGCAAACAGGAGGTATCGCAATGCTCTATTTTTGGATCTTTCTCGCATTGAGCATTCTGAGCGTCAGTTGCT
The DNA here is from genome assembly GCF_005281355.1 of Citrobacter sp. wls615. NCBI lineage: Bacteria > Pseudomonadati > Pseudomonadota > Gammaproteobacteria > Enterobacterales > Enterobacteriaceae > Citrobacter > Citrobacter sp. wls615. The sequence goes on along the minus strand of NZ_SZXM01000063.1, from coordinate 28,519 downwards.
ACATCTGGCAGGTAATGGGCGCGGCGGCGTCAATAAGCGCTTTTATCGGCATGGGCATACTCACGGCTTTAATTTACGTTTTCACTATGCGGTTGACTAATGGTAACGAAATGGTAACCGGATTATTCCTTTTTCTTGCCCCGACATGCGGTTTGATCATTCGCTTTATGGTGGGGGACGGCAGGCAATAATCTGGCACGTTACGATTGGAAATGAATTATCACGGTTAGAGATTTATTTAGCTGAGCGTAGGGAAGTGCCAGCAGCGCTGGCACTTTTTGCGAGACTGGAATCGATTAACGGGCGTCAGCCAACTGGAGTGATGCTTCTTCTTGCTGAGCATTTTTCCGCTGTTGCTCAAGTTCCAGCGCCCCGCGATGAGAGAGGTAGCAGAACAGGATGCAACAGACAATTCCCCCCATCAGCAGATAGAAACCGCCATGCCATCCCATTTTGTCGACCATTACGCCAAACAGGCTGGTACCCAATGATGCGCCAAAAATGTAGCTTATAAATCCGCGTAATCCTACTGCGGAACCCACTGCGAAGCTGGGTACGATTTCCATGGTCTGAACGGAGGCCAGGAACTGAGGAACATAAATCAGGCAGCCAACGATGGCGGCAAAAATAGTCACCATCAACAGCGATTCGCTTTTCCAGTAGCCGATCAGACAGACGAAAATCAGTGCCATACAAATCATTGCCAATGGCATGCGGCGGCCTTTAAACAGTTTATCGGTAAGCCAACCCGCCAGTAATGTGGAAGGAATTGCCGCCCATTCGAAAAACAAAAACGCGACGCTCATTTCCTCTTTCGAGAAATGTTTTTCGGTTAACAGATAAATTGGCAACCAGCTAATCATGCCAAAACGCACCATATAGACAAAGACATCTACCAGTGAAACATACCAGGCATTTTTATTACGCAGGACATAGGTGCAGAAAATCTGGAAGGCGCTCATATTTTCTGGCGCCTGGACAGCGTGTTGGGTATTTAATACAACTTTCTCTTCCGGCATCATTTGTTCCAGAGCCGGTAAACCTTCCTGGCGTGGTGAGCCTTTCCCCAGCATCAGCACGATAACTGCAAACAGTACGGCAACGCCGGCCGGAACAATATAGCTGGCGCTTTGCCAGTGTTCACTTCCCAAAATGGCAAAGGCGGCACCAACGATCGGGGCAACAATACCACCACCGACATTATGTGAGATATTCCAGAACGCGCCAACGCGTCCACGTTCTTTACGCGGGAACCAGTTGGCAATAGTAATAAATGAAGGGCCGACGCCCATCCCCTGGAACAAGCCATTGAAGACAACCAGCGCGGCAAAAATCCAGAATCCGGTACTGAATCCTAAACCCACGTTTACGATAGCGCACAGAATTAAACCGCATGCCATAAAGACTTTGGGGCTGGCTTTGTCTGCCAGGCTGCTCATAATGCCTTTACTGATCCCATAGGCGATAAGCATACAACTACTGAGTAAACCGATCTGCGTGGCGCTGAGATCCAGATGTTCCTTCAGATAAGGCGTTGAGAGCGTGAAGTTATTGCGCACAATATAGTACGCAAGATAGCCCAGGAATACGCTGAGTAATGCCTGAATGCGGTAGCGACCATAAGTTTCCTGGACTTTCTCCGCCGGGACTTTATTTGCCGCTGGCCCTGCCTTAAATATTGATAACATATCATCACCTAAATTTATATTGATGTGAATATCAGGAGTTTTCGTGGTGCAGAGTGAAATAGGCAGGAGATAAACTCAAGTCGATGAAATGTGTCACTATTGACTCATTTTATCGATGGCGCGGCAGATTTTGACTCTTTTTAAATAATGGCATTTTATTTCTGTTCTTTTGCGCGAGGTTTTATTGCTGGCATGTGCGGATATTAACAAATTCAGACTGTGTTTTCGGGTATTCTTTGTTGATGTGGTCACTTTCCGTATGGTTATTTTGCGAATAACCTTATTCTTCTCTCCTGTCGTGATAAACGGGTAAGTTTTGTCTCAATATTATTTTTTGCACATGTTGGTATTTATGAACGGGATCACAAACAGACTTTTCTGTTGGCGGCGTTTTTGGGCAATCTCGCTCTGTTTCATGTCGCTGTCGGCGAGTAGCCAGGCTTTGGGTAAAGAGCTGGTGATGGCCACAACCTTTTCCCCCGGAGCCACGGCCTGGATTATCCAGCGCTGGCAGACGCAGCCGGGGTCGGTGATGATTCGCACATTAAACCGGACCAGCAGCTCGCTGGAACAACTGCTTGATACCGCGAATGCGGAAAATGTTGATCTCATTTTGACCTCATCGCCCATGCTGTTACAGCATCTTCAGGAGCATCAGAAGCTGGCGCCCTTTGAAAATGCGCTGCCGGAAAGCCAGAGGCTGGTGCCTGAGTCTATTCGCTCGACCTCCGTGGCCGTGGCGATATCCGGTTTTGGCCTGCTAATTAACCGTTCTGCGCTGGCGGCGCGACACCTTTCACCTCCTGCTGACTGGGCGGATTTAACGCAGCCTAAATACCAGAATGCGTTGTTGATGAGTAGTCCGTCTCGTTCCGATACCAACCATCTGATGGTTGAGTCGCTGTTGCAGCAAAAAGGATGGGAAGAGGGCTGGGTGACGCTATTAGCGAGCGCCGGTAATCTGGTGACGATTTCATCACGCAGTTTTGGCGTCGCCGACAAAATTAAGAGCGGTCTTGGCGTTGCCGGGCCGGTCATTGATAACTATGCCAACCTGTTGCTCAACGATCCGCATCTGGCCTTTAGCTATTTTCCACGCTCGGCAGTGTCGCCAACCTATGTTGCCGTGCTCAAGAACAGCCAGCACGCCAGTGAAGCGCGTCGTTTTATCCGCTACTTATTAAGTCCGGAAGGACAGCGGATCCTTGCGGATGCGAATACGGGAAAATATCCGGTTACCCAGCTCGCGTCAGATAACCCACGGGCCGCTCAACAGGCGATGTTGATGAACCAGCCTGCGCTTAATTATCGGCTGATCCTTAAGCGGCAGCGGCTGGTGCAGCGGATGTTTGATACCGCCATCAGTTTTCGTCTGGCACAGCTGAAAGATGCCTGGCGGGCGCTATACAGTGCGGAAGCGCGCCTGAAACGCCCGTTACCCGAAATCAGAGCCTTACTGACCAGCGTCCCGATAGATGCCAGGCGTAGTGAAGATGAGGCCTGGCTTGCTCAGTTCGATAACAAAAGCTTTGCCGAACAGCAGATGATGGAGTGGCAGCTTTGGTTTCTTAAAAATCAACGTCAGGCGATAGCAAAACTGGAAGAATTAAAATGAAAGGTGGATCGATACTGCAACGCCTGCGGCAGCTCAACATTAGCAGCAGCCTGCGGGGAGCCTTTCTGACGGGCGCATTACTGACGTTGAGCGTAAGCTGCGTCAGTTTGTACTCATGGCACGAGCAGAGCTCGCAGATACGCTATTCGCTTGATGATTACTTCCCGCGCGTGCATTCCGCTTTTTTGATTGAAGGCAATCTTAACCTGGTTGTGGACCAGCTTAATGAATTCCTGCTGGCCCCCAATACGACGGTGAGGCTGCAACTGCGCAATCAGATAATCTCGCATCTGGATAAAATCGAGGCACTGAGCCGGGGGCTACAACCCGCAGAACAACAGCAACTGGCGGTGATTTTGCAGGACAGCCGGGCGCTGATGGCGGAACTGGATCGGGTGCTCTACAACATGTTCCTCGTGCGTGAAAAAGTGAGTGAACTCTCCGCACGCATCGACTGGCTACATGATGATTTTAACACTGAGCTGAATTCACTGGTGCAGGATTTTACCTGGCAGCAGGGGACGTTATTGGATCAAATCGAGGCAAAAAGTGGCGATGCGGCGCTGTATCTCAAACGTGCCAGAGAGGTGCAAAACGAGCAGCAGCAGGTTTACACCCTGGCAAGAATTGAAAATCAGATCGTCGATGATTTACGCGACAGGCTTAATGAACTGAAGTCGGGCAGCGACGACGGGATGCTGGTGGAGAACCATATCCGCTACCTGGAAAATCTGAAGAAAACCGCCGATGAAAATATCCGTACCCTCGATGACTGGCCCAGTACCATCACCCTGCGGCAAACCATTGATGAGCTGCTGGAAATCGGGATGATGAAAAATAAAATGCCCGACACGATGCGCGATTATGTCGCTGCGCAAAAGGCGCTCATTGATGCCAACCATGCCAGAGAGGCAACGCTCGGGCGCTTTCGAACGCTGCTTGAAGCGCAACTGGGAAGTAGTCATCAGCAAATGCAGATGTTTAACCAGCGGCTGGAACAAATTGTTCGCGTCAGTGGCGGACTTATTCTGTTGGCGACGCTGCTGGCGCTCCTTCTCGCCTGGGGACTTAACCACTACTTCATTCGTTCCCGACTGGTGAAGCGTTTTACCGCGCTCAACCAGGCCGTGGTGCAAATTGGTCTTGGCCGAACGGATGCCACGATCCCGGTTTATGGGCGCGATGAATTGGGGCGTATCGCGGGCTTGCTGCGCCATACCCTGGGCCAGTTGAATGCGCAAAAAAATCAGCTGGAGCAGGAGGTGGCAGAGCGTAAGGAGATTGAGTCCGATCTCCGGGCTATGCAGGATGAGCTGATCCAGACGGCTAAACTGGCGGTGGTTGGCCAGACCATGACCACTCTGGCGCACGAAATTAATCAACCGCTGAATGCGCTGTCGATGTACCTGTTTACGGCGGGAAAGGCAATTGAGCAGGGGCAATCCGCTCAGGCCAGAAGCACGTTAACCAAAGCAGAGGGGCTGATTACCCGCATCGATGCCATTATCCGTTCACTGCGTCAGTTTGCGCGCCGAGCGGAGCCGGGCGCGCCTTTACATCCGGTCGATCTACGACAAACGTTTACTGCTGCCTGGGAACTGCTGGCTATGCGCCATAAGCAGCAGGGCACGCTGACGCTGCCTGCTCAAAGCGTGTGGGTGGCAGGTGATGAAGTGCGTATTCAGCAGGTACTGGTAAACATACTGGCAAATGCGCTGGATGCCTGTCCGGCTGCCGCGAAAATAGAGGTTCACTGGCAGATCGAGGGCCGCCGATTGTGCGTCTTAGTCTGTGATAACGGCCCCGGCTGGCCAGGCGCGTTGTTGCCATCACTATTAAAGCCGTTTACCACCAGTAAGGATGTGGGTCTCGGTATTGGTTTATCGATTTGTGTATCGTTAATGACGCAAATGAACGGCGAGCTGCGCCTGGCCTCGACGCCGGGGCGGAATGCCTGCGTCGTGCTGGAATTTAATCTGACGGATGTAAACGATGTTGTGTGATGAATATGCTGTTTTGCTGATTGATGACGATGCTGATGTTCTCGACGCTTACACGCTGTTGCTTGAACAAGAGGGTTATCGTGTATACGCATGCAGTAACCCTTTTGACGCCCGAAATTGGCTCCAGGCCGACTGGCCGGGGATTGTCCTGAGCGACGTGTGTATGCCTGGCTGCAATGGAATCGATCTAATGACATTGTTTCATCAGGATGATAATCAGCTGCCGATCCTGTTGATCACCGGGCATGGCGACGTCCCGATGGCCGTGGAAGCGGTGAAGAAAGGGGCATGGGATTTTCTGCAAAAACCGGTCGACCCCGGCAAACTGCTGTTGTTGGTAGAAGATGCGTTGCGTCAGCGAAAATCCGTGATTGCGCGTCGCCACTATTGTCAGCAAAAGCTGCAGGTTGAGCTGATCGGTTACAGTGACTGGGTCAATCAGTACCGTCAGCGTCTGCAGCAACTGGCGGAAACGGATATCGCCGTCTGGTTTTATGGTGAGGCGGGAACGGGGCGTATGACGGGAGCCCGTTATTTGCATCAGCTCGGGCGCAGCACCGAGGGACCGTTTATCCGCGGTGAGCTGACGCCCGTGAATGCGGGACAACTCAATGATCTTATTGCCCAGGCGCAAGGCGGTACGCTGGTCCTGAGCCATATTGAATGCCTGACGCGCGAACAGCAGCACCAACTGGTGCACCTGCAAAGCCAGGAGAGGCGTCCGTTTCGCTTGATCGGTATTGGCGCCACATCGCTGGTGGAACTGGCGGCAACTAACCAAATTGTGGCCGAACTCTATTACTGTTTCGCGATGACGCAAATCGCTTGTCAGTCGTTGTCGCAGCGTCCCGATGATATTGAGCCATTGTTTCGCCATTATCTGCAGAAAGCCTGTCTGCGCCTGAATCATCCTGTACCTGACGTTGAAGGGGAACTCCTGAAAGGCATGCGGCGCCGCGTGTGGCTAAGTAATGTTCGGGAACTGGCGAACGCCGCTGAGCTTTTTGCCGTTGGGCTACTTCCGCTGGCTGAAACCGCAAATCCGCAGCTGCATATGCCTGAACCGACGCCGCTCGATCGCCGGGTGGAGGAGTACGAGCGGCAGATTATTACCGAGGCGTTAAATATTCATCAGGGGCGCATTAATGAAGTGGCGGAGTATTTACAAATCCCGCGTAAAAAACTGTATTTACGCATGAGAAAATACGGGCTGAGCAAAGAACATTATAAGTTTTAGCTGACAGGATTGGGCAGAGGTGACGTCAATGATATTTCGGTGGTAGCGTTGGCGTTCACCGAAATACGCGACGGAAGTTTGAATTATCTGTTTGTTTTCTTACCACATCAAATCATCAGGGATGACAAAATCAGCATACGGATCGTCTTCGTCCTTCGCTTCCTGGCTCAGCTCGCAATTTAATACGATATAGTTTGCATCGCGCTGGGCAATTTTATCGGCGACGACAGCCGGAATGATGGCATATTCGCTATCGCTACTGCTTTCAGCCGTCAGACGCGCAATGGCCAGGCGGCCCTTGATCAACTGTGATTGGGTCACTTTATCAACATAGACTTTTTTGATCAGATTATTATCAGTGAAGTTGTAACCAATATCGCCACGAGTAATGGTGATTTTGTTCATTTCAATAAGTTGCTTGATCTGTGCTTTATACTCTTTAGACAGCGCAGCCTGCTTTTGCTGCTCGCTGAGCAGCTTATCACGTTCGACCTGTGCTTTTTTATTCTCTTCCACCGCCTCTCTGGCTTCACGAGCCTGAACGCGCGATTTTTTCGCCGTTCTCTGCACTTTTGCCATTTTTTTACTGCTGACCAGACCTGCCTTAAGCATCTGTTCTTGTAGGGTAAGTTTTGTCATCGTCGCTTCTAATCCAATAAAATCGTTGTAGGGATTATAACCTTAACGTTCGGTGGGAAGCCAGATAAGGGGCGCGCTCTGCAGGTCGCTCTTTGGGCGACACCCGCGACGGGAGCGATCCTGTGTCTTTCTTCCGTTTTTCATCAGATTAATAATTACCCTGACTGTAATAAGAAATAACATGCTATATATTATTCAAATAATAAAATATAGATTCGCGAATATAATATAAATGGATATTTATGCTATTTATTCTAATTATATAGAGGTATATTGATCAATATTAAACCAAATACATAGCCATGTGTCTCCTGAAAAGATGTAAAGTGCAGCAACACCACGCCGATAACCATGACGAAAATATGGATAAGGGAGGTAAGTGGCATGTGGTGGGTTTATCGAATGCCGATGAAAATGAAGTTAATAATCGCGCTGCAACCACTATTATTGGCGTTATGTTGGTTTGCTGGTTCAGGAATATGGACGCGCATCGAAACAGAACGACAGATGGAGAATATTGCCCAACTGACAGCCCTCGCACGCAGTGCCGGAAATGTGGTGCATGAACTGCAAAAAGAGCGTGGAATGAGTGTCGGGTTTCTTGGGGCCGAAGGGAAGACGTTCAAAGATGAACTAAACGCGCAACGGGCGTTAACCGATCGCGAGATCGAGATATTTGTGCGTTCGCTGTCCGATACTGCCTTACAGGCAGGGGATGTGACCAACTCTGTCGCCGCGTTTAAGAAAAATATTCTGTCGCTGGCGACAATTCGGGAAAAGGTGACGCAATTGGGTCTGCCAGCCTCTGAGGTGGTTAAGTTTTATACTAGCGTTATTGCTGATGTACTGCATTTTGTTGGCCGGTTGGGGACGTTGACGGATTCCGGCGAGATGGCGAATTCATTTGCAGCCTACTACAACTTGCTGAATTTGAAGGAGCAAGCGGGCATTGAGCGAGCGCTGCTGTCAAATATCTTTTCCTCTGGTCATTTCGCCGACGGACAATTACATCAGCTTAGCGATGTGGTCAGTAAACAGAATGTCTGGCTGGCACAATCATTGCGCCTGAGTTCACCTGAACAGGCCGCCATGCTGAAAAGTCGCTTACAATCCACCGAAGCTACACAAGCGCTTTCATTACGCGAAGCCGCGTTTAGCCATGCGGCGAACGGTGGATTTGACGTCGATCCTACTGTCTGGTTTAAGGTACAAACCCAGCGTATTGAAGTGATGCGACAGATAGAAAATTTGGCGGCGAATCTTCTATGGGAGAGTGCGATAAAACTCGCACAGGATGCACGTAAGAACTGGCAGATATATATGGCCGTGAGCCTGCTGGCGCTACTGGCATCATTGGCGTTCGCCGGGGCCATCGCACTCAATATGCACCGTCAGTTCAGCGACACGCTAAGCAAGATTGCGGGTATGAACGGCGATCTGACTCAACGTCTGGCGACGCCAGGGAAAGACGAGCTTTCTTCACTCAATCGCGCCTATAACACGATGCTGGAAAATATTCAGCACATCGTACAGGAGATAAAACAAGGCTCTCTGGTGCTGTACGATGCCAGCAGCAGTATCACGGCGGGAAATCAGGATCTGGCCCAGCGCACCGATGAACAGGCCGCATCGATTGTAGAAGCCGTGGCCAGTATGGAACAGCTCTCAACGACGATTACGCAAACGGCGGACAATGCCCGCGAAGCGGAGCTCCTGACAATAAGATTGGAAAAAGAGGTTCGCCAGGCAAGTAACGTCGCCAGCGCGGCAAACCAGAGCATGGGGGATATTCGCTCCTCCAGTGAGAAAATCTCAAATATCGTTACCTCAATTGATGATATTTCCTTTCAGACGAATTTGCTGGCGCTGAATGCGGCTGTTGAAGCGGCACGCGCCGGAGAGATGGGCAGGGGGTTTGCGGTAGTTGCCAGTGAAGTGCGTAACCTTTCACAGCGCTGTGCTAAAGAAGCGAATCAGATCCGTGAGCTGGTGGCGCAGAATATGGTAAAAATCAGCGAGGGCGTTGAGCGGGTTACAGCGTCAGCTACCGCGCTAAAAGCGGCGGCAGATAATACCACCAGTATGAAGCAATATATCGGCGATATCGCCCGGGTGGCGACGGAACAATCGCTGGGTGTTTCCCAGATAAACCAGGCGTTGAGACCCATGGAGCAGGTCACGCAGCAAAACGCGGCGTTGGTTTCTCAGGCCGCGAATGACAGCCAGCGGCTGGATAATCTCTCCGTAACCATGAGGGATCTGGTTAATCGTTTTGTTGTCTGACATAAAACCGCTATCCCGATCCGGCAAAGGTGTCGGATCGGGAGGGCTCATTACCTCAGGATGAGCCTTATTCTATTAACGTAGCGCCAAAACCACCCTTCGCCGGGCATACAACGTTACCGCAGACAAGTAAAAATCGACATTTGCTGTCCGTAACGTTCGGGATTTGAGTTCTTTCATGGTGATACCACGAATATGACCTTCATCTATCAGTTTCTTAATCTCCGCTGTGCTGAGTAAAAGCTGGCGCTTTAATATCGATAGCGCACTGATCTGAAAAGCACAGGTAAGCCTGATGCTGACGGCGAAGTGCTGGTCAATATTGATGCTGGCCTGCCATTGCTCCTGAACACGAAAATCAGGCTTACCTGCAAGCTCAGCGTTGTTTCGGCTCAGAGTGGCTTTATCATGAGAATAATAGTGAACCGTACTGGCATCGTTCGTGATAAACCGATGGTACAGCTCTCGATTAATTTTGCTGATGTGAAACCGTGAGAACAGCGAGATATTCCACGTATATTCACAATGCGTGCATTTATAAATGCTCCAGATATCGAGCACTTTTTTTTGTGAATTAACCCTGAAGGCACCGGAAGGTGCAAACTCGCGTTTTATATTGCATGCGGGACAGCGTTTGGTAATTCGCTGGTACCCGGCAGGAGTGACAGTCCATGTGACTTTCATACCGTACCTTTTTTAACCCAAATAAATTCGGATCCGTATTGAACGAACCATCGTTTTTATATGAGAAAAATATTTGTTAGATATTTTTCAGTGGGTTAAGAAAAGATTTCTAACACGGTGACCCTGTCCGCCAGCCAATGAATTCCGTGAGATTAGCAGTGTGATAACAATTAAGTATATGAGTTGAGTCAATATTCGTTATGTTGCCGGGCTTTCGGTAGTCGTCTGTCGCTGGTAAAGTGAGCAGCAAATACCGAATGTGGCCAGAAGGGAATGCCGTGTGACCGGACGTATTGATTATCAGGCTGAAAAGTACAGTTTTACAGAGGCTGCTGAAAGTTCTCGTCTTATCGGCCAATGGGCTGACGTCATTGCGGAATGTCGGGAAATGAAGGCCGGCCCGGAAGAGCGTTTGCGTATTGCCTTACTGAACGTGGACTATGTGACCAGCTTTGAGCTGCCTTTTCGGTTGTTATTACTTCGAACCCCGCAATTGATTGCCAGCGTGCGTGACGCGCTACAGCTTAGCCAGAAAAACGTCATCTTCAATGGTAAACGCTTTGGGTGTGTATATACCCTGAAAGCGAGCCTTGACGGTATACCGGATGAATTTCAGTACCGGCTGTCGCATCGTATCCGGCGCATAGATCCAGAAGGGTTGACCGAAGCCCCTTACCAGCGGATCGCAAAAGCGGTGAAATCTCCACGGGAACGCCTGAAGATGGCGCTCGAATCAGGACTGGATGTCACGGCGTTGGACGGGCTTTTCTGGTTTGGCAGCCAGCGTATAGCGGCTGACGTACTGAGGTTGCGAAAATCAGGGATGCGGGTAGCGACGGGCCAGACATTGGTGTCTGATAATCTCACTGCAACAGTGAGAAATGTTCCGTTTTATCGCCTGGCACAGGGTTAAGCTGAAGAGACATTTTTCTGCCGTTTTGGGTCACAAGATAAAGGGTTTTTAGCAGAGGATATGAGCGTTCAGAGTGTCCCCTGCAGGAATCGAACCTGCAACTAGCCCTTAGGAGGGGCTCGTTATATCCATTTAACTAAGGGGACAAAGCGGCACGAGTATAGCGTTTTTTACCCTCAACGGTAAGTCTCAAGCCGCCTGACTGCTCAAACAGTCACCATTCAAGCCTGTTTTTTCTGGTTTTTCTGCTTTTGCTCGTCGCGTTTGGCTTGCTGCCTGGCTTCTTCCTTGCGTTTGTTGCTCATATCATTGCGAATCTGCGCGTGGCTCATCAGCGCAAAGATAAACGTACCGCCGCAGATATTTCCGGCGAGTGTCGGTAACGCAAAGGGCCAGAAGAAATCACCCCAGTGCAGCGTACCATTAAAGACCAGATAGAGAATTTCCACTGAGCCGACGACGATATGCGTGGTATCGCCTAGCGCAATTAGCCAGGTCATCAGAATAATGACCACAATCTTCGCCGCACCGGCCGCAGGAAACATCCAGACCATTGTGGCAATCAGCCAGCCAGAAATAATCGCGTTAGAAAACATCTCTGTTGGGCTGTTTTTCATCACGTCCATGCCGATTTTGACAAAGGCGTCGCGGGTCTGTTCATCAAAAATCGGCATATATTCAAAGGCCCATGCCGCAATGCCGGTACCGATAATATTGCCCAGTAAAACCACTCCCCACAGGCGCATTAACAGGCCAAAATTACCGAGGGTGGGGTTTTGCATAACCGGTAGTACGGCAGTGACGGTATTTTCGGTAAAAAGCTGTTGGCGGGCCATGATGACGATGATAAACCCGAAGGTATAACCAAGATTCTCGAGTAAAAAACCTCCAGGCACGCTTTCTAATTGCACGTGAAAAATCCCTTTTGCCAGTAACGAGGCACCCATCGATAGCCCGGCAGCGATGGCCGACCACAGCAGCGCCATCGCATCGCGTTCCATCTCTTTCTCCCCATCCTGGCGGATATGTTCATGGATCGCCATCGCCCGGGAAGGGAGTCTGTCCTCATCGACCTCTATCTTTTTACCTTCTAGCTTTTCATCACTTTCGACCTGGATTTCGTCGCTGTGCCGATCGATTTTTTCTTTCTCAATATCATTCATAGCCGAATCCTGAATAAGCACGTATTGCTAAAGCGTAGCGGTTTTTATCCGAAATTCAGCGGGACAAAGTCTGAGATAGCAAAAATGGTAACGTTTGTTTTTATCGGGTTAGCTAAAATAGAACCGCCGCGTAGTGTGCATTACCAGGCTATGATCAAATCAGTAAGACCGGGTATATAGACATCGTTTGACGTGCTGTTACAATCGCTCACATCTTAACAGGCGGATACGTCATCGTTCCGTCATGGATGGCAATCAGCGATAGCCATATTACACAGGGAGACACTTATGAAGCTTCGCCTGTCGGCGCTTGCGCTGGGAACCACACTTTTGGTGGGGTGTGCGAGCTCCGGTACTGAACAGCAGGGGCGTTCGGATCCATTTGAAGGGTTCAACCGCACTATGTACAACTTTAACTTTAATGTTTTAGATCCCTATGTTGTTCGACCGGTAGCAGTAGCCTGGCGTGATTATGTCCCGCAGCCGGCGCGTAATGGTTTAAGCAACTTTACGGGCAACCTTGAAGAGCCGGCCGTCATGGTCAACTATTTCCTGCAAGGTGATCCTTATCAGGGGATGGTGCATTTTACCCGTTTCTTCCTGAACACCCTGTTGGGGATGGGCGGATTTATCGATGTGGCGGGGATGGCGAATCCGAAGCTACAGCGCGTTGAACCACACCGCTTTGGCAGTACGTTAGGCCACTATGACGTGGGTTACGGACCGTATATGCAGCTTCCGTTCTACGGTAGCTTCACGTTGCGCGATGATGGTGGCGATATGGTGGATACGCTGTATCCGGTATTGTCCTGGCTGACCTGGCCGTTGTCGATAGGTAAATGGACCGTTGAAGGGATTGAAACCCGCGCACAGCTGCTTGATTCCGACGGTCTGCTGCGTCAGTCTTCCGACCCTTACATCATGGTACGTGAAGCCTACTTCCAGCGTCATGACTTCATCGCGAACGGCGGGAAACTTAAACCAGAAGAAAACCCGAACGCGAAAGCCATTCAGGATGATTTAAAAGATATCGATTCCGAGTAAGGAATTGGTGCAAATAAAAAGGTGAGCTAAAAAAGCTCACCTTTTTTACGTCGGAAGAAAATCAGAACGCGTAGTTGAAGTTGGTTCCGAACAGCCAGGCTTTACCTTCAGAGTCGAAAGTATAATACGGGCCTTCTTTGACGGTCACGTTCTGCCCGTGCATGTAAGATACGCCGACGTCGATAGAAGCATCTTCGTTAAAGGCATAAGTAGTACCTGCGCTTAGCCACAGACGGTCCTGATCTGGTATGGAAATGGAGCGTTTGTTTGCTGGAACCGGGCTGTCGTCATAGGCGATACCGGTACGGAAGGTCCAGTTTTTATCCATATAGTAGGTTGTACCCAACGCCAGACGGTAAGAATCTCGGAAACCTTCTTCTTTATAGAACAGGGTTTGTCCGTTAGTACCGGTGGCTTTTAACTCCTGGAACTGGCTCCAACTGGTGTAAGCGATACTGTAGTGGATTGCCCACTGCGGAGCTACGCGGTTGTAACCCGACAGTTCCCACATTTCCGGCAAGTTAAGCGTCAATGAACCTGGAACCGTGGTGTTGTTGGTTCCCCATGGGAAATCAATACCAGCTTGCGGTGAACCGTTGACCAGACTGCTCAGTCCGCTCTTATAATCGCCGTCGAAATCGATTTTAACTTCAGAGCGGTACGTTAAGCCCCAACGGTTATCTTTATCCAGCTCGTACAAAATACCGGCGTTCCAGCCGTAGCCCCATTCGTCACCCTTCAGGCTGGCAATTTTGTTGCTGACTTTCGGTAATCCCGCAGTCATTTCACCGGAATAACGTTCAATTTTTGCATCGGCGTAGACGGCATTAAAACCAACACCAAAGCTCCAGCTGTCATTCAGACGGTAGGCACCGCTCAGGTTAAGGTTGACTGTTTTAAGGTCAGTCTTCCCACCGTATTCACCGACGATATAGCTGTCATTAAACTCGGTCGCCAGACCATAGTTAGAGGTGACAGATGCCCCCCAACCAAACTGTTCGTTGATAGGCATCACGAAGTGGGCGTTGGGAACCCACGCCGTCGGGGCGATGTTATCTGCGTCGGTGCTACGTCCGGTGAATGGCGATTTACCGGAAATATTCACGTCTGGATCGATATACACTGCACCCGCAGAAAAAGTGGGGCGATCAAACATCATAATCAGTGCCGGGTTACGACTGGCGTTACCTGCATCATCTGCAATAGCGCCTTCACCCGAATATGCCCGGCCAAGGCCAGAGGAAGAAAATTCGTTTAACTGAAAGCCTGCAGACCAGGCCTGTGTGGAGATAATTGCCACTGCGACTGCGAGAGCAGACTTTGTAAACAGGGTTTTCTGGCTCATGACCATAACCTCATAGATTTATTTTTATACAAACAATGTTACATACCGTAACAGGAGCGCGAAGTGTAGGGTCTGAGGTACGACATAGAAATCAGACCAGTGCCGAGAGTATAGGTCTGATCAGCTGAAATGTTGCAAGTATGTTTATAAATATTTTCAATTCTGATCTCGGAAACGCGATCCAGCTGGCAAAATTGCGGGTATGCGCACTCACCTGTTTGGGTGATTTTTGTTTTAGATCATTTTTAAGTGTGATTTCGGTCACTTATCGCATTTCATACAATTAACGACTGGAGAGGCGAAAGAGGGGAGCGTAAAATATCCCCATCGTTTATCTGGCACCTCAGGTGCGAATACAGAGGAAATCTACAATGAGTAAATGCAGTGCTGATGAAACCCCGGTTTGCTGCTGTATGGATGTTGGCACCATCATGGACAACTCCGATTGCACCGCGTCATACAGCCGTGTGTTCGCGAATCGCGCAGAGGCAGAAGAAACGCTGGCCGCTCTGACTGAAAAGGCGCGTGGCGTGGAATCTGAGCCTTGCCAAATCACCTCTACTTTTACTGAAGAGTCAGATGGTGTGCGTCTGGATATTGACTTTGTTTTTGCTTGTGAAGCAGAAACGCTGATTTTCCAGCTGGGCCTGCGTTAATCCCTTCTATTTATGCCCTTGCTACCTGGTGGCAAGGGCATTTTCGTAACAGTCAGTGATTATTCACTGTGTCTTAGCTCCCACTTTCTTTTCTCTCCGCTTGGCTAAATGTAAAAAATTGGTTAAGACTGTGATCAGGTCAGACCACTTATTTTTATTTTTTACAGGGGAGTGTTATGAGTCAGGCTTTACCGCTGGTTACCCGCCAGGGCGATCGCATCGCCATTGTAAGCGGATTGCGTACGCCATTTGCCCGTCAGGCAACCGCATTTCATGGCATTCCCGCCGTAGATCTGGGGAAAATGGTTGTTGGCGAACTGCTGGCGCGTAGCGAAATACCCGCTGATGTGATCGAGCAACTGGTCTTTGGCCAGGTTGTACAAATGCCTGAAGCCCCCAATATTGCTCGTGAAATCGTGCTGGGAACCGGTATGAATGTGCACACGGATGCCTACAGCGTAAGCCGAGCCTGTGCTACCAGTTTCCAGGCAGTGGCGAATGTCGCGGAAAGCCTGATGGCGGGAACGATTCGCGCCGGAATTGCCGGCGGGGCGGACTCGTCGTCAGTCCTGCCGATTGGCGTCAGCAAAAAGCTGGCGCGTGTGCTGGTGGATGTCAATAAAGCCCGCACGACAGGGCAACGCCTGAAACTGTTTTCCCGGCTGCGTTTACGTGACCTGATGCCTGTGCCGCCAGCCGTCGCTGAATATTCCACCGACTTGCGCATGGGGGATACGGCCGAGCAGATGGCGAAAACCTATGGCATTACTCGCGAGCAGCAGGATGCCCTGGCGCATCGTTCGCACCAACGTGCCGCTCAGGCATGGGCTGAAGGAAAGCTCGCCAATGAGGTGATGACCACCTACGCGCCACCGTTTAAAGATCCTTTTTCCGAAGATAACAACATTCGCGGTAACTCTACGCTGGCCGATTACGCCAAACTGCGTCCGGCGTTTGACAGAAAGCACGGTACCGTCACTGCGGCAAACAGTACCCCGCTGACAGACGGCGCAGCCGCCGTGATACTGATGACGGAATCACGTGCTAAAGAGCTGGGACTGGTGCCGCTGGGGTATTTACGCAGTTATGCTTTCACCGCAATTGATGTCTGGCAGGACATGCTGCTGGGTCCGGCGTGGTCAACGCCGCTTGCGCTGGAGCGAGCTGGACTGACGATGGCGGATTTAACCTTGATCGATATGCATGAAGCCTTTGCCGCACAAACGCTGGCGAATCTTCAGTTGCTGGGCAGCGAACGTTTTGCCCGCGAAGTGTTGGGTAGGGCACATGCCACTGGCGAGGTTGATGACAGTAAATTTAACGTGCTGGGCGGATCGATTGCCTATGGACACCCCTTCGCCGCTACTGGTGCGCGCATGATCACCCAAACTCTCCATGAATTACGACGTCGTGGCGGTGGTTTTGGTTTAGTGACCGCCTGTGCAGCTGGTGGTCTGGGCGCAGCCATGGTTCTGGAGGCGGAATAATGGAAATGGCATCGGCTTTTACACTAAACGTACGTCTGGATAACGTTGCTGTTGTCACCATTGATGTGCCCGGAGAGAAAATGAACACCCTGAAAGCGGAGTTTGCTTCTCAGGTTAGGGCTATTCTGAAACAAATTCGCGATAACAAAGCATTGCGCGGCGTGGTGTTTATTTCGGCTAAACCCGATAACTTCATTGCCGGGGCGGATATCAATATGATTGGTAGCTGTCGCAGCGCACAGGAAGCCGAAACGTTGGCCCGTCAGGGGCAGCAGATGATGGCGGAAATTAATGCCTTACCGATCCCGGTTATCGCCGCGATTCATGGCGCATGCCTCGGCGGTGGCCTGGAGATGGCGCTGGCGTGCCACAACCGTATTTGTACCGATGATGCTAAAACCGTACTGGGTTTACCGGAAGTCCAGCTTGGCCTGTTGCCCGGCTCCGGCGGCACGCAACGCTTACCACGCCTTATTGGCGTCAGTACCGCGCTGGATATGATTCTCACAGGGAAACAATTGCGCGCAAAACAGGCACTTAAAGTGGGTCTGGTGGATGAGGTCGTGCCGCAGTCTATTTTGCTGGAAGCTGCCGTTGAACTGGCTAAAAAAGACAGTTCTTCACACCGGGGCCTGCCCGTACGTGAGCGGGTGTTAGCGGGACCGCTGGGACGAGCGCTGTTATTCCGTATGGCCAGTAAAAAGACGGCGCAAAAAACGCAGGGAAATTATCCCGCGACGGAACGTATCCTTGAGGTCATTGAAACCGGCCTTGCACAAGGAAGCAGTAGCGGTTATGACGCAGAAGCCCGCGCATTTGGGGAGCTGGCGATGACCCCCCAGTCTCAGGCGCTGCGGCATATCTTTTTTGCCAATACCGACGTGAAAAAGGATCCTGGTAGTGATGCAAAGGCGGGGCCGCTAAGCAGCGTCGGTATTCTGGGTGGTGGTCTGATGGGCGGTGGTATCGCCTATGTGACGGCCTGTAAAGGTGGCTTGCCAGTCCGTATCAAAGATATTAATGCTAAGGGAATCAACCACGCGCTGAAGTACAGTTGGGAGCAGCTTGAAACGAAGGTTCGTCGCCGTCATATCAAAGCCAGCGAGCGCGATAAACAGCTGGCGTTAATCTCGGGATCTACCGATTATCGCGGTTTTGCGCATCGTGATCTGGTGATTGAAGCCGTGTTCGAAGATCTGGCGTTAAAACAACAGATGGTGGCAGAAGTTGAACAAAATTGCGCACCTCACACTATTTTTGCTTCCAACACCTCATCTTTACCGATTAGTGATATTGCGGCTAAGGCTGCCAGACCTGAACAAGTGATTGGTTTGCACTTTTTTAGCCCGGTTGAAAAAATGCCGCTGGTTGAGGTCATTCCGCATGCTACGACCTCTGAGCAAACTATTGCAACAACCGTCAAGTTGGCGAAAAAACAGGGTAAAACACCGATAGTCGTCAGAGATAAGGCCGGGTTTTACGTTAACCGCATTTTAGCGCCTTACATCAATGAAGCTATACGCCTGTTAACCGAAGGTGAGCGGGTTGAAGTCATTGACGCCGCGCTGGTTAAGTTTGGTTTTCCGGTTGGGCCAATCCAACTTTTGGATGAGGTCGGAATTGATACGGGCACTAAAATTATACCTGTGCTTGAGGCCGCGTATGGAGAACGTTTTAGCGCGCCTGCAAATGTTGTTGCTTCAATTTTGAATGACGATCGCAAAGGTAGAAAAAATGGTCGTGGTTTCTATCTTTATGGGGCGAAAGGGCGTAAAAGCAAAAAACAGGTCGACCCTGCAATTTATACGCTTATAGGCGCTCAGGGCCAGGCCCGACTCACCGCCACGCAAATTGCTGAGCGGTGTGTCATGTTAATGCTCAATGAAGCAGCACGCTGCTTCGACGAGAAGGTCGTCCGCAGCGCGCGTGATGGCGACATCGGCGCTGTATTTGGTATTGGTTTTCCGCCATTCCTCGGCGGCCCGTTCCGGTATATGGATTCTCTCGGCGCGGGTGAAGTAGTTGCGGCTCTGCAACGGCTATCAACACAATATGGCACGCGGTTTACGCCGTGTGAGCAGTTATTGCTGATGGCGGAACGTGGTGAAAGATTCTGGAATAGTAGGGAAACTGACCTGAATTCATGAGGTCAAAGGTAGGATGAATCCGCACTGAATGTATGGCTCATGCTCAAAATGTAAACAGAGATTGACTATACTTACGCCGTTGAGGTAAAAAACAGCGTTTCATTCGGTGAATGGATAAGGCACAATGCCGGCCACCATATCGTTACCACGGTCAATAGGGGCTGTGACTAACTGGTGTTGGTGATTCTGGTTAACAAAAGCGGTGCAATATGCAAGTTTTTATCATGCGTCACGGCGACGCGGCCCTCGATGCCGCCAGTGATTCGGTTCGTCCTTTAACCTCTTGTGGTTGTGACGAATCTCGCCTGATGGCGAACTGGCTGAAAGGTCAAAAAGTGGATATCGAACGCGTTCTGGTGAGCCCGTTCCTGCGAGCCGAACAAACGCTGGATGTGGTGGGGGAATGCATGAACCTGCCAACCGACGTGGATGTTTTGCCGGAGCTGACTCCCTGCGGCGATGTCGGTCTGGTCAGCGCCTATTTACAGGCTCTGGCCAATGAAGGTATCGCCACGGCGCTGGTGATCTCTCACTTGCCTTTAGTGGGGTATCTGGTGTCTGAGCTTTGCCCAGGCGAAACTCCGCCGATGTTTACCACGTCAGCGATTGCCAGCGTAACGCTTGATGAAAGCGGAAAAGGGGTTTTCAACTGGCAGATGAGCCCGTGTAACCTCAAAATGGCGAAAGCGATATAAGTAGGCCGGATAAGGCACAACCACCATCCGGAAAATAAAAGAGCCGCAAACGCGGCTCTTTCTGTTTTTCTGCATCAGGGAAGTTCTGGCGGCAGCCACTCTTCCACTTCAATCAGCACCAGCAGCGCGGCGTCGCCCCCATACTCTTTCGGCGCCTGATGAAAGGCCATCACGTGCGGATGCTGTGCCAGCCAGAGAGGCGTTTGCTGTTTAAGAATATGCTTTCCGTGGCCATGCATAACGCAGGCGCAAAATACGTGCTCACGACGACAGGCGGCGATTAGCGCGCCTAGTTCCTGTTTGGCCTGTTGCTGGGTCAGTCCGTGCAAATCGAGAAATAGCTCCGGGGAGTAGTCGCCACGACGCATTTTCTTCAGTTCGAAATGGCTGACGTCAGCACGCAGATATCTCACCGGGCCGTCCGTGTTCAGCAACGGCTGAAATTCGTCAGAAAAATAGTGGCTGGCATCAGCCTGTTCCTGCAACAGCCTTTTAACCGGGACCTCGGTGATTTTTTTACGTAGCGGTCGGTGAACAATAGTGTCTTGCTTAATTTTACGCGTGCCGGTCATCAGCTGGCGAAACAGCGTCTGATCCTCCTCGCTGAGCGATGTTTTCTTTTTCATTCGAGAGTCTCATCTTTTATTTTCCGTTAGTTTAACCCGACTCGACGGGCATCCGATCGCTTAAAACGCAATTTTCGCGTTCAGGCCCGGTGTGGATGCTGATTTATCGCCGTCTTCGTGGCAAACTAGCCGCCGAAATTAATACGAGCATGCCCTGGAGGAATACGTGGATAAAATTTTCGTCGATGAAGCAGTGAGTGAACTGCATACCATTCAGGACATGTTGCGTTGGGCGGTCAGCCGTTTTAGCGCGGCGAACATCTGGTATGGCCATGGCACGGATAACCCATGGGACGAGGCCGTACAGCTGGTGCTGCCGTCGCTCTATTTACCGCTGGATATACCTGAAGATATGCGCACTGCGCGTCTGACCTCCAGCGAGCGCCATCGTATTGTTGAACGCGTGATTCGCCGCGTCAACGAGCGTATCCCGGTTGCTTATCTGACCAATAAAGCCTGGTTCTGCGGGCATGAGTTTTATGTTGATGAACGCGTGCTGGTTCCACGCTCACCGATTGGCGAATTGATCAATAATCGTTTTGCGGGCCTCATCAATGAGCAGCCGCAGCATATCCTTGATATGTGTACCGGCAGCGGCTGCATCGCTATTGCCTGCGCGTATGCTTTCCCGGAAGCCGAAGTGGATGCGGTGGATATTTCCACTGACGCGCTGGCGGTGACCGAACACAATATTGAGGAACATGGTCTGATCCATCACGTGACGCCGATCCGCTCCGATCTGTTCCGCGATCTGCTGAAAGTGCAGTATGACCTGATTGTGACCAACCCGCCCTACGTCGATGCGGAAGATATGTCCGATCTGCCAAACGAATATCGTCATGAACCTGAGCTGGGTCTGGCGTCCGGTAGCGATGGGCTGAAACTGACTCGCCGCATTCTGGGGAACGCTCCAGATTACCTGGCAGATAACGGTATTCTGATTTGTGAAGTCGGAAACAGCATGGTACATCTGATGGAGCAGTATCCGGATGTACCGTTCACCTGGCTGGAGTTTGACAACGGCGGTGACGGTGTATTCATGCTGACCAAAGAACAGTTAGTTGCTGCTCGCGAGCATTTCAGCATTTATAAAGACTAAATACACGCGCACAAACACAACACTCATAACGGAGCCGTGATGGCAGGAAACACAATTGGGCAACTCTTTCGCGTAACCACATTCGGCGAATCACACGGGCTGGCGCTCGGTTGTATTGTCGATGGTGTTCCGCCGGGCATTTCTCTGACAGAAACTGACCTGCAGCACGATCTCGACAGACGTCGCCCGGGGACGTCGCGTTACACTACGCAGCGCCGTGAACCGGATCAGGTGAAAATCCTCTCTGGTGTGTTCGAAGGCGTGACCACCGGTACCAGCATTGGTCTGCTGATCGAAAATACCGATCAGCGTTCACAGGATTACAGCGCGATTAAGGATGTTTTTCGTCCTGGTCACGCCGACTATACCTATGAGCAAAAATATGGCCTGCGCGACTACCGTGGCGGCGGACGTTCTTCCGCACGTGAAACAGCGATGCGCGTGGCAGCTGGGGCGATTGCCAAAAAATATCTGGCGGAAAAGTTCGGCGTTGAAATTCGCGGCTGTCTGACGCAGATGGGCGATATCCCGCTGGAGATTAAAGACTGGTCTCAGGTGGAGCTTAACCCGTTCTTTTGCCCGGATCCGGATAAAATCGAGGCGCTCGATGAACTGATGCGCGGCCTGAAAAAAGAGGGCGACTCCATCGGAGCAAAGGTCACCGTGGTGGCAAGCGGCGTACCTGCGGGTCTCGGTGAACCTGTATTTGATCGCCTGGATGCCGACATTGCCCATGCGCTGATGAGCATTAACGCCGTTAAGGGCGTAGAGATTGGTGATGGGTTTGACGTTGTCGCGCTGCGCGGCAGCCAAAACCGTGATGAAATCACCAAAGACGGTTTCCAGAGTAACCATGCGGGCGGCATTCTGGGGGGGATCAGCAGCGGGCAGCAAATCGTTGCACATATGGCGCTGAAACCAACCTCCAGTATTACCGTTCCCGGACGCACGATTAACCGCTTTGGCGAAGAAGTCGACATGATCACCAAAGGACGCCACGATCCGTGTGTTGGGATCCGCGCCGTGCCGATCGCAGAGGCAATGCTGGCGATCGTATTAATGGATCACCTGCTGCGTCAGCGGGCGCAAAACGCGGACGTGAAGACCGATATTCCACGCTGGTAAGAGATGAACAAAATGGCACTTGCGGCGCTGGCTCTTTTTGCCAGCACCGCCTGCCTGGCGGCGACGCCCTGGCAGAAAATTACCCATCCGGTGGCAGGCAGCGCGCAGTCTATCGGCGCGTTCTCCAATGGTTGTATTGTTGGCGCCGATACGCTGCCTGTACAGTCTGAGCACTATCAGGTGATGCGCACCGATCAGCGACGTTATTTTGGTCATCCGGATCTGGTGATGTTTATCCAGCGTCTGAGTAATCAGGCGAATAATCTGGGGCTGGGCACGGTGTTAATCGGCGATATGGGCATGCCGGCCGGTGGGCGTTTCAATGGCGGTCATGCCAGCCACCAGACGGGACTGGATGTGGATATTTTCCTGCAGTTGCCGAAAACGCGCTGGACCCAGTCACAATTGCTGCGTCCTCAGGCGTTAGATTTGGTCTCACGGGATGGCAAACATGTCGTGCCGTCGCTGTGGAAGCCGGAGATTTTCAGCCTGATTAGGCTGGCGGCAAAAGATAATGAAGTCACGCGTATTTTTGTGAATCCGGCGATTAAGCAGCAGCTGTGTCTGGATGCAGGGACCGACAGGGACTGGTTGCGTAAAGTGCGACCGTGGTTCCAGCATCGTGCGCATATGCACGTACGATTACGTTGTCCTGCTGACAGCCTGGAGTGCGAAGATCAACCTTTGCCCCCACCGGGTGACGGCTGTGGCGCAGAGCTGCAAAGCTGGTTCGAACCTCCTAAACCTGGAACCACCAAGCCTGAGAAGAAGACACCGCCGCCGTTGCCGCCTTCCTGCCAGGCGCTACTGGATGAGCATGTACTCTAATGGATCATTTTGTCTCTCTGTTTATGGTGTCGCCACTGCTGTTGGGTGTGCTTTTTTTTGTGGCAATGCTGGCAGGTTTTATTGACTCTCTGGCCGGGGGCGGCGGTTTACTCACCATCCCGGCATTGATGGCGGCTGGAATGCCGCCCGCGCAAGCACTGGCCACCAATAAGCTGCAGGCCTGCGGGGGATCTATCTCTTCCTCGATCTATTTTATTCGCCGGGGCGTGGTTAATCTGGCGGATCAGAAGCTCAACATCTTCATGACCTTTGTCGGTTCAATGAGCGGCGCATTGTTGGTCCAGCATGTGCAGTCCGACATATTACGCCAGATCCTGCCGGTGCTGGTTATCTGTATTGGCCTCTACTTTCTGTTGATGCCCAGAGTGGGCGAAGAAGACCGGCAGCGTCAACTGCACGGTTTGCCTTTCGCGCTGGTGGCCGGAGGCTGCGTTGGTTTTTACGATGGCTTTTTTGGTCCGGCAGCGGGATCGTTCTACGCGCTGGCTTTTGTCATGCTGTGCGGATATAACCTGGCGAAATCGACGGCCCACGCCAAAGTATTAAATGCCACCTCGAATATCGGTGGGTTGTTGCTGTTTGCCCTCGGCGGCAAAGTGATTTGGGCGACCGGGTTTGTGATGCTCATTGGCCAGTTTATTGGCGCACGGATGGGATCGCGACTGGTGCTCAGCAAAGGACAAAAACTCATTCGGCCTATGATCGTTATTGTCTCCGCCGTAATGAGCGCCAAGCTACTTTACGATAATCATGGACAGGAGATTCTCCACTGGCTGGGGATGAACTAATGAATAACACCCATCACTACGAACAGTTAATTGAGATTTTTAACGGCTGCTTTGCCGATGAATTTAATACCCGTCTGATTAAAGGCGATGACGAACCGATCTATCTTCCTGCTGATGCGGAAGTACCGTATCACCGTATCGTTTTTGCGCATGGTTATTACGCCAGCGCCTTACATGAAATTTCGCACTGGTGTATTGCGGGTAAAGCGCGTCGTGAGCTGGTTGACTTTGGTTACTGGTACTGCCCGGATGGACGCGACGCGAACATGCAATGCCAGTTTGAAGATGTGGAAGTGAAGCCGCAGGCGTTTGACTGGCTGTTCTGCATGGCGGCGGGCTATCCGTTTAACGTCAGTTGCGACAATCTGAACGGAGACTTTGAACCGGATCGCGTGGTATTCCAGCGTCGTGTGCATGCCCAGGTGATGGAGTATCTGGAAAAGGGGATCCCGGAGCGTCCAGCGCGCTTTATTAACGCGTTACAGAATTATTATCACACGCCTGAACTTAAGGCGGAACAATTCCCGTGGCCCGAAGCGCTCAACTGAAGCCGCCGCCACGTTTACAATGAGGAAAGAAGATGATCGCGGAGTTTGAATCACGCATTCTGGCATTAATCGACGATATGGTAGAGCACGCCAGCGATGATGAGTTGTTTGCCAGTGGCTATTTGCGTGGGCACCTGACGCTGGCCGTAGCAGAGCTGGATGCTGGCGAGGACCATTCCGCTGAGGCATTGTACGCCAATGTGACCAGCAGCCTGGAAAAAGCGATTAGCGCAGGCGAACTTTCGCCGCGTGATCAGGCGTTAGTGAAAGAGATGTGGGACATGCTGTTCCAGAAGGCGACAAAACAATAATTGCAGTGGATTGTGCCGGATGGCGACGTTAAGGCGTCTTATCCGGCCTACGTGGACTGACGATTCGGGTTCAGTTTGTAGGCCTGATAAGCGCAGCGCATCAGGCAATGATGAGAGGGTATCTTATTTCACCGCTTTTCCCTTCAATAACTTC
Source organism: Citrobacter sp. wls615 (assembly GCF_005281355.1). Classification (NCBI taxonomy): domain Bacteria; kingdom Pseudomonadati; phylum Pseudomonadota; class Gammaproteobacteria; order Enterobacterales; family Enterobacteriaceae; genus Citrobacter; species Citrobacter sp. wls615. Next base: position 3,420 of record NZ_SZXM01000063.1, on the reverse strand, counting down.
CTGACCCACAACCGATTCGGGTTCAGTGCCGCCAGCGTATTGGCATCCATAGGAATAGGTTCATCGCTCATTTGCGAGGCCAGAATTTCTGCACACAGTGGGGCTGAACACAACCCGCGTGAACCCAATGCCCCCAGCATAAATAAATCAGCATAAACCGGGGCGCTTACCGCGTGCGCTTTGTCTTCGGCAAGCCTGGCGTACTGGCTGAGCGTGGCGTCATAGTCTGCGACATTGCCCACCATCGGGATGTGATCGCGCGTAGCGCAGCGGACCCCGCAACGGGCGGCATGCGCACTGACGTCCACCTCTTTTGCCCATGCGGCGTGCGGGAAGCAGTCGATTAAGCGCTGACGATTTTGCTGCTGGTCCTCCTCGCGATACTCAGTCTCTTCACTCCCACGATGATAGCTGGCACCAATGCAGTGTTGCTGGTTTTGCGGGTTATGCGGCGTGAGGTAACCGTCGTAGCACAACACCTGGCGTAGCGCTGACAGCGCGGGCGTGGTGGGGATATGACTCACCTGGCCGCCAACGGAATAGACCGGTAACGTCTGCGTCAGCTCAAAGCGGTTAATGCGATGGCCGTTAGCCAGAACCACCGCTTCGTGAGTGGCGGTTTCTCCACAGGCAAACTGCAATTGCCAGCCTGCTGTCTGGCGTGAAAGTGAGGCCAGAGTATGTTGGTAGCGGGTGCGTAATCCCAGGGTTGTGGCATAGTCCAGTACGGCAGCGGTTAACTGCGCCGGGCACAGCCATCCACCGGCAGGATACTGAATCCCGCCGCACCCGGTTTCGACGCCGGTGGTCTGTAAAACCTGCTCTGCGTCAACGCCGACGGCAAGCGCATCGGGCAGTTCAAGAGACAGCATTTGAGTGATTTTCTGCTGACTTTTTTCATCCCATGCGAGCTGCGTCACGCCGCACCAGTCATGCGCGAACTCTACCGGAAGGGCGTCATACAGGCGGCGGGCGAAGGTAAACGCGGTGGGGAAAAAGAGATTAATGGCCGCGTCATGCTTGCTGAGTAACGGATAGAGTGCGCCCTGACGGTTACCTGATGCGCCTTCAGCAGGTTCCGCGTCTGCGCAATAGAGCGTGACCTGCCAGCCGCGGCGCAGTAGCGCCAGCGACAGCAATGCGCTGGCGATACCTCCGCCAATAATAGCGGCTTCGCGCTTATCTGTGCCCGTGCGCGTGAACCACGGAGCCGATGAAGGGAGTGCAAGAGTCTGTTCCATGACGCCACAAAGCATTTCGCGTTTGCGGCCAAAGCCTTTGCATTTTTGCATCGTAAATCCGGCTGCCTGCAACCCCCGTCGCACAAAGCCTGCCGATGTGAAGGTAGCCAGCGTGCCGCTGGGGCGAGCCAGTCGGGCCATCGCGTTAAACAGCGTTGGCGTCCACATGTCCGGATTCTTCGCCGGGGCGAAACCGTCCAGGAACCAGGCGTCCACTTTTTGATTCAAGGAATCATCGAGTTTGTTGGTCAGTTCGTTAATATCGCCAAACCACAAATCCAGCGTGACGAGTCCATCATCAAGAAGCAGACGATGGCATCCCGCCAGCGGCAGCGGCCACTGCGCCTGTAACGCCGTGGCCCACGGGGCAAGCTCCGGCCAGTGCTGATGGGCCAGGGCCAGATCTTCACGCGTCAGCGGATATTTTTCAAAACTGATGAAATGTAATCTTTTCAGGGTAGCGTCAGGGTGCGTATCGCGAAAATCAGCGAATGCCTGCCAGAGAGTCAGGAAATTAAGCCCGGTGCCAAACCCACTTTCCGCCACTACGAAAAGGGGACGTGAATGCACAGGGAATCGCTGTGCGAGATGATTCCCGCCGAGGAAGACGAAACGTGTCTCTTCCAGCCCGTTATCATTGGAAAAATAGACATCATCAAAATCTCGGGAAACAGGTGTACCCTCAGCGTTGAATTCAAGGTTGGCAGGTTGTATAGCGTATTGTTTCACGTAAGTTACTCGTCTGGCAGGCTGTGCCCCGATCTTAGCGATGAGTGCCTGGCTGCGCAAATTTCCACATTAAATGGCTGATCGGACTTGTTCGGCGTACAAGTGTACGCTATTGTGCCACTCGAAACTTTAAAATAGTGCGACTTACAGAGGTATTGAATGAAACGTGCAGTGATTACTGGCTTGGGCATCGTTTCCAGCATCGGTAATAACCAGCAGGAAGTCCTGGCATCTCTGCGTGAAGGACGTTCAGGGATCACTTTCTCTCAGGAGCTGAAGGACTCCGGCATGCGTAGCCACGTATGGGGCAACGTAAAACTGGATACCACTGGCCTCATTGACCGCAAAGTAGTGCGCTTCATGAGCGACGCATCCATCTATGCATTCCTTTCCATGGAGCAGGCTGTGGCGGATGCCGGTCTTGCTGCAGAAGATTACCAGAATAACCCGCGCGTTGGCCTGATTGCAGGTTCCGGCGGCGGTTCCCCGCGTTTTCAGGTGTTCGGCGCTGACGCAATGCGTAGCCCGCGTGGTCTGAAAGCGGTTGGCCCGTATGTGGTCACCAAAGCGATGGCGTCCGGCGTTTCTGCCTGCCTCGCAACGCCATTCAAAATTCACGGCGTAAACTACTCCATCAGCTCTGCCTGTGCGACATCTGCGCACTGCATCGGCAACGCAGTAGAACAAATTCAACTGGGTAAACAAGACATCGTGTTTGCTGGCGGCGGCGAAGAGCTGTGCTGGGAAATGGCGTGTGAATTCGACGCCATGGGCGCGCTGTCTACCAAATATAACGACGATCCGTCTAAAGCTTCCCGTACCTATGATGCAAACCGCGACGGTTTTGTTATCGCAGGCGGCGGCGGTATGGTCGTGGTCGAAGAGCTGGAACACGCTCTGGCTCGTGGCGCGCATATCTACGCGGAAATCGTCGGTTACGGCGCGACCTCTGATGGCGCAGACATGGTTGCCCCGTCTGGCGAAGGCGCAGTACGTTGCATGCAGATGGCGATGCACGGTGTAGACACCCCGATCGACTACCTGAACTCTCACGGTACTTCTACTCCGGTAGGCGACGTGAAAGAGCTGGGCGCAATCCGTGAAGTGTTTGGCGACAACAGCCCGGCAATTTCTGCAACCAAAGCGATGACTGGTCACTCACTGGGCGCGGCTGGCGTGCAGGAAGCTATCTACTCTCTGCTGATGCTGGAACACGGCTTTATCGCGCCAAGCATCAACATTGAAGAGCTGGACGAGCAGGCGGCGGGTCTGAACATCGTGACCAAACCGACCGAGCAGGCGCTGACCACCGTAATGTCCAACAGCTTCGGCTTTGGCGGCACCAACGCTACGCTGGTTATGCGTAAGCTGAAAGCGTAAGTCTGCAACATAAGATGCAAAGGGGAGCCTGATGGCTCCCTTTTTTATTGTGCACAGAAAACCCCCAGCT
>NZ_SZXM01000047.1:0-194579 GCF_005281355.1 Citrobacter sp. wls615 | reverse complement strand
TGCTCCGCTTAAGTGAACAGTATTGCGCGTAACGCGGGCTTTCGGCAGGAACAACAAAGCCAATTAATTCCGTGGCGACTTAATCAAACACACCATTAATAACAGCAGTGACAATCGCCGTGCTCAGTGCAATCAACACCAAATTGTCGCCAACGACCTGCCATTCATAGCCAGGGTAATACGGCAGTTGATTCAACATAGAGGGTGGGACACTTTTTTTAGCGATCCCCGGAGGAAGCGGTTTTCCTCGCGCCAGATTTTTGGCAATGCCTGGCGGCAGTGATTTATACCCCGTCAAACCGTATCTGACAGCATACTGCCTGGCCACGTTATAGCTGATGTCACTATCCACATGATCCGGCTTGCCATAATTTTTACGCTGTTCTGTATGTGAATTATTTTTTTGGCCAGCGTTTCCTTTCTGGCTGTTACCACTATTACCCTTGTTTCCGCTATTACCATGGTTGCCACTATTACCATTGCCGTTACCGTTACCGGGGTTAGCGAATACAGGGGTGGCGCACATCGTCATCGCGGCAACGGCGACTAAAGCCGTTGCTAAAGTACGGAGTCTGGACATGATGATTCCTTGAGGTGTGGATACATATAAAAATGTAAGGTATTCCATGATGACTGGCTATCGCTATAACTCCGATTTATTGGCAAAAAAAGCGATGACATTTTGCAAAGCGAACACATCCGAATACGTATTTTTGTGATTAAAGCTCACCACTCCCGATAACTCAGATTGGCAAGCGAGAGGCACAGGATCTGAGTTTTTGGGAATAATTTGGCGAAAATGGAGAGAAAACGGCGCTTTTTTTCGGTTAAGCTATGTTCATGCTTTGACGCTACACCATGGTCAGATTCACTATCCAGGAACCCTCCATAATGGCAAAAAGTACCCCGCAGCTGCCACTCGACCCACATATGTGCCGCAGCTATGAAAAAAAGACGAGAAGTCCGTTGGCGCTCTATTCAGAGTATCAGCGTATGGACGTCGAACTGCGGGCGCCGCTGGCCATGACCTACAGCCACTGGCATGGTCAGGTTGAGGTGAATGTACCGTTCGATGGTGATGTGGAGTACCTTTTTAACGACGAAGTGGTGAAAAGCAAACAGGGTTTTATCACCTTGTTCTGGGCCTGTACTCCCCATCAGCTCATCGATGCCGGGCATTGTAAACAAATGGCTATCTTCAATTTGCCGATGCATTTGTTTTTATCCTGGCCGCTGGACAGGGATTTGATCAACCACGTGACGCACGGGATGGTGGTTACTTCGCTTGCCTCGCAGCAACTGAGCGCTTTTGAAGTACAGCGCTGGCAAAGTGAACTTAGCAGCGACAACGAGCAGATTCGCCAGTTAGCTATCGATGAAATCGCCTTGATGCTCAAGCGTTTTAGCCTCTCAGGTTGGCGGCCAGTGCTGGGTAATAAAACACCACGGACGCAGAAAAACAGTATTTCACGGCATTCACAGTTTTACGTCAGTCAAATGTTGGAGTTTATCGCCGCTAACTGCGACAAACAGCTCACGGTCGATGCCATTGCCGAGCACGTTAAGCTCAATCCCAATTATGCGATGGGTATTTTTCACCGGGTGATGCAACTGACGATGAAACAGTACATTACGGCGATGCGTATCAACCATGTGCGAGCGTTACTCAGCGATACGGATAAAACAATTTTGGATATCGCCACGATTGCTGGTTTTCGCTCCAGTAGCCGCTTCTATAGCTCGTTCCATAAATATGTCGGCATGCCACCGCAGCAGTATCGCAAACTGAGCCAACAACGACGAAATCACTCACCTTATGCCGAGGGGTAATTCATTCGCCAAATTTTCTCTTATCCTACTACAAAAAAGAAATACCAGAACTGCAGGTCATAATAGATAACCTGACACAGTTAATAAAATAGAGTTCAGCCGAGCTCTGGCAACTATGTTGCTCAATACTGAGTAACCTGTAGCGGGTAGTTATTTGACGTGTTCAACCATTAATGATTGGGATGGAATTATGCAATTAAATAGCTGCACCTCCAACAACAGAAAGAAATTGTCTTTCTGTTGGTCAGTTTTACCTATGATAGTCATGCTGGGCGGGATTAGCATCGGATATTTTATATTCAATATTCGTGCCGAACCCATGATCCTGATGGGCACAGCAACCGCCTCATTTATCGCCGTCGCTCATGGCTACACGTGGGATGATATTCTACAAGCTATTTGCAATAAAATATCTGAAGCACTGCCAGTCATATTAATTGTCGCCAGTATCGGTTTCTTAATTGGCGCATGGATGGTGTCAGGCACTATCCCGATGATGATTTATTATGGTTTAAAATGGATTAACCCGCAGTATTTCTATATTTCAGCATTTATGCTGGGTGCGCTGATCTCAGTTTGTACCGGTACTTCCTGGGGCTCTATCGGGACCGTGGGGATAGCCATGATTGGCGTGGCAATTGGTCTTAATGTTTCGCTGCCTATTGCCGCAGGCGCCATTGTCTCAGGCTGCTGGTTTGGTGATAAGCTCTCACCGGTTTCTGATTCAACCAACATGGCGGCGCTGGCTGCCGGTGTAAATCTGTACTCGCATATCGGTCATCTGCTGTGGACCACCGGCCCGGGGTTTATAATTTGCTGCATTATTTATAGCTATATGGGTATGGGTATTGATGCCTCATCCAGTGCTCCTGAAAATATCACCAGCTTAATGAACGCTATCGGCCAGATTTATGATTTTAACATTCTGTTGTTGTTACCGCCGATCATCGTTTTATATGGCTCACTGTCAAAAAGACCACCAATTCCGATGCTCTTTTTGTCTACGATAGTGTCGATGATTCTGGCATTAGTCTTCCAGCAATTCACCGCTTCGTCCGTTGGCGAATCCGTAGTCAGCGGTTTTAAACTCGCGATGCTTACTGGGGATAACCTGCCCGCACTGTCCTCCGATGTCTCCCGCTTGCTGGAAAGAGGTGGCGCAATATCTATGTTCAGCAGTTTTGTCACCGTCTTCAGCGCCTTCAGTTTTGCCGGTGCAATGAGCGCGACAGGCTCTTTACACACCGTAATTAACGCGCTGACCAAAGGGGTTCAATCCACATTCCGCCTGGTGGCCACCACGATTGTTACGACCTTCACCATCTGTGCCTGTACGGCAAACGGGACTCTGCCATTGCTACTGTGTGGCGACGCCTTTAAAGATGAGTATAAAAAACGGGGGTTGGCAGCAAAAAATCTTTCACGAACCACCGAAGATGCCGGAACCGTGGTTGAGCCGATTATTCCCTGGTCTGCTTCAGGCGTTTATTGCGCCACGATGCTGGGCGTGGCAACACTTGATTATTTACCATGGGCAATTCTGTGTTATAGCGGCGTCATCTTTGCCTTGCTGTGGGCGGCAACGGGTATTGGCATTGCGAAATATGAGCCAAATGAAGCTGCTGAAAATATGGTTGAGCAAAAATCATAGGCTAATAACAGCTATCACCAGGGTAAATTTAATATATCAATAAAATAGATATTCTTCGCTGTTTGCGTTGCTAAACCTATTTTTCAGAGGCTTTCCAGGAGTCAGCAATGTCTTTGTTTGATGAAATTGTCATAAGGGATGCTAATTGCCGCAAATACGGTCAATTACAACAAATGTACGGCACCACCGATGTATTGCCATTATGGATTGCAGATATGGATTTTGTGACGCCGGAACCTGTAATGAACACGCTGCGTTCAGTAGTCGCGCAGCCTGTACAAGGATATAACCTGGATTATCCGCAATGGAAAGAATCCGTGATCCATTGGTATGCACAACAGTATGATGCCGACGTCAGGCCGCACTGGTTGCATTTTATTCCTGGGGTTATAAAAACCATCGTACTTTCTTTAATGGCGCTTACCCGACCGGGCGATAATATATTGACCTGTACGCCAATATATGATCCCTACCCTAACCTGGTGAAAACCAGCGGCAGGAATTTAATCCAAACGCGCCTTATTGAAAAAGACGGGTATTATGAATTTGACTGGCATGATTTCAGCGAGAAGCTCAAGCAGTGCAAAATGTTTCTTTTCCCGTCACCGCATAATCCGGGGGGAATGGTGTGGTCGCGGGAAACGCTGGAACAAGTTAGCCATTATTGCCAGCAGGCTGGCGTCATCATTCTGTCTGATGAAGTGCATAGCGATTTAACCCTGCCAGGTAAGCGCCATTTGCCATTTTTTACGCTCAATGAAACGTCAGGCAGCAAATCAATTGTACTGACCTCAATCAGTAAAACCTTCAATACGGCAGCACTCCAGGGCGGAATAGCCATTATTAAAAACGATGAGTTACGCCATCAGTTCTATCACTTTCTTGATAACTGCTACCTTGCCGAGACGCATTCATTACAGCAAGCGGCCATTTACAGCGCGTTTACTCATTGTGGCGACTGGCACCAGAAACTACTGGCCTATCTGGCTGACAATGTCGCGTTTGTTAAACGCGACATTGAAAAGCACTGTCCCTTGATATCTGTCGTATATGGCGGCGCATCTTATCTTCTGTTTCTGAATGCGGAAAAAATGGGTCTCAACGATGCACAACTAAGCGATTTTTTTGTGCATGAAGCGAAGCTTGGTCTGTCGCCAGGCGCACAATATGGCCCTGGCGGAGAGGGTCACATGAGACTCAACGTGGGCTGTCCGCGTTCTGTCCTGGTAGAAGCCATGAGCCGCCTAAAAGCGGCCTACCAGAAACGGCAAAACGCGTAGCGTACATCACGATACTTGCCCTGCCATGGTGGGGCAAAATTAGCCAGAAATGTTGCAAAACTGCTATAAAGTCTTTCCCTTCTGTCGGCTGGTGTTAAACTGGAAAGTGTGATCTTCATCATAACCTGTTCAAACAGAAAAAAGAGACACTGCTATGCAACATATCATTGAGGGCTTCCTCAACTTCCAAAAAGAGATTTTCCCTCAACGTAAGGAACTCTTTCGCAGCCTGGCATCCAGCCAGAATCCAAAAGCGCTTTTCATTTCCTGTTCCGATAGCCGTCTGGTGCCGGAACTGGTGACCCAGCAAGAGCCGGGACAGCTTTTCGTTATTCGCAACGCCGGCAATATCGTACCGTCTTTCGGTCCCGAACCTGGTGGTGTCTCCGCCACTATCGAATATGCGGTAGTTGCACTTGGCGTGACGGATATCGTTATCTGTGGTCATTCCAACTGTGGCGCGATGAAAGCCATTGCTGATAGCCAGCCTCTGGATCCGATGCCCGCAGTGGCTCACTGGCTGCACTATGCCGATGCCGCCAAAGCCGTGGTTGAGAAAAAAACCTGGGATAACCCCATCGATAAAGTTAACGCTATGGTGGAAGAGAACGTTATTGCGCAGTTGAACAATATTAAAACGCATCCTTCAGTAGCTGTTGGACTGCGAAATAATGCGCTGCGTCTGCATGGCTGGGTGTATGACATCGAAAGTGGTGAAATTCGTACCCTGGATAAAAACAGCAAAACCTACGTTTCCCTTGCTGACAACCCGCAGGTGCATTTCGAGTAATCCCTCCACTGGAGCAAGGATGCTCTGGACATTTTTTCCTACTTTTGTGCTACCGACAAAAAAACATCTGCAACTAGTTTTTAAGATAGGCGTAGATATTTCTACATCAGTCATCGCGCATTCATTCAACATTGCGGCAAATGACATGTAGTGACCTGCAAAACGGCTGTCCCTATAGGCATTTTTTCAAGTTGCAGGCGATAACAAGGAGTATGCGCAAATGCTAGCGAAAATAAAACGAATGATAAAAATGTTATTCTATCATGAGTCATGGGACATCATGATTCTAAAAGATCATGGCTCACACTTATTCCCCGATAATACTCTGGAAATACTGAGTAAAACTGCTGCCCAGCAGTTAAAAAAGAAATATACGTTTCAGGCCGACCCTTTTATTATTGAAAAGGCCGATAAACTGTATGTTTTTTATGAAGCTTTTAGCTTTCGAAACTCGAAAGGTACGCTAAGATGCCGTATTCTGGATCGTGAACTGACTGAAATCGATGATGTTAAACTTGAGGGCTTTGACGACTTAAAGTGTCATTTGTCATTCCCTTTCCTGATTCATATCAACGATCAGCTATTCATGATCCCCGAGTCTTCAGAAAGAAAAGAAGTCATACTGTTTCAGTCGGTAGAGTTTCCGGTACGCTGGAAGAAAATCAAAGTCTTAATATCGGATACTGAAGTAACAGATAATGTGTTTCTCACAATTAATGAAACCTGTTATCTTTTATCCACCACAATGGATAATGAAATTATTATTCACTCTGCTGAGAATATCTATGGGCAGTGGCAGCGGATTGCCCCCTCATTGAAGGTGAGCAACCATCACCATCGGGGAGCGGGTGCGCCCTACCTTGTCGATAACAAAATGTACTTCCTCACCCAAGAATGCACGCCTGAAACCTACGGAAAATCCATCTACATCAAAGAATTAGTCACATTAAGCAATACTGTATTTGATGAAAGCCTGATCGAGAAAATCAATTCCTCGATCAACCACAGTGATGGTGTCCATACACTAAACTTCTCAAATAATTATATTGTTTATGACACTAAAATAAACAAGTTCAGTTTTTTATCTATACTTAAAAAAATATCTTACAAATGTATGGTGAGATATCGTAACTACAACCTTACCAGACTTCACCAATAGCAAGTTTTCTATGGTAGTGGCGTGAATCAAAACCCGTTTTGATAGCATAAATCTGGAGTCTGTATGGCAATTTTTGTCACTGGTGGCGCAGGTTATATTGGTTCACATACTGTTTTAACACTACTGGAAAGAGGCGATGATGTCGTTGTCGTTGATAATCTGTCGAACTCTTCTCGAGTCTCGCTGGACAGAGTCGCGGAACTTGCCGGCAGGGAACCGACTGTCTATATCGCCGATATTCTGGATCGGCAGGCCTTAAAAAACATTTTCACCCGCCATAACATCACTGATGTCATCCATTTTGCGGGACTCAAATCGGTTTCAGAGTCGATAAAAGAACCCCTCGCCTACTATGAAAACAACGTTACTGGTACGCTGGTATTACTGGATGAGATGCTGGCCGCAGGCGTTAATCGTTTTATTTTTAGCTCATCGGCCACAGTATACGGTAATCCGGAAAGCGTGCCGCTAAGCGAGCAATCACGCACGGGCGGTACGACCAATCCGTACGGCACGTCTAAATTAATGGTTGAACAGATTCTGGCCGATTTTTCACGCGCGCAGCCCGATTTTCGCATCACCTGCCTGCGCTATTTTAACCCAGTCGGTGCCCATCCATCGGGTCGAATCGGCGAAGATCCTAACGGTATTCCCAATAATCTGGTCCCGTATATCTCCCAGGTCGCGATTGGTAAACTTGAAACCGTGTCCGTGTATGGTAATGACTACCCAACCTCCGACGGGACCGGCGTGCGTGATTATATACACGTCATGGACCTGGCGACCGGCCACTTAGCCGCGTTGGATTGCCAGAACAAAGGCGCTGCCTACAAAGTGATTAATCTTGGTACCGGAGTCGGGTATTCCGTGCTTAACCTCATTGAGGCGTTTGAAAAAGCGGCGCAGACAAAAATTAATTATCAGTTTGTCGCCAGAAGGCCCGGAGACATTGCCGAGTGTTGGTCAGACCCTTCTCTGGCGCGAGAAGAGTTAGGCTGGCAGGCTATCTACAGCCTTGATGAAATGATGCGCGACACGTGGAACTGGCAAAAAAATAACCCGAATGGTTATAACCTGTAATGTTCTCTGCAACGAGCCAGGTCGTCTGGCTCGTTGCTTTAACGGGCTAGCGCGACGTTATGGTTGATACACGATACCAGCCGCTGCTCTGCTTCCCTTCATTGGCAAAGTTAATTCTCGCGGCACCGGATTTATCCAGCATCGCAACCTCAATCGCATATTGTCCTTTCGCCAGTCGACCCGGCATAGGTAGCGCATAACTGACCTGATGAATTCCCGGGAGCCAACGTCGTATATCATCCGCCGCATTACCCTGCGCCACTACCTTATTGCCACTGTCTAACACACGAAATGCCAGCGTATAGGGCAGGTAGATCGGTGCCACACCATCGTTATACCAGGTACTGTTCAACGTCAGCGTTTGACCACTGTTCCACAGTGACTCATGGCTCAGGGATGCTAAGCGAAATCGATAGCCCAGTTTGGTCAGCGCATCGTCGACAATCGGTCGATAATCGCTGGGTATCGCTCTCGATTTCAGGTTGATGGTACTGGCATGCTGCTTGATCGCCCAGTCAAAAATCCCCTGCACTTCGGCGCGCGTATAATGAAAAGAATTCTTCCAGTCCTGCATATACGAACAGATTTCCAGACTCACTGGCGCGCGTTTCCAGGCATCGTTAAACCCTGCATAACTTTGCTGCGCTGCCAGTAATCGCTGCGGGTAATCATCTTGCATATGATTCCAGGCGTCTGAAAACACGCGCAGGTCACCCCAACAGTCCGCTCGCCACCCGGCCCCACGCGCCACCGCATTTGCCAGGCTTTGCCCACCGCTTATCAGCATAATTTTGGGCGTTTTGGGAAAGGCAGAAAAGTGCATCGCAACGTAGCGATCCAACTGTCCGGTGGTGTATCGCTCCAGGAGTGGCTTCAGATCGGGGAAGTTGCTGTTATGCCACTCGCCCCACGAACCCACCATGCCGATATCAACAAAAGCGAGATTCTCATTACCATCGTAGCGCTGACCCAATGTGTTGAGCAGACGCTGGCTGTATTCGATAAACAGTGGGTCATCTAAATCCGGTACAAACGTCTTATTATCAGACGTCCAGGTTCCTTTTACGCCTTTTTTAATCAGCCAGTCGGGAATTTTAGTGCCATCCGCCGGGTCGGCAAGCGCCATAAATCGTAGCCCGACATTCATCGCGGGACGGTGCGCCGCAGCGTATCTAAAGGCATCATCCACCAGCGCAAAATTGTACTGCCCTTCAACAGGTTCCAAATCTCGCCAATAAAATCGCTCATACTCGAACCCGGTATTGGGATAATCCGCCAGGCTCAGCGTTTCACCGTATCCCTGATGAAAACTGGCAACGCCAATCCCCGGGTTGATCAACGGCCCCGTCAATGCTTTAGGGGTTACGGTCGTTAATGCGGCCATCACCGACAGCGGGAGGAACATACCCAACAGCGCAGAAACCCATTGACACTTCATCGCAGTAACGCCCTCGCAGGTTTAATAACACTAGTGTTTTTTCAGGTTTAACCACCAGTCCCAAATACCGACGTGAAAATTTTGGAATACATCAATACCTAGCGCTGATTTGATCATATACAGCGTCAGCAATATGCAGCAGGTGACGAACAGCACGGCGATCAACAGCAAAAAAGTGAGCAAGATCCGCGACAAGGTCGATTCCTGGCGATGCTGGCGGCGTAAATCTCTGCCAAACAAAAAAACCAGATAAAAACGTTTACTGAAAAAAGGAAAACTCCGGCGAATATCAATCTGATGCCGTGCAGCCAATGTCGAGGCCAGGATCGCGTTTTCCACCCCTGCTTTTTGTTCCGGGGTCAACTCCTCCGCTATTTGCTCATCAAGGTGAGCATAGAACCGTTCGATGACGGGGGGACGATTTTGAGGACTGGTCAAAATTAACCTATATCTTTATCAATTGAGTGGTAGACGTTGACTGTCTTTTTGGCGATTTCATGCCAATTATAGTTTTGCAAATATACACGATAGTCCACACGATTGGCTGTCACCCACTGGGTTAATTTCCCGGCCAGACTGTTCACGTCCCCGACCTTAAAATAGGCTGCGACAGGTAACTGAACTTCAAGGTTAGCCGGAATATCACTGACCACAGCGGGAAGAGAAAAGGACATCGCTTCCAGCAGCGCAATAGGTAGACCTTCGTGATATGAAGGCATCACAAACAGTTTCGCCTGTGAAAATACCGCCTGCAGTTCATCACCGCGTAAAAATCCGGTCATCACCACACCAGGCGTGTCGGCGGCCAGCTTTTTGAGGCGAATGCTGTATTCGGTCGGATGATCTGCATCGCCAATTAACACCAGCGGCAGGGTCAAACCGCTATGTTGATAAGCGGCGATGGCGTCATGCATCCCTTTTTCTTCTACAAATCGTCCAACCACCACAAGATAATTTTTCGGCTGTAGCCCAAAGCGGGAGAGCGTATTTTCGATAGTCAGCTCAGATAACAACCGCGGCTCATTCACGCCGTTGTGAATTAAATGCGCGTCATAGCGACCATGTTTTTTCTGGATCAGTTGATTAATCACCTCAGAAATCACAATCACCTCGTGGGCGTATCTCACCGCCCAGCGCTCACCCAGCAACAGTATTTTTTTGGCAATGAATCCCCATTTCTGACGATCGTAGTCAGGCCCATGGTGGGTAAAAACGACCTTTTTGCCCAGGACGCGTAATAATGGAATCACAAGGCCCGGTCCGATAGCATGCACATGCACAATATCCGAATGGTCGAAAACTGTCCTCAATGCCGCTAAAACGGAATGCACAATCGCTTCCAGCGAGCGTTTTTTGGGCGCCCACAGCGCATAGGTTTCGACTTTCTTATACGTTGACCGTTTGTAATTTACATACGGTGAGCGAGCGATAACACAAATATCAACATCGAGCTGCTGCTTAATAGCAGGATAAAGATTCTGGCAGTGAGTCTCCACGCCGCCCAACACATCCGGAATACCTCGTGTGCCAAAAACCGTTATTTTTTTCATACTAGGGCCTGCTAAGCAGTTCTTTATACAGCGCCAGCAAGGTGTCCATATGTTTGCTTAGCGCATATTTTTCACTTAACCGCGCCCGACCCTGTAACCCCATAACCCGCGCTTTCTCTGGCGAGTCGGCCAGCGTCTCCATCGCATTCGCCAACGCTTGCACGTTGCCCGGCTCGAATAAAATCCCTTCACTACCGTCACGAATTTGTTCCGGGATCCCGCCAATGCGCGATCCAATCACCGGCTTGCCCAGGGACATCGCCTCTAATATCGCCATGGAACAGTTTTCATAACATTCAGAAGGAAGGATTACCGCCCGTGCATGCTTAATAAGCTTATCAAGGGCTTCCCCTTGCTGCACATAACCTAAAAATTCAACATCCGGGTATTTGGCGACTAACTCGTCATGTAGCGGGCCGTGGCCCACAATTTTCAACGGCGCTTTGTTCTGCATTTTCTCATGTGCCGCCAACAGCGTTGCCACCCCTTTTTCACGGCTCAGGCGACCAAAGAACAGCATATAGCCTTCATCGCTTGCCTCATCCAGAGGACGACTGTCATCTACGCCATTGACGATCACATCAATGCGCGACTTCGGCAGCGTACGCAGCAGCACCCCGCGTAAAAAAACGCTCGGCGAAACGATCGCATCCAGCGCCTGGTAATTTTGCGCAATGTATTGCCAGGTTGCCTCCAGAGAGAGCAATAAGCTTTTTGAGGCGGAACCTTCCTGGCAACGATACCTGAAAGCATTAAAAACCGTGCCGGTGATACAGGAGTCACACACTTTGCCGTCGCGCAACATGGAATACGTAGGGCAGACAATCTTATAGTCATGCGCAGTCAGTACCGTTTTGCAGCCAAAATTGCGCGCAACTTTTATCAGCGCCGGCGTTAATTGGTGATAGATATTATGAAAATGAACGATATCCGGGCGCTCTTTTTGCAATAACGCCAGCATCTTTTTGCAGGCCTGCGAATTATGAATAAAGTTAACCGCCGTTTTTAGCCCACCCAACAAATTACTTTCCTGGTGGTAGTCCACATTGCTGACAAAATAATCCGCATAGTCCGAAGGGAAATTTTTCTCATGCTGCATCGAGAAATCAATCACCTGCACTCCGGCCTGTTTCAGCATATCGCGCTCTTGAAAATAAACCGTTTCCGCGCCGCCTTTGATGAAAAAAAACTTATTTACTAATAAAACTTTCATGGCGTCTGCCTTAGTTATTCATGAATGATTTTACTGTCAGGCGGAGTCAACGGATCGCGTAGCGGATGTGTTAACCCTTTAACAAGCCCCGCGGAAAGCACAGCTAAGTTCATCACGCTTTGCAGGCCATTCAGTAACGACCGATTCTGTACGGTTTTCAGTATCACAAAGGCAAGCAATGGCAGAAATGCGATATCGAAAATTTCGAGATTAAAGGTCACCGCCGCAATGAACAAGGCAACCAGGTAAACAGCAAAAATCGCCTCGTTTTTAACCATTTTTAACGCTTTAATGAAATAAGGCTTTCCCCAGGCGCAACGTAAAAATTCGCCCGGAGCCTGATAGTATCCGCTTTTCCAGCGATGCTTCAGCATCTGAAAGGTCGGCATGGTATGCGAAGTATGAATAAAATACGGAATATTCAGACGACGTAATTTATAACCCGCGTCAAGTAAACGCAGGCCGAGTTCAGCTTCTTCATAAGCATGCAGATTACGGTTGGTGAGATAACCAATTTTCTCAATGGCGGAGCGGCGATATAGCCCCCCGCCGCCTAAATGGTCGCTATCCCCTACGGGATAGATTTTATTAATGCGTTGCTTACGCGATTTAAATTCATAGTTAACGGCATCGTCCATTTCGACGGTTCCCGCTACGCCAGCGTATTCCGGTTCCGCCTGCAAAAACGCGACAGCCTGATCCACAAATCCTTCTTCCAGCTCCATGTCGCCGTCCATCAGCAACAGATATTCCCCTTCACTATAAAGGTAACCCAACTGATGTCCGACACCACAGCAACGATCGCCTGGATCGGTTAATGACACCACAGTCACCCCTTTATCGATCGCCAACTGCTGGGTGTTATCCGTTGACAGACTATCTGCCACAATAATTTTATGTGGATAATCAACAAGCTGTTTACGGATACTATCAATTGTTTTCTCAATACATTCAGATTCATTGAGCGTTTTGATACTCACTGAAATAAACGGTTTATTGTCCATACAATTACCCTACGCAGCGAAGGACGGTTCGACGAATCACTAAACTTGATCCTAGTGATAAATAGAACAGGAATTGTAACATCGGTGTAATCATCAGTATCTGGCTGTAAGGTAAGCTAATTAAGCAAGCAATCGCAAAAGCATTAAATGCCGGAGCAAAGCTCAACAACTGAAGATCCTGCGGGTCCAGTTGTTCAAGCATCAGTAAAGGCTTGGGCTGACATATTTTCAGGATATAAATAAATAAGCTAATGAAGATTAACGTGCCAATCACACCCACTTCCCACAGCAGCATACTCAGAGAAGTCGAGTCGAGGATTAAGTTATAAATAATATTCAGAAAGCCCGGCGATACCGTACTCCCGCTGTTAGTGGCGTTGAGTCCATAGCCAAATAACGTTCCTGACAGTCCCCACAGATCATTATTTTTTAGCCAGAACAGGAAAGTCGTAAAGCGCCCTAACTCCCCGGTAGACATAATGTAGTTCGGGTCAAAAATATAGCTCAAAGAGTCGATAAAAATACTCAACGCGCTTTTCGACGGATCGCCGCCAAACGCAGTAGAATAATAATATGCAAGGATAACTATCGACAGGCTAATCAGCAGCAACATCCCCGCCACAATAACCAACAACGTCTTCAGATTAACCTTACTAACATCTTTAACGTAGCTCGGTGAGATCCACACCCACGCCAGGAATAGAGGCGATAGCAGGATAACGAACTTTACTTCACCAATAATGCACAGCCCGATCCCGAGCACAATGTGCAACGCCATGGATTTAAACGTGGTCAGTCCGTGCTTATACTCAGAGACCTTTAACAGCATAATCAGCAGGCAAAACAGGCCCATCGCGGCAGTGTTACCTCCCCCCATCAGGTCGCCGCCAAAGGTACCCACCACGGAATCCCATTTTTCATCTTCACCACGCACCGCGACACGCTGGGGAACAACCAGTAAAACCTGATAAATCATGACCGGGATCTGCGCGTAAAACACCCAGTATAAATAGCGAGTCACGCGATAAATCTGCGACTCCCGGCAAAATCCCAGCAGCAAGCAGATCATCACCAGCGACAGCGCAATTTCATTTTTAAAGGCCACAATCGCGACGGTGATCCCGCCCTGAATCAGAGTTGAGGCCCCGGCCAGTATCAGGAACGAGAAATACAGCGCCAGCACTATCGTCTCCTGCGCATCCAGACGCAGCGAGCCATCCCGCGTCTGCATCACCAATAATCCCACCATCAACAGGGTCAGAAAAAAGGGGAGCCATAGCACCGACTGTATGCCGGTAAAGTATTGCACCAGGCCACACAGGATCAGCGTAACGAAGGTATAACCTTGTAAATAATATCCGGTATTCAGCGTCATAGTATCACCGGCCTGTCTTTCAGCAGATTAGCCCGCTTGTTCATTTTCAAATAAATAAAGGCGTAGCGAATAAATGTCAGTGAAGAAAACAAAATCACCGACGTTGCATAGTCTTTATAAAAATAGGGCGTCACGACAAAAGCGAATAGCACAATCGCCAGTTGCTCCAACTGGATGCGCAGAAAATAGCGATGGGAGCCAAAAATTAGCTCTATGACCGTCAGGGGGCTTATCGCCAGCGCCGGGAACAGGTAGGGTAGCATGTAGCGAGACGTTTCAATGGAGTTAATCCAGTCTTCGCTAAAACCGAGGCGCATCACAATCGGATAGAAAATAAACACGCCAAGAGTACAGATAACTCCCAACACCAGCAGCAGCATCCGTACCCGGGTATATTCCTGATAATTAAAGGTGTTATTTCTAAAATCGATAGACCACTTGGAAAAAATAGTATTACGTACCGCGTTCCCGATGATCACCACCGGCGCCAAGCAGAAGCGGCTGACCACGGAAAAATAACCGGCTGTCAGCGCCGAAAACCAGAAGTTAATCAGCATAATCGGCAAATTGCTGCTAGCCATCGCCAACACCTCAGCGCTACCGACTTTAGTAATGTGATGAATATTCTGTTTAAAAAAATGCCAGTTGCTGGCGGGTCGTAAATGCTGGACCGCCACCGAACGAATATCAAACGAATGCAATATACAGCTTACCGTCAGTACCATCGTCGCACAGGCCCACGACCAATAAAACAGCTGCACATGATGCGTAACCAGTATCGAAAGTAATACCACCACAGAAACAGAAATGCGCTGGAAGATCAGAAAACGAAAGTTAGCTGTGCGCAGCGACAGGTTTTCCGAGATGAGAACCCACGCCGTAGCAAGCGTCAGTAAATAGAGGAACAATATGCTCTGGTGGAACAACCACGCGGTCAATACGGCGTAGGGTAAGGCAATAATCGTGCTTTGTATCAGACAAAACACGACATTCTGTACCAGTTCATCATCCTGCTGTTTAGGAATTAAAAGCTGTGATGCAAAGGTACAGACCTGAGCGCCCACCACGGCAATACTGTAGTTGAGCGCATAAAGCCCCACTTCAGCCATATCGTACTTATGTGAGATCAACCAGATAGACAGCGCACCAATCAACTGTGAGATGACTGATGAACCGGCTATCGTGGAGGCGCTCTTCAGTAGACTCATACTCGGCCTGGCGTCGTCATCAGTTGATCGGTACTGAAGTTCAGTGAGCGCAGACCCTCTTGCGTTTCAAGGTCCTTTTCTTCAACCGCATTCAGCACAGCGCCAATCACAACGCCATCATTTTCCTCGATCTTATCCAGCGCGTTGGCTATATGCCCCGCCGAACCCGAGCCGGCTTTCACGATGAAAATAACGCCATCAACGGCACGTTTAATCAATTGCACATCCTGACTCTGATTCACGGCAGCCACATCAATAATGATGCGTTGATAGTGGGATTTCAGCTCGTGCATTAAGGGCTCAAGATGCCCGGACGACAACATAAGTAGAGAAGAAAGGGTGGTCTTCCCGTGCGGGATAAAATCGAGATTATCACTGAGCTTGATCCGCGCCTGTTCAAGCAAGGTCTCCCCACGCAGCAGTTCCGCTACGCCTGCGGACGTTGCCGATGCCAGCTCGGATGAGAGTCCGTCAGTATTGAAGAAATCCGCATCAATAAGCAGCGTTTTCTGGTCGAAACTAAAGGAATTTGCTAACAGACTCGCCAGCAAAGAGCGCCCTTCACGGTGCTCCGTCGACGCCACGGCGAGCGTCTGTAACGGTCGATTATCCAACATAATCCGGGTACGGATACCGTGCACAATATCGGCGTTCAGTGGATTCTTGAGGATCATGTCGCGAACCTGTGCGCGCCCTGAGGTTCCGCTAAACCGACGGATTTCGCCCAGTGGAGTAACGTTCAGGCGTTTTTTCATACGACTCAACGTACGGATTGAGTTGTCCATCGCCGCTTTGACAATGAAATACATGATACTGAACACCACCACCAGCAGAACCACCATCACTAACAAGAGGGATTTATTCGGTTTCGCGGGTTTTAGCGCGGGAACGGCAGGATCATATAACACCGCGTCAGCATTCACGCCGGACAGCGACAGTTCCTGAGTACGTTGATACAGCGATTTATACAGATCTTCCATTTTATCTAACGACAGCTTTTGGCTGTTCCAGGCATCGCGTTTTGAGGCCATTTTCTGGAAGATCTCTTTCTGCTGCGCCACCTGCTGCTGATAGTTCTTTTCATCCGCCAGCGCCGCCAGATATTGCTGACGTAACCCCTCTTTCAGCTCACCCAGTACCCGTCCGGTTTGACTTTGGATCGACTTGACATCAGCTTCTGCTTTTAAAATTGCGGGATTTTTCGGCCCGTATACTTTGCGCAGTTCAGACAACGTGCGCTGCGCCTGAATTAACGCGATACGTAAATCCTGAATCTGGGCGTGGTTAGAGATCGAAGGTTGAGAGATAACGCTCTCCGCCGACCGCCCTCCGCTGTTCACCTCGTTATAGACAGATTCAGCGGCAACGCGACGCTGGGTCGCATCAGCCAGGCGATTGGTGACGATACTTAACTGCTCGGTTTCAAAACCATCGATACCGCGAAAGGTCAGCAGCCCGGCGTTTTTCAGATAGCTGTCCATCTCCTCTTTTTGTTTCGCTATCGACTTCTGAATCTCTTCCATTTTTTCAAAATTCAGTTCGCGGGCTTTCTCTACTTTCAGACGCTTTTGCTCAACCGTATAGTTGATGAAAGCCTGCGCGACGCCGTTGGCAACGTCAGCAGCCACCAGCGGCGAGGGGGATTCATAGGTGATAGACGCCAGGTTCGTTGTACGAATACCGATGACATTCAGGTTTTTCGACAACGTTTTCAGCGCTTGCTCCATCCTCAACTGCCGGCTTTCACTGCTTTCCGCTCCCTGTTTTTCCCCGGTAAATTCCGGATTTTCATCCAGCTTCATATCGCGAACGGCTTGCTCAAGCACAATACGTGAATGCATCAACGCATATTGCGTTTCGTAGTAACCACTGCGCGTTGAATCGAAACCATCAACCTGTGGGAACGGAGAAACGTTATCGGCCTGGGCTTTAATCAGTACCGTCGCCGTTGAGACATACTTTGAGGACATCATGCTGATTATTGGATATGCCACTACCCCGGCAACGATACCGGCCAGCACGATTTTCCAGGCGTTCTTTTTCAGCTCTTTGGCAAAGCGGGAGAATTCGACAGTGTTTTCTCGTTTTTTGCCGTTTTCCACTATAGATAGTTTCATCGTCAGAAGAACCCCATGCCAATAATCACGACATCCCCAGGATGAACAGAGTGCGTTAAATCGACATTCTCAAGCAGCTGATTGCTGCCAGACAGGCGAATGTTGATATCTTGTCGGTCAGCACGATCTGTAAATCCCCCTGCCTGCGCAATAGATTTCTCGACGGTAAGACCTGGCTCCCAGGCAAATCCGTTCGGACTTTTCACCTCACCTGAAACATAGTATTTACGGAACTCGGCAATGCTCACCGTCACCATCGGCGTGGTAAAGTAATCTCCCGTCAACCGTTGAGTTAATTCGTTGGTCACTTGATCGACAGTTTTATCTTTTAATTTAAGAGCGCCCACAAACGGAAAATTAATCTCCCCGCTCTTATCCAAAATAAACCGCATCGTCATATCGGGTTGACCGTGAACAGCGATATTGACAGTATCCCCCGCCCCAAGCCGGTAATCCTGCTGAACAGCAGCAGGATCGTCTATTAATCTTGGGCCGGACGTTGAGCACCCGACCACCAGGATACTGAATAGCAAAAACGCGCACAGTTCTATTATTTTCATTTTAGATCTGAACCTTAGCTTTAAGCATAATCATAGAATTATCATAACCCAACGTTCTAATAACTTCCTGGTTGTCGTTGGGACCGATATAAAACGAGTCAGTATCCTTATTCGAATTCAATGTATCTAATTGATATTTAATCTCAAAATTAACCGATGGCGTATAGTCGTAGCTCATTGTGACGCTAAACACCCCATCTTTATCATGTCGGTCCTTGTTCTGTTTTTTATAGTCTTCCGCAGTGTATGAATAATCCAGCAAAGTCGAAAAACGATTACCTAACCAGAAATGCTGGTAAGAAATGCCATACTGGGTCACTAAAATATATCCCCCAACTTCCGACGGGTCTTTAATGCTTTGCGCCGAGTGGGCCGTGAAAACCGACTGTTGTAGCGGCTTCCACTCTGCTTTTATGTCCCAGTTCAGACCATTAAAATCATGCGAGTTTGCGCTGTTTTCAAATGTTTTGTACAACCATGAAATATTCATGTCGACGTTGGTTTTTCCAGTCAACTGCGATTTCATGCCGTACAGCAAATAGTATTCATTAGTATCTTTTTCTGAGTTGTTATCATAGCGACGCTGGTTAGTAATAAAGCTATAGCGAAAGCGTGTTCTGGATGTGTATTGGTCAAAAATTTCTGCTACCAGGCTATTTTCATGCCATTCCTGCTCCTGAATGTAATGGTAAAAATCCTCACTGGTATCCTGTACATCAGAAGTATTACCAAAAGTCAGCTTTTTGTATAACAACGCCAGTTCCGCTTTGCCACGCCCATCTGGCGCACCATAGCTGTAGCGCAGTTCACTGTTGATGAAATTTGTCGTCAGCGGCGAGGTAATCCCATATTGCTGAAACTGGCTGGGTAAAAAACCCTCGGTAATTCCGCGGCCACGGGATTCATGCCCAAGTGAATCCTCCAGATTGAGGGTTAAGCCATGCATGAGTCCATAACGCCAGGCCCCATTAAAACGGAAAAAATGATCGGTGTAGTTATCAGCAGAATCGCTTGAGTAGTTACGGTAATCCCCAGAGTACATCAGTAAATACTTATCCTGACCGCGCTCACCGATCATACTCAGCACTGGCGCTGCGCTCTGAAACGAGGAACCGACAGCATCGCTGTTATGTGGCTGATAAGTCACGTTATCATTATAACCATAATCCACAGCGACCTTGCCCTGGAAGTCGATCCCCGCAAAGCCGATGTGTGATTTCGGTGTTAAATCAGCCCATGCGGGCTGCGATATCACGATTCCGGTAATAACGATTAATTTAGTATGCATTCTTACCGACAAATCCTTTGAAAATAGTTTTAATGATAATTTTTATATCCAGCCAAAGTGACCAGTTTTGAATGTACTCAATATCGTACTGAACCCGTTTTTCCATCTTATAAAGCGCATCGATTTCCCCACGAAAACCATTAATCTGCGCAAGTCCGGTGATGCCAGGCTTTACCTTATGGCGGATCATGTAATTTTCGACCTGTTTGCGGTACTGCTCATTATGCGTAACCGCATGGGGTCTGGGACCCACAATCGACATACTTCCCTGCAATACGTTAATAAATTGCGGAAGTTCATCCAGCGACGTACGGCGTAAGAAGCTACCGAATTTCGTCACCCGCGGATCGTTTTTCGTGGCCTGAATTACCGTCTCGGAATTCTCCATAACGCGCATAGTACGAAATTTCCAGACCTTAATTTTTTGCCCACTCAGACCATACCTGTCTTGTTTGAAAAACACCGGCCCACGAGAAGTGAGTTTGATACCAATAGCAATAACCAACATCAGCGACGAAATCATCAGCATAATGATGCTGCCAAGAACCAAATCTTCCGCCCGCTTAATAAACGAACCCGCCCCTTCAAACGGCGAGCTAAAGATGCCGATGGTTTGCAGGTTATGGATAGAACGTAGCTTGGACATATTGTTGCTGTAGGTATAAAAGTCAGGAACAATATAGGTATCTACGGTGGTGTCTGACATCATGGTCAAGAAATGGCGGATGCGATGCAGCGCCACCATCGGTAAAGCGATATAGATTTCGTCTATATTTCCCAGTCGGGCTTCCTCAACCAGATTAATCACCGGGCCACGAAAGGGGCTTTTGACCTTATCTACAATGTCGCCACAGCGCGATAACGCACGCTCATCATAAAAAGCCAGATCCAATTTGATATCGGCGTACTCATACAGTAACGCGCTTTCCGCGGCCAGACCATTGTCGGTCAAACCAATAATCGCCACGCGCATACTCTTTTTCGTTGAATATTTAAAAATAAAAAAGCGAATGTAATAAAGAAAAGGTAATGGAATGAAGTACCAGTAAATAATGGCAGAATAAAAAGGGGACGGTAGCCTGTCTAAGTAACCGAGGGACTCCGGTTCTGCCACCGTCATACTCACCAGTTCGTTAAAGAATATAGCCAACAGCGTACAAAAAAGTAACCGTTTTTGATTACGTAAACCAATCGTTTTAATTTTCTGCTGATAAATTTTGATATATTCAGCGAACAGCAAAAAAAAGACAGAGAACAGAATACTCAGAATAGCAATGGTATTAAACGGCATCAACCCCAGCAGATAGGCACTAAAAATTAACGTCACATTAATAACGATAAAATCAACCAGTTTTAAAAAGACTGGATATCCTTGACTGCTAATCTTTAGCGATTTTTTTAGCATATCTCAGCCCATTATCTATTGATATTTAATTATTTTTTTCTCATTTCATGTTGCTAATTATATCACAAGTCTAAAAAACGCAATGACCCATTGTCAGTAAATGTAAAAAATAATGTTCATTACTGTGACAGGAACCTCTCATATCAATTTATCTATATGATTCGAAAGAAAATTAATGCAATAAAAGTTTTCACCACCAAAGCAAAAAAGACCATCTTTTACAACAAAATTATCATTGACAGTTAACAGACCATGGTCTACACGAAAACGTTTTATGTATGACAAATTTCACAACAGTTTTATTTTGAATCACCCTTCCATTGCGGCTAAACACCACAATAAAAATATCTCAGCCAGCAACGCTTAAAAAACGCACCCGTACGTTTAACCCACCTAATGTTTCGCTACGTGCCAGCTGCGGATGCGTACGGTGTAAACGCGCAATGTCGTTAACCAGCGCCAGACCAATTCCTGCGCCTGGGACATTGCCAACGTTATCGAGACGATGAAACGGTAGCATCGCCTGATGAACCATCTGCTCCTCTATACCTGGCCCACTATCCTCAATCACTAGCACCACGGCTTCGCCTTCACGCTGCAGTCGGGCTGTCACCACCCCATGCGGCGGCGTATATTTCAGGGCGTTATCCAGTAGATTCCCACACAGTTCGCCGAGCAAGACTTCATCGCCCTCAATCCACACCGCGCCCTGTTCCCCCTCATAACCCAGATCGATAGCTTTACTGCGCGCCTGCGCCAGCCGGGTAAAACAGCTGCTTTGCACCACCTCATACAAATTAACCGGTGAGAAGTGCTTTTCTCCCTGCTCTTTGCGCTTCACAGCCGACAGCTGAAGCAGCCTTTCCGTCAGTTGAATCGTGTTATCCAGAGTCACGCTCATGGCCTGTAAACTCTCGTACCACTGCTGAGGCTGTGGGCTGGCGAGGGCTACCGCCGCCTGAGTTTTCAGTACCGCCAGCGGCGTTTTGAGCTGGTGGGATGCGTCCGCACTGAAGCGTTCCTGACGAGAGATAAGGCCGCGCAGTCGGTCCAGATAGCGGTTAAACGCCACAATCAGCAGACGGGTTTCCGACCACGGCAACAGCTCCGGCAACGGCGTCAGCAGCCCAGGCTCGCGACGTACCATCAGCGATGACAACTGGCGCATCGGACGTAGCACCCGGCGCAGCAGCCAACCAACCAGCACCAACGTGAGCATTACCAGCAGTCCTTGCGAAACCCACGAGGAGAACAGCAACTGTCGCGCCAGATAACGCCGTGATTGCAGCGTTTCAGCGACATAAATCTCCGCCATGCCGATAATACCGCCCTCGTTGACGGGCTGTAGTAAACGCGCCACGCGAATTGCTTCGCCGCGATATTCAGTGTGATAAAACCACGCCAGCGCCGGATAAAGTCGTGTGCGCGAGGTGGCAGGCGGCATCGCAGGTAAATCGTCATAACCTGATATCACCTTCCCCGCCGGGTCGACCACTTTGTAATACAACCTGTCGTTCATATTCAGTTCAAAGCTGTCCAACACCACCCACGGCACATTCACTTCCAGCCGTTTATTACGCACCACTAACCGCTCAGAGACGGTTCTGGCGGACGAGAGCAGCGTCCGATCATACGCCTGCGTCGCCGCCTGTAACGCGCTGACATAGCTGTTAAACGCCGACAGCCCCCACAGCAACAGCAGTGGTAATCCGAGAAACATCAGCAGTTGCAGATACAACGACTGAGGCTTAACCCACCTCATCGCTACGCTCCAGCACATAGCCCAGACCACGTAGCGTGGCGATGCGTACATCGCTTCCCTGAAGTTTTTTACGCAGACGATGGATGTACAGTTCGATACTTTCTGGGCTGACCTCATCGCTCAAACTAAAGACCTGCTCAAACAACTGTTGGCGCGAAACCGGGCGCAACCGACGGTACATCAGCACCGTCAGCAGGGCCTGCTCACGCGGCGTAAGCGCCAACGGTTGCCCCTGCAACAGAAAGTAGCCTTCATCATGAAACGCCAGTTCGCCCAGTTGCTGTATGCCTTGTACCTGCCCCGCGCTGCGACGAAGCAAAGCCCGCAGCCGGGCATCCAGTTCCTCAATTTCAAACGGCTTTGCCAGATAATCATCGGCCCCGACGTTTAACCCTTTCACCCTGTCGGCCACCGCGCTGCGCGCCGTCAACAGCAGAACGGGGAGCGTCTGGCCACGCTTGCGCAGCCGCTGGACGACTTCAAGACCGTCCAGCCCCGGCATATTGATGTCCAGCACCGCCAGCGCGTACGTTTCGCTATGTAAAAGATGATCGGCCGCCTGACCATCAAAAACGCAGTCAACGGCAAAACCGTTTTGCACCAGCGCTTTCTCCAGCCAGTGAGCTAACTCACGGTTATCTTCCGCTAATAAGAGACGCATATCACATCCTGTAAAGTTTCTGCCGCATTGAAAGGGAATTGAAAGGTTAATGTTTTAACAATCACGCAACCGAACTGCTACACATCGGCTCACATAATCACAAAAATCTTCTTTCGTACCTGAAAATCCGGTTTTCCGGTGTGAGGATAAACAATGAAAAAACAATTACTTCGTACCCTTACTGCAAGCATTTTACTGATGAGTACCTCTGTTCTGGCAGAACAAGCGCCATCGCGCACCGAATGTATCGCCCCGGCGAAACCCGGCGGTGGCTTCGATCTCACCTGCAAGCTGATTCAGGTGAGCATGATGGAAACCGGCGCTATCGAAAAACCGATGCGCGTAACCTACATGCCCGGCGGCGTTGGCGCTGTGGCCTATAACGCAATCGTCGCTCAACGCCCGGCTGAAGCAGGTACCGTGGTGGCTTTCTCCGGCGGCTCCCTGTTGAACCTGTCACAAGGTAAATTTGGTCGCTATGGCGTGGATGACGTGCGCTGGTTGGCAAGCGTGGGCACGGATTACGGCATGATCGCCGTACGCCAGGACTCACCATGGAAGACGCTGAAAGATCTGCTGACGGCAATGGAAAAAGATCCTAACAGCGTAGTTATTGGCGCGGGTGCCTCAATCGGTAGTCAGGACTGGATGAAGTCGGCGCTGCTGGCGCAAAAAGCCAACGTCGATCCGCACAAGATGCGCTATGTAGCCTTTGAAGGCGGCGGCGAACCGGTTACCGCGTTGATGGGCAATCACGTACAGGTAGTTTCCGGCGATCTCAGCGAGATGGTGCCTTATCTCAGCGGCGACAAAATCCGCGTGCTGGCGGTGTTCTCGGAAGAACGCCTGCCGGGTCAGTTAGCCAATGTGCCAACCGCCAAAGAGCAGGGTTACGACCTGGTGTGGCCGATCATTCGTGGCTTCTACGTTGGACCAAAAGTCAGTGATGCCGAATACCAGTGGTGGGTCGATGCCTTTAACAAACTCCAGCAAACCGAGGAATTTAAAAAACAGCGCGATCTCCGCGGCCTGTTCGAGTTCAACATGAGCGGTAAGCAGCTCGACGAGTACGTGAAGAAGCAGGTTACGGATTATCGTGAGCAGGCGAAAGCCTTCGGTCTGGCGAAATAAACGCAGAGGCAAAGATGATGAGCGATCGTATTTTTGCAGGTATCTGGCTGTTGCTCTGTATAGCCGGGCTGTTCGTGGCCTGGCAAATCAGCAGCGAATACAGCTATGAGCCGGTTGGCCCGCGTCCCTTTCCGCTGGGCATTATCAGCCTGATGCTGTTATGCGCCGTGGCGCTGCTGTTGCGCCACCCGGACACCATCAGTTGGCCTCGCCGTCATGTGCTGCAAAAGCTGCTGACGATGGTGATTGTTCTGTTGATGTACGCCTGGGGTTTTGAATGGCTCGGTTTTCCCATCGCCACCGCCATTCTTACCGTGGTGATTGGCATGCTGTTCGGCGCAACCATTCCGGCTGCGGGTATTTCCGGCGCGGTCCTCGGCATTCTGTTGTGGTATGCCTTCGACCGGCTGCTTGACGTCACCTTACCACTCGGCGCCTGGCTGGGTTAACGGAGAAACGATGGATACCTGGATTTATCTTTCTCAGGGTTTCGCGGTGGCGATGACGCCGGAAAACCTGGTTATCGCCTTGATTGGCTGCTTTGTCGGCACCATCGTCGGGCTGCTGCCCGGCCTCGGGCCTATCAACGGCGTGGCGATCCTGCTGCCGCTGGCTTTCGCTTTGCACCTGCCGGCTGAATCTGCGCTGATCCTGCTGGCGACGGTCTACATTGGCTGTGAATACGGCGGGCGTATCTCCTCCATCCTGCTGAACGTGCCCGGCGATGCGGCAGCGATTATGACCGCGCTGGATGGCTACCCGATGGCGCAGCAAGGGCGCGGCGGCGTCGCGCTCTCTATCTCGGCGGTCAGCTCATTCTTTGGTTCGCTTATCGCTATCGGCGGCATCATTCTGTTTGCCCCAGCGTTAGCCCAATGGTCGCTGGCCTTCGGTCCGGCGGAATACTTTGCCTTAATGGTTTTCGCCATTGCCTGTCTCGGCAGCATGATGGCGCAAAATCCACTGAAATCATTTCTGGCAGCGCTTATCGGTCTCGGCCTTGCGACCGTCGGCGTGGACGCCAACACCGGGGTTTATCGCTTTACCTTTGACAGTGTTCATCTCTCCGACGGCGTGCAGTTTATCGTGGTAGTAATTGGGTTGTTCTCTGTCTCAGAAATACTGTTAATGCTGGAACATACCAGCAGTGGCCAGACGCTGGTGCGTAAAACGGGCCGCATGTTGTTCAATGCCAAAGAAGGTGCGCAGTGCGTGGGCGCCACCCTGCGTTCATCGGTGATCGGCTTTTTCGTCGGCGTCTTGCCTGGCGCGGGCGCAACCATTGCCAGCGCTATCACTTACATGACCGAGAAAAAGCTCAGCGGCAACAGCGACAGCTTCGGCAAGGGTGATATTCGCGGTGTGGCGGCACCTGAGGCCGCGAACAATGCCTCGGCCTGTGGCTCTTTTATTCCGATGCTGACGCTCGGCGTTCCAGGCTCCGGCACCACGGCAGTGATGATGGGCGCGCTGACCCTGTACAACATCACCCCTGGCCCGGCGATGTTCACCGAACAACCGGATATCGTTTGGGGACTGATTGCGGCGCTGCTGATTGCCAACGTGATGCTGCTGGTGATGAACATCCCGCTGATCGGTCTGTTTACCCGTATGCTGACCATCCCACTGTGGTTTTTGGTGCCCGCTATCGCAGCAGTCTCCGCGGTTGGCGTGTACGCCGTTCACAGCACTACCTTTGATCTGGTGTTGATGGTCGCCCTTGGCGTACTGGGCTACATTCTGCGTAAGATGCACTTCCCGATGTCGCCATTGATTTTAGGCTTCGTGCTGGGCGAAATGCTGGAGCAAAACCTGCGTCGGGCGCTGTCTATCAGTAACGGCAGCATGGATATTCTGTGGGCCAGCGGCGTAGCAAAAGTGCTGCTGGTGATGGCGGTACTGGTTATCGTGATCCCGCCGGTGCTGCGCCTGATCCGTAAGCGTAACAGCAAACCGCAGGTGGATATCGGCTAGTAATATGCCGGATGGGCATCGCCATCCGGCATTTTCATCTTAATTCCTGAACTGCACTAAGAACGTGCTCGACAAACCGCGTCAGTTTCGGCAACGCACGCAAATCTTGCCGCCACAGCAAATGAATGGGTCGCGGCTGCGGCGTAAACGCCTCCAGCACCCGCACCAGTCTGCCAGTAGCTAACTCTTCCGCCAACAGCACCTCCGGTTGTAACAGCAGCCCCGCCCCCGCCACTGCCGCCATACGCAGGCCATGACCATCGTTACAGCGCAGGATCGCATCGCGTTTCCATCTGACTTCGCCCCCTGCGCCCGGTAGCATCCATTCGTTGCGGGCCGTCCAGACGGTGTGGGACAGGCACAAATGATCCACCAGATCCGCGGGCGTGAAGGGGGTGCCATGACGAGCGAGATAATCCGGCGAAGCGCAAATCGCCATACGGTACGGACACAGATATTTCGCCACCACATCAGTCTGATGGATATCGCCAATGCGGATCGCCAGGTCAACCCCTTCATTCACCAGATCGACCATCCGATTGGTCAGATCCAGCTCAATTCGCACTTCCGGCCAGGCCTGTAAAAACGAGGCGGCCAACGGCGAGATCACACAGGCACCAAAGGAGGTTGGCGCGCTGATGCGCAGCGTCCCCGCAGGCGCCAGCCGCAGACGCTCCACTGAACGTTCGGCTATCGTCACCTGTTCCAGCACACGCCGGGCCTCTTCAAAATAGACTCGTCCGGCATCGGTCAGGCTCTGGCGGCGAGTGTTGCGCTCCAGCAGGCGCGTACCGAGTTGCGCTTCAAGGTGGGTGATATATTTCCCCACCATCACCGCAGACATCCCCAGTCGCGTTGCCGCGGTGGTAAAGCTCCCGCTCTCCACCACCGCGATAAACGTTTCCATGCCGCGCAGCTTATCCATATTGCAAACCTCTGGTTAGTAATCATCTAACTTTTAGCCAGTTTATCCGATTTCATTTTCATTAAAGAATAGCGGCTCACACTAATGCGGAGGTGGTTATGAAAATTGTTATTGTTGGTGCCAGCGGTACGGTGGGTCGTGCGGTTACAGAAACATTAAGCCGTAAACATGAAGTGATCCGTGTGGGTCGCAGCCAGGGTGATTACCAGGTCGATATCACCTCCCAGAAGAGTGTCGAGGCATTGTTTGAAAAAGTCGGTCGGGTAGACGCGATCGTTTCCGCCACCGGCAATTTGTTCTTTGGGCCGTTATCCACCATGACCGATCGGAATTTTAATCAGGGTTTACAGGATAAGCTGTTAGGGCAAATACGACTGGCCTTAACCGGGCAGCATTACCTCAATGATGGCGGCTCGATTACGCTCATTAGCGGTATTATCGCTCATGAACCCATCGCGCAAGGCACAAATGCGGCAACAATCAATGCCGGTCTGGAAGGGTTTGTTCGCGCAGCAGCCTGTGAATTGGGTCGTGGACTGCGCATCAACCTGATTAGCCCAACCGTACTCAGTGAATCCGCCGCAGCCTACGACGATTTCTTCCCTGGCTTCGAAAGCGTCCCGGCCGCCACCGTTGCCAACGCCTATCGCCGCAGTGTGGAAGGCATCCAAACGGGTCGCATTTATCAAGTCGGTTACTGACTTACTGCTGTCGCTGGTTTATCTCCAGCGACAGAGCAATTAACCCTATGTTTTAAAATACATTTTCTTGCCAACCTTCCCTCTACTCGCAGATATCCTCACCTTTTATAATGTTAAATAATTGTTGCTTTTGATCACAAATAAGAAACAAACAAGTTCATTCTGTGCGCGTTTTTCAAAAATGTAGATATTTTTAATTTATGGCTACGAAACGAGCTGCGCCATATCTCCCTGACAATCTACTGAGAGGATCGATTTGATGAACGCACTGACTGCCGTACAACCGAACGCTGAAGATCCAGCCCAGCACTACAGCGGTTTCACACTGAAACCATCAGTCCAGTCTCCACGCCTGCTGGAGCTGACTTTTTCTGCCGAAACCACTGAGCAATTTCTGCAGGCCGTCGCGCAGTGGCCGGTGCAGGCCCTGGAATACAAATCTTTCTTGCGTTTCAAAGTGGGCAAGATCCTCGATGATTTGTGCGGCAACCAGTTACAGCCCCTGCTGCTGAAAACGCTGCTCGATCGTGCCGAAGGGGCGCTGCTGATCAACGCCGTCGGCGTGGATGACGTGGCGCAGGCTGAAGAGATGGTCAAGCTGGCAACGGCGGTCGCGCATCTGATCGGACGCTCCAATTTTGATGCGATGAGCGGTCAATACTATGCCCGTTTTGTGGTGAAAAACGTCGATAACTCAGACAGCTATCTGCGCCAGCCGCACCGTGTTATGGAGCTGCATAACGACGGAACCTACCTCGAAGAAATCACCGATTACGTGCTGATGATGAAGATCGACGAGCAGAACATGACCGGCGGTAACTCGCTGCTGCTGCATCTCGACGACTGGGAGCATCTGGATCAGTACTTTACCCATCCATTGGCGCGTCGTGCGATGCGCTTTGCCGCCCCGCCAAGCAAAAACGTCAGCAAGGATGTGTTCCATCCGGTGTTTGACGTTGACCAGTTGGGCCGCCCGGTAATGCGCTACATCGACCAGTTTGTCCAGCCAAAAGACTATGAAGAAGGCGTCTGGCTGAGCGACTTGTCCGATGCGCTGGAAACCAGCAAGAACATTATTTCCGTTCCGGTTCCCGTGGGTAAATTCCTGCTGATTAACAACCTGTTCTGGCTGCACGGTCGCGACCGCTTCACCTCGCACCCTGACCTGCGCCGCGAACTGATGCGCCAGCGTGGTTATTTCGCTTACGCGACCAACCACTACCAGACCCATCAGTAAGCGCGAAGGAAAAAAGCGGATGTATGATTTTGTGATTATTGGCGGCGGTATTATCGGCATGTCGACCGCCATGCAACTGATTGATGTCTATCCGGACGCCAGAATCGCGCTGCTGGAAAAAGAGTCCGGCCCGGCCTGTCACCAGACGGGCCATAACAGCGGCGTGATTCATGCCGGGGTTTATTACACGCCTGGCAGCCTGAAGGCGCAGTTTTGCCTGGCCGGAAATCGCGCCACCAAAGCCTTTTGTGATCAAAACGGCATCCGCTACGACGTCTGCGGGAAAATGCTGGTTGCCACTTCCGCTCTGGAAATGGAACGCATGCGCGCGCTATGGGATCGCACCGCCGCTAACGGCCTGGAACGCGAATGGCTGAATGCGCAGGAGCTACGCGAGCGTGAACCCAATATCACCGGGCTGGGCGGCATTTTCGTCCCGTCGAGCGGGATCGTCAGCTACCGCGAAGTCACCGCCGCGATGGCAAAGATTTTCCAGGCCAAGGGCGGTGAGATTGTTTATAACGCCGAGGTCAGCGCGCTGAAAGAGCATGCCGCGGGCGTGATCGTCCATACGCGTCAGGGTCAGGAGTATGAAGGGTCAACGCTGATTAGCTGTTGTGGCCTGATGGCGGACCGACTGGTGAAAATGCTCGGCGTTGAACCCGGCTTTATCATCTGTCCGTTCCGTGGCGAATACTTCCGTCTGGCGTCAGAACATAATCAGATAGTCAATCATCTGATCTACCCGATCCCCGACCCGGCGATGCCGTTTCTCGGTGTGCATCTCACCCGCATGATTGATGGCAGCGTCACGGTGGGACCCAACGCGGTACTGGCATTTAAACGCGAAGGTTACCGTAAACGCGATTTCTCACTCAGCGATACGCTGGAGATCTTCGGCTCTTCCGGCATCCGCCGCGTACTGCAAAACAACCTGCGCTCCGGGCTTGGCGAAATGAAGAATTCGCTGTGCAAAAGCGGCTACCTGCGGCTGGTGCAAAAGTATTGTCCGAGTCTGACGCAGAAAGATCTGCAACCGTGGCCTGCAGGCGTGCGGGCGCAGGCTGTGTCTCCGGACGGCAAGCTGATCGACGATTTCTTGTTTGTCACTACGCCACGCTCCATTCATACCTGCAACGCCCCTTCTCCGGCGGCGACATCAGCGATCCCTATCGGCGCGCATATTGTCGGCAAAGTTCATGCACTGCTGGAGAGCCAGAGTAATCCCGGACGCATGCTGCGTGCGGCACGTAGCGTGGAGACATTACACGCCGCATTCACCCGTTAACATGATTAAGACAGGAAGCAATTATGCAACTGAACGATCCAACCTTATTTCGCCAACAGGCGTTGATTGACGGCAACTGGCGTGACGCCAACAACGGAGAGACCATCGCAGTA
This sequence comes from Citrobacter sp. wls615, assembly GCF_005281355.1. Classification (NCBI taxonomy): domain Bacteria; kingdom Pseudomonadati; phylum Pseudomonadota; class Gammaproteobacteria; order Enterobacterales; family Enterobacteriaceae; genus Citrobacter; species Citrobacter sp. wls615. The sequence goes on along the minus strand of NZ_SZXM01000047.1, from coordinate 163,839 downwards.
ACGAATCCCGCCAACGGTCAGCAATTGGGTAGCGTACCGAAAATGGGGGCGGATGAAACCCGTGAAGCCATTAACGCCGCGAACCGCGCTCTACCCGCCTGGCGTGCACTGACCGCCAAAGAGCGGGCCAATATCCTGCGCCGCTGGTTCAACCTGATGATTGAGCATCAGGACGATCTCGCCCGCTTGATGACCCTGGAACAGGGCAAACCGCTGGCGGAGGCCAAAGGCGAAATCACCTATGCCGCCTCATTTATTGAGTGGTTTGCCGAAGAGGGCAAACGCATCTATGGCGATACGATCCCTGGCCATCAGGCTGATAAACGCCTGATCGTCATCAAGCAACCAATCGGCGTGACCGCCGCGATTACGCCGTGGAACTTCCCGGCGGCGATGATCACCCGCAAAGCCGGTCCGGCACTGGCGGCGGGTTGCACCATGGTGCTTAAACCGGCCAGCCAAACCCCCTACTCCGCACTGGCGCTGGCAGAGCTGGCCAATCGCGCCGGGATCCCGGCTGGCGTATTCAGCGTGGTGACCGGTTCAGCAAGCGCGGTCGGTAACGAACTGACCGGCAACCCGCTGGTGCGCAAACTGTCATTTACCGGCTCCACCGAAATTGGCCGTCAGCTGATGGAACAGTGTGCCAAAGACATCAAGAAGGTGTCACTGGAGCTGGGTGGCAATGCGCCGTTTATCGTCTTTGACGATGCCGATCTCGACAAAGCCGTGGAAGGCGCGCTGGCGTCGAAGTTCCGTAACGCCGGGCAAACCTGCGTCTGCGCCAACCGTCTGTACGTGCAGGACGGCGTGTATGACCAGTTTGCCGAAAAACTCGAGCAGGCGGTGAGCAAGCTGCGCCTCGGTGATGGTCTGCAACCAGATGTCACCACCGGGCCGCTGATCGACGAAAAAGCGGTCGCCAAAGTGCAGGAGCACATCGCCGATGCCCTGGATAAAGGCGCGCGCATTATCGCGGGCGGCAAGCCTCACGCGCTGGGCGGTAACTTCTTCCAGCCCACCATCCTGGTCGATGTGCCGGACAACGCGAAGGTCGCCAAAGAAGAGACATTCGGCCCGCTGGCGCCGCTGTTTCGCTTTAAAGACGAAGCTGACGTCATCGCGCAGGCCAATGACACCGAGTTTGGCCTGGCAGCCTATTTCTACGCCCGTGATTTAAGCCGCGTCTTCCGCGTTGGCGAAGCGCTGGAGTACGGCATCGTCGGGATTAACACCGGCATCATCTCCAACGAAGTCGCCCCATTTGGGGGGATAAAAGCCTCCGGTCTTGGCCGTGAAGGATCGAAATACGGCATCGAAGACTACTTAGAAATCAAATATATGTGCATCGGCCTTTAATAAAACAAATACTGGAGAACACCTGATGAGCACCAACAAAGAACTTATGCAACGTCGCAGCAACGCCGTTCCCCGTGGCGTAGGACAGATCCACCCTATTTTTGCCGAGCGGGCAGAAAATTGCCGGGTCTGGGACGTTGAAGGCCGCGAATTCCTCGATTTTGCTGGCGGTATTGCGGTGCTGAATACCGGTCACCTGCACCCGCAGATTGTTTCTGCGGTAGAAGCGCAGTTGAAAAAACTGTCGCATACCTGCTTCCAGGTGCTGGCCTATGAGCCATACCTGGAGCTGTGCGAAATCATGAACAAGAAAGTGCCGGGCGATTTCGCCAAGAAAACTCTGCTGGTGACCACCGGTTCTGAAGCCGTGGAAAACGCGGTGAAAATTGCCCGCGCCGCCACCAAACGTACAGGTACGATCGCCTTCAGCGGCGCTTATCATGGTCGTACCCACTACACCCTGTCTCTGACCGGAAAAGTAAATCCGTACTCTGCCGGAATGGGACTGATGCCGGGTCACGTCTATCGCGCGTTGTATCCTTGCCCGCTGCATGGCATCAGCGAAGACGATGCTATCGCCAGCATTCACCGTATTTTCAAAAATGATGCCGCGCCGGAAGACGTTGCCGCCATCGTAATTGAACCCGTCCAGGGCGAAGGCGGTTTTTACGCGGCCACCCCGGCATTTATGCAGCGTCTGCGCGCCATTTGTGACGAACACGGGATCATGCTGATTGCCGATGAAGTGCAGAGCGGCGCAGGCCGCACCGGTACGCTGTTCGCCATGGAGCAGATGGGCGTAGCACCCGATCTTACCACCTTCGCCAAATCTATCGCTGGCGGCTTCCCGCTGGCAGGAGTAACCGGTCGCGCCGAAGTCATGGACGCTATCCCGCCGGGTGGCCTGGGCGGTACCTATGCCGGTAACCCGATTGCCTGTGCCGCCGCGCTGGCGGTGCTGAACATTTTCGAACAGGAAAATCTGCTGCAAAAGGCCAACGAACTGGGGCAAACCTTGCGCGAAGGCCTGCTTGCTATCGCCGAAACGCATCGCGAAATTGGCGACGTGCGTGGGCTGGGGGCGATGATCGCCATCGAACTGTTCGAAGACGGCGACCATACGAAGCCAGACGCCAAACTGACCGCGGAAGTGGTGGCCCGCGCGCGTGATAAAGGTCTGATCCTGCTCTCCTGCGGACCTTACTACAACGTACTGCGCATCCTTGTCCCGTTGACCATTGAAGATGCGCAAATCCGCCAGGGGCTGGACATTATCGCCCAGTGTTTTGCTGAGGCGAAGCAGGGCTAACCCTATAAAAAACGCAATCCATAGGCCGGATAAGGCGGAGCCGCCATCCGGCACATAGGGTCAATAACAATAATACGCGTGCCCCGGCGCGGGAATGCCGGGGTGCTCTCCCAAGTGAAATACTTTCGAGAGGTTTAAAAGATGGGGCAAGTGTCACAATCACATGATTTAGGGGGCGGGCTGAAATCACGCCACGTCACCATGCTGTCTATTGCCGGGGTTATCGGCGCGAGTTTATTCGTAGGTTCAAGCGTGGCGATTGCAGAAGCCGGTCCCGCCGTATTATTAGCTTATCTGTTTGCCGGACTTTTGGTGGTGATGATTATGCGCATGCTGGCCGAAATGGCCGTCGCCACCCCGGATACCGGCTCCTTTTCCACCTACGCCGATAAAGCCATCGGCCCATGGGCAGGTTATACCATCGGCTGGTTGTACTGGTGGTTCTGGGTGTTGGTTATCCCATTGGAGGCCAATATTGCCGCCATCATTCTGCATTCCTGGATCCCTGGCATACCTGTCTGGTTATTTTCTCTGGTTATCACGCTGGCATTAACTGGCAGTAATTTGCTGAGCGTCAAAAATTACGGTGAATTCGAATTCTGGCTGGCGCTGTGCAAAGTGATTGCCATTCTGGCGTTTATTGTCCTCGGCGCGGTGGCGATTAGCGGTTTCTATCCTTATGCCGAGGTTAGCGGCGTTTCACGCCTGTGGGATCAGGGCGGCTTTATGCCGAACGGTTTTGGCGCCGTACTCAGCGCGATGCTGATCACCATGTTCTCCTTCATGGGCGCTGAGATTGTCACCATCGCCGCCACCGAGTCCGACACCCCGGATAAACACATCGTCCGCGCCACCAACTCGGTTATCTGGCGTATATCCATCTTCTATCTGTGCTCCATTTTCGTGGTGGTGGCGCTGATCCCATGGAACATGCCGGGGCTAAAAGAAGTGGGTTCTTACCGCTCGGTGCTGGAGTTACTGCATATTCCGCACGCGAAACTGATCATGGACTGCGTCATTTTGCTGTCGGTGACCAGCTGTCTGAACTCCGCGCTGTATACCTCATCCCGTATGCTCTATTCCCTGAGCCGTCGTGGCGATGCCCCCGCCTTTATGGGGAAAACTAACCGCAGTAAAACGCCTTACGTGGCGGTGTTACTGTCTACGGGGGCGGCGTTCCTCACCGTGGTAGTCAACTATTACGCCCCGGCCAAAGTGTTTAAATTCCTGATCGACAGCTCTGGTGCTATCGCTCTGTTGGTTTATCTGGTAATCGCTATTTCCCAACTGCGGATGCGCAAAATTCTGCTGGCGCGAGGTGGTGAAATTAAACTGAAAATGTGGCTTTATCCGTGGCTTACCTGGCTGGTCATCGCCTTTATTATCTTTGTGCTGGTGGTCATGCTCTTTCGCCCGGCGCAACAACTGGAAGTCATCTCTACCGGGTTATTAGCCATAGGAATTATTTGCACGGTGCCCATTATGGCACGCTGGAAAAAACTGCTATCGTGGCAAAAAGCACCCTTGCAAAATACGCATTAAATCTGTTCCCGGCGCACGCCGGGACATTTATTCAGGAGTAAGACCATGACCGCCATTCCCCAACCGACGGCCATTGATGGATACCGCTGGCTAAAGAACGACATCATCCGCGGTATTTATCAGCCTGATGAGAAACTGCGTATGAGCCTTCTGACCTCGCGCTACGAGCTTGGCGTGGGACCGCTGCGCGAAGCGCTTTCACAGCTGGTGGCGGAGCGACTGGTCACGGTGGTCAATCAGAAAGGGTATCGTGTCGCCCCGATGTCCGAGCAGGAATTGCTCGATATTTTCGATGCCCGCGCCAATATGGAGGCCATGCTGGTCGCGCTGGCCATCGAACGCGGCGACGATGCCTGGGAAGCGGAGATTTTAGCCAGGGCGCATATGCTCAGTAAGCTTGAAGCCGTGGACGCCAGCGAACAGATGCTTGATGAATGGGATCAGCGCCATCAGGCGTTTCACTCGGCGATTGTCGCCGGCTGCGGTTCCCAATATCTGCTGCAAATGCGCGAACGATTGTTTGATTTAGCGGCACGTTACCGGTTTATCTGGCTACGTAAAACGGTGTTGTCAGTTGAGATGCTGGAAGATAAACACGATCAGCATCAAACACTGACCGAAGCGATTCTGGCACGCGATGCCGTGCGCGCTAGCGAATTAATGCGCCAGCACCTGCTGACGCCGATTCCAATTATTCAACAGGCGATGGCCGGCAAGCTGCTGACGGAATAAGCCTGCACTTCATCATTCTTCCGGAATACGTAACACCTGCCCGGGATAAATTTTATCCGGGCTTTTCAGCATCGGTTTATTCGCTTCGAAGATTTTATTGTACAGATTAGCGTTACCGTAAACCTGTTTGGCAATAGCGCTCAGGGTATCGCCCGCTTTCACGGTATAAAACTGACTTTCGCTCGCGGGTGCAGAGGTTTTGACCTGATCGTCTACGCTGGCGATACCGGAGATATTACCAATCGCAATCAGGATTTTCTCTTTCGCTTCCTGGCTTAATCCATCACCAGAAACGGTGGCCTTGCCTTCGTTAATTTGGACGTTCACCTTATCTGCATCGGGGATGCCGGTTTTATTCAGGTGTTCCTGCACCTTCTTCGCCAGATCGGCCGTGTCATGATTTCCGGTGACCGCATCCCAAAGTTTTTCACCTGCATCTTTCACAAAATTGAAGAGTCCCATATCCACCTCGGTTATTAACAAGCAACACCAGGAAGTGTAGCAGAGGAGAGAGGACGGCAAAGAAAACGGCGCAAATGCGCCGTTTATGAAAAGAAATCTTAATTACGCGTTTGTACCCAAAAGGCGTGGATCAAACCTGGAATGTAGCCCAGCAGCGTCAGAACGATATTAAGGATAAACGCCCAGCCGAATCCTTTTCCCAGCAGTACGCCAAGCGGGGGCAGAATAATAGTGAAAACGATTCTCCAGAAACCCATACAAACTCCCTACAAGCAAAAAAGTTAATCATTGTTTAAAAAGAGATTTTATCTCTAAGAGTAGTCATTCTACTCAAATCTGCCAGCCTTCCCCTGCTGTTTTACCCTCTTTTACGCTCTTTACGCTGGCGTACGTTGGTTTTTTATTTTAGAATTTACTTAATTTAGAATATACTTAAATACATATGACAGAACTTGAACAACTCCAGGCCAGCGCTGAACAGGCGGCCGCTCTGCTCAAAGCGATGAGTAACCCGAAGCGGTTGCTGATTTTGTGCATGCTCTGCGGTTCGCCCGGTACCAGCGCAGGCGAATTAGCACGCGCTACCGGCCTGAGTCCTTCCGCTACTTCACAGCATCTGGCGCGTATGCGCGAAGAAGGTCTGATAGACAGCCAGCGCGATGCCCAGCGCATCCTTTATTCCATTAAAAATGCGGCCGTGAATTCGCTGATCGCCACATTAAAAACACTGTATTGCCCATAAGGAGCCATCATGACCATTGGGACGATTTCCCCGCGCGAGGCGCAGACGCTGGTCGCGCAAGGCGCGAAACTGATTGATATCCGCGATGCCGACGAGTACCTGCACGAGCATATTCCTGAGGCGCATCTGGCACCGTTACCCACACTTGAGCAGGGATCGTTGCCTACGAATTTACGCGCCGAGCAGGTGATTTTTCACTGCCAGTCAGGCAAACGCACACAAAATGCAGCGAACAGGCTCAGCGCGATTGCCGCGCCAGCACAAGTCTGGTTGCTTGAAGGTGGAATTGATGGCTGGAAAGCCGCAGGTTTACCGGTGGCAAAAGACAGTTCGCAACCGTTGCCGCTGATGCGTCAGGTGCAGATAGCCGCAGGTAGTCTTGCCTTACTCGGCGTCATTCTGGGTTACGCCGTCAGCAGCGCCTTCTTCCTGCTGAGCGGTTTTGTGGGTGCCGGGCTGATACTCGCTGGCGTGACCGGCTTTTGCGGCATGGCGCGGTTGCTGGACAAAATGCCCTGGAATCGTCGTACTCATTAAGCGGTAATACCTGAATCAGCGCTGTACCCGTCGATTGACGTGATCTATGGTGAGTTGTGCGATAAATAAAGGAGCGCAATATGTTTAAACCTGGCGATCTGGTTCAACCACGCATGGGCGGACCTAAACTGAAAGTTGTCGAAGTCAACGAAGATCAAATTGTGGCGGTACAAGCCAGTAATGAAAGCGGTGAGAAATTCACACTGAAAGCAGCTGACGTGACGCGATATACCGAAGACGGTGATTTCGGCGTCTGCTGAAAACAGGCGGTGAGGATACCCTCACCGCATTTATAATTAGATTAAAAAATCATCAAGAGATTTACCGGCAGCCAGCGCCTGGGCAATTGGCTTTGGTGTACGGCCTTGCCCGGTCCATGTTTTTGCTTCACCGTTGAAATCGATAAAACGATATTTCGCCGGGCGTGGTTGACGTTTTTTGGCTGCCCGCGACGTCGCTGGCGTCATACTCAGCAACTCTTCCGGATTGATCCCATCTGCCTGCATCAGGGCCAGCAAATTATTAATTTTTTCCTGCTGTTCTGCACGTTGGCGCTGAATCTGTTCTTCTTCATCGCGGCGTTCTTTGGTTACTACTCTGAATTTTTCGAGCATATCTTCGAGCACATCAACGGAAAATTCACGCGCCATTACACGCAGCGAGCGGATATTATTTAAGTTTTTTAACATTGAACTCATATTAACAAAACCTCTTTAACGTAAAAATGGTATTACGCCAAATATTGTATGCAACTGATTATTATTTTTCCAGTCTAATTTTTTCACAGATTATTAAACAAATAGCCATTCCCGTTATTTAAATGGCTATCCTGAAACCTGACATCAAATATTTTATATTCCCTGGCTAGTCACTGTAAATATACTCGCATAACGTCTCAGCACATCGTCTGATAAACACATCACTTTATTGTCCGGGGCCGGCACGCGCACATTCTGAACATCAGTCAACTTTCAGAAAAGGAGCGCAAAAAATTCAGAAAAACAAGTCTCCATAACTTATTGATATAAAATGCTTTTAATTAGCTAAACAACGAAAACACCAAAACGAACAAAAATCAAACCAATACAGAGCATTTTATCGACAAAAAGACAATAAATAAAAATTTTAAGCTAGTTGCCAGTTATTATCCAGGCAGATATCCTATTGAAACGCGAAAGCAGCAAGACAAATCACTAGCATCAAAGGTATTCAAAACCTTTTTTCCCCTTTTTACAAGGAGCATTAACATGTTCTCTCCGCAGTCACGCTTGCGTCATGCTGTAGCAGACACGTTCGCGATGGTTGTTTATTGCTCTGTCGTGAACATGTTGATCGAGATATTCCTTTCTGGAATGAGCTTTGAACAGTCACTGTACTCCAGACTGGTGGCCATCCCTGTCAATATTCTGATCGCCTGGCCATACGGCATGTACCGTGATTTGTTTATGCGCGCGGCACGTAAAGCCACGCAGGCTGGATGGGCAAAAAACCTGGCAGACGTGCTGGCTTATGTCACCTTCCAGTCGCCGGTTTACGTGATTATTCTGTTGACGGTTGGCGCGGACTGGCACCAGATTACGGCTGCGGTAAGTTCGAACATCGTGGTATCGATGCTGATGGGCGCAGTATACGGCTACTTCCTTGATTATTGCCGCCGCCTGTTTAAGGTCAGCAGCTATCACCAGGCTAAAGCCTGACACGCCTCTCGCGACTGGCCCTGCCAGTCGCGTTATTAGTTAGCGTTAACGTCGCCAAATAACCCACTCAGATAACGCTCAAGTGCAATACGCGAACTAAAGCCGTGAGGAATACCATAATGCTCATGGTTCTCTCCAGCTAAATACAACGGGAATTGCTGGTAGTGATCGCAGGTTTTAATGTCTGTCGCAGGTTCCGCCAGTGAAGAGCTGCGCTCTTTAAGCGTGGGATGGATGACTAAAGCGGTACGTCCCATACGTGCTTCCCGGTTAACGTACACATAATTTTCACCACGTCGATAGCCGTACGTTTTCGGCGTCACTACATCAACGGTAAAGCCCACTTTTTCAAGTACGCGCGCCACCTCATCAGGTCGTAAATACATATTATTTTCCTCGTTATCTTTTACTGCGGGCTTACCTTACCTGATTCAGCATTAGCAACGCTTTCAGAAAAGTCCATAAACGAGTGAAGACGGTGGGACGAATATCTTAAGAACCGTGCAGATTTATGTCAGCGCCTGCCGCAATTGATATGCCGCCTGCTGCGCCATTTCCGCTGAGCTAATATTGGTAAATGACAATAATATTCCCCCTTGTCCGTTCGGCGTTATACGCCACTGGCTCAAGGCCTGTACGGCCAGACCTGCCCGATTCGCTTTACGCACTAACGCAACATCGTCTGCGTCTACACTCATCACCAGTTGGATCCCACCCTCTTGCGGGAGTACGCTAAAACCGTGTTCGGTCAGGGCATTTTCCATCCACTGACGTCGCTGGGCATAATGTTGACGCATGCGTTTTAAGTGCCGCCAGAAGTGCCCCTCGCGCATAAAGTCCGCCAGCGTTTGTTGCCATAAAACCGGAACGCTACAGGCCGCTAGCGCCACCTGCTGGCGAAAATGTTCGACCTGAGTCATAGACACCACCAGCCATGCCGTGCGCAGGGCAGGAAACATTGATTTGCTGAACGTTCCGGCATAAATCACCCGCTGCGGCGCATCCAGGCTTTTCAACGGCGGCAACGGTTTACCGTGGTAGCGAAATTCACTGTCATAGTCATCTTCAATAATCCATGCCTGGGTGCGGGCCGCCCACTCCAGCAACTGATGGCGACGCTCCAATGAAAGGGCCACACCCAGCGGGCTTTGATGCGCGGGTGTAAGCAAAACAAAGCGCGCCTGCGGGTAATCGCGGATCCCAGCGCAGACATCCAGACCATTGGCATCAACAGGAACCGGCATCAGCGCAATTCGCTCCTGAGCCACCACCGGTCTGATCAACGGAAAGCCGGGATCTTCGACCCACATCCCTTCACCGGGTTGAGACAGCGCGCGCAGGATTAGCGTCATCGATGCCGCATAGCCAGAAGTGATAAAAACCTGCTCCGGCTGGCACTCAATGCTGCGCGAAACGCGCAGGTAATCAACAATCGCCTGACGCAGCCCCCTTTCGCCGCAAACATCCCCCACAGCCAGATCAAAACGCGTTTGGGTGCGCAAACGTCGGCCCATCACCCGCGCCCAGACTTCACGCGGGAAGAGATCGAGTGCGGGTAACCCCATCTGAAAAGGTTGTGGTCTGGGATTTTCTCCTGCGAAGATAGTGGGAGCCGTAGGCGCGGTCTCTGGTCGCAATTGCTCGCTGACAAAAGTTCCCGCCTGCCCACGTCGAGCCAGCCAGCCCTGCGCCACCAGCTCGGAATAGGCATGTTCCACCGTCGAACGCGAAACCCCCAGTTCCTGGGACCACGTCCGGCTGGAGGGCAATCTTGTGCCTGGTTTGAGTTCACCGGTCTCAATGGCATTTTTTAACTGGCGGGCGATTTGTTGATAGCGCGGCATTTATGGTCTGCTTTTTTTGCAACAATATGGCTCTCTGTAGCAGTCCATTATAGTGCTACATTGCGGGTTATCCAAACGAGGAGAGATACCATGACAATGTTACGCCAGCCCTATTATGAACTCAGTCCTGAAATTTATAACGCTCTGGTTCAGGCCAGCAAAGCGCTGGAAAATTGCGCGCTGGAACCTACGCTGACGGAACTGGTGTACCTGCGGGTCTCGCAAATCAACGGCTGCGCATTTTGCCTGGAAATGCACAGTAAGGCGCTGCGCAAAGCAGGCGTTGCGCAGGCCAAACTTGACGCGCTGGCAGGTTGGCGAGTGAGCCACCATTTCAGTGAGCAGGAACGTGCGGCGCTGGCGTGGGCCGAATCAGTCACTCATATCGCCAGCACCCACGCGGAAGATGATGTTTATCTGCCGTTGCTTGACCATTTTAGTGCCAAAGAAATCAGCGATCTGACGTTTGCCATCAGCCTGATGAATTGCTTCAACCGCCTGGCGGTTGGGATGCGCATGTAATTCTGCCCTGCCGGATGGCAGTATAAATGCCTTATCCGACCTACGATGTGTTCCCCTGTAGGCCGGATAAGACGCGACGCGTCGTCCTCCGACACCCCGTCATGCTACATATCCCTTCCCCCGTCACGCTCATCACTTTCCCCTTCATCAATCTAAAATTCCCATATCTTGTATGGTTGAATCTTTTTAAAACTACATCTAGTATCATTTCTATCAAGACACCTACAATCCGACGCTATCAATCGCGTCGATCCTTCACCCATAAATGGAAATACGAATCATGCGTATTGTTATTTACACTCGTAATAACTGTGTTCAGTGCCACGCCACTAAGCGGGCAATGGAAAGCCGTGGGTTTGACTTTGAGATGGTAAATATTGATTTGCAGCCCGATATGGCTGACAGCCTGCGCGATCAAGGCTTTCGTCAGTTACCGGTCGTCGTCGCCGGGGAAACCAGTTGGTCCGGGTTTCGCCCGGACATGATCAACCGTCTGCGTCCACAACCCCATATGGTCAGCGCATGAGCCAGCTCGTCTACTTCTCCAGCAGCTCCGAAAATACACACCGCTTTATCCAGCGTCTGGGGCTGCCTGCCATCCGCATTCCGCTTAACGAACGCGAGCGGATGCGGGTAGACGAACCTTACATTTTAATCGTGCCGTCCTACGGTGGCGGCGGAACGGCGGGTGCGGTTCCGAGACAGGTGATCCGCTTTTTAAACGATCCGCACAACCGCGCGTTAATCCGTGGGGTGATTGCCTCCGGCAATCGCAATTTCGGTGACGCCTATGGTCGCGCGGGTGAGGTCATCTCACAAAAATGCGGCGTGCCGTGGCTCTACCGCTTCGAGCTGATGGGCACCCAAAGCGATATCGACAACGTTCGACAAGGAGTGAGTGAATTTTGGCAACGACAACCGCAGAACGCATAACCCAGCCCACGCTGGATTATCACGCCCTGAACGCCATGCTGAATCTGTACGATCAGGCCGGGCGTATTCAGTTCGACAAAGACCACCAGGCGGTAGAGGTTTTTTTGGCCACGCATGTCCGCCCCAACTCGGTAGCGTTTGCCAGCCCGCAGAAGCGCCTGGAAACATTGATAGATGAAGGCTATTACGATGCCAGCGTGTTAGCTCGTTACGATCGCGCGTTTGTGATAAAGCTCTTTGCCCACGCTCACGCCAGCGGATTCCGGTTCCAGACGTTCCTCGGTGCGTGGAAGTTCTATACCAGCTATACGCTGAAAACATTTGATGGTAAGCGTTATCTCGAAGATTTTGAGGATCGGGTAACGATGGTGGCGCTCACGCTGGCGCAGGGAGATGAAACGCTCGCCATGCAGCTTACCGATGAAATGCTCTCCGGGCGCTTTCAGCCCGCCACGCCAACCTTCTTAAACTGCGGCAAACAGCAGCGCGGGGAGCTGGTTTCCTGCTTCCTGTTACGCATTGAAGACAACATGGAGTCCATTGGCCGGGCGGTTAACTCTGCGCTGCAACTTTCCAAGCGCGGTGGCGGCGTGGCGTTTTTGCTCTCTAACCTGCGCGAAGCAGGTGCGCCGATTAAACGCATTGAGAATCAGTCCTCCGGCGTAATCCCGGTAATGAAAATGCTGGAAGATGCGTTTTCTTATGCCAATCAACTCGGCGCGCGTCAGGGTGCGGGCGCAGTGTACCTGCACGCACACCATCCGGATATTTAATGAGATGGTCACTCCCTCCTTCCCAGTACTATGCTGAGGACAGGCTTTCATTCGGAGAACCATCATGGAAAACATTGCGCTTATTGGTATCGATCTGGGTAAGAACTCTTTCCATATTCATTGTCAGGATCATCGTGGGAAGGCCGTTTACCGTAAAAAATTCACCCGACCAAAGCTAATCGAATTTCTGGCGACATGCCCGGCAACAACCATCGCGATGGAAGCCTGTGGCGGTTCTCACTTTATGGCACGCAAGCTGGCAGAGTTAGGGCATTTTCCAAAGCTGATATCACCGCAATTTGTCCGCCCATTCGTTAAAAGCAACAAAAATGACTTCGTTGATGCTGAAGCTATCTGTGAAGCAGCATCACGTCCATCTATGCGTTTCGTGCAGCCCAGAACCGAATCTCAGCAGGCAATGCGAGCTCTGCATCGTGTCCGTGAATCCCTGGTTCAGGATAAGGTGAAAACAACTAATCAGATGCATGCTTTTCTGCTGGAATTTGGTATCAGCGTTCCGCGAGGTGCTGCCGTTATTAGTCGACTGAGTACCCTTCTTGAGGACAGTAGTTTGCCTCTTTATCTCAGCCAGTTACTGCTGAAATTACAACAGCATTATCACTATCTTGTTGAGCAGATTAAAGATCTGGAATCTCAGTTGAAACGAAAGTTGGACGAAGATGAGGTTGGACAGCGCTTGCTGAGTATTCCCTGCGTTGGAACGCTGACTGCCAGTACTATTTCAACTGAGATTGGCGACGGGAAGCAGTACGCCAGCAGCCGTGACTTTGCGGCGGCAACAGGGCTGGTACCCCGACAGTACAGCACGGGAGGTCGGACGACATTGTTAGGGATTAGCAAGCGGGGCAACAAAAAGATCCGAACTTTGTTGGTTCAGTGTGCCAGGGTATTCATACAAAAACTGGAACACCAGTCTGGCAAGTTGGCCGACTGGGTCAGGGAGTTGTTGTGTCGGAAAAGCAACTTTGTCGTCACCTGTGCTCTGGCAAACAAGCTGGCCAGAATAGCCTGGGCACTGACGGCGCGACAGCAAACTTACGAAGCATAAAGGCAGAAATACACCAGTTTAAACAATCATTCATCTGGTTTTGCGAATACTGATATTGATGATACTAACGGCCCACCGGCCTGTTGAGGAACCTGTAAAACGGAAAGGCTCATTGAAGCCGTATATTTTCTGGAGGTTCATCAGGCGCGGAACTCATCGAGGCGCGGGAATAAAATCCCATTCAGACGCCGGATAGATTCAAGCAAGCCAACTTGTCGTCAAAATCGGTGTTGCAAAAACGGGAGTGACCATAGATTACGTTTTCTGGATACCAAACGTGAAAACGCCGACGAGAAAATCCGTATCAAAACCCTGTCGCTTGGCGTGGTGATCCCAGATATCACCTTTAAACTGGCCAAAGAGAATGCCGACATGGCGCTGTTCTCACCCTATGACGTGGAACGCATTTACGGCAAAGCGTTCGGCGATATCGCCGTCAGTGAACGCTATGACGAACTGCTTGCCGATGAACGTGTGCGTAAAAAATACATTAACGCCCGCGATTTCTTCCAGCGGCTGGCTGAGATCCAGTTTGAGTCCGGCTACCCTTACATCATGTTTGAAGATACGGTGAATCGCGCCAATCCGATTGCCGGTCGTATTAGCATGAGCAATCTGTGCTCCGAAATTTTGCAGGTTAACAGCGCCTCCACCTACGATGAAAATCTCAACTACGCGCAGACCGGACACGATATCTCCTGCAACCTCGGCTCGCTGAATATCGCCCATACCATGGATTCCCCGGATTTTGGTCGTACCGTGGAAACGGCGGTTCGCGGCTTAACCGCAGTTTCGGACATGAGTCATATTCGCAGCGTGCCCTCGATTGCAGCCGGAAACAGCGCATCGCACGCGATTGGTCTGGGTCAGATGAACCTGCACGGATATCTGGCGCGGGAAGGCATCGCATACGGTTCGCCGGAAGGGCTGGATTTCACCAATATCTACTTTTACACCATCACCTGGCATGCGCTGAATACGTCAATGAAGCTCGCCCGCGAGCGTGGTAAAGCCTTTGCCGGATTCAGGCAGTCTCGCTACGCCAGCGGCGAGTATTTTAGCCAGTATCTGCAGGGTGACTGGCAGCCAAAAACCGACAAAGTTCGCGCGCTGTTTGCCGCCAGCGGCATTACGCTGCCGACGCGTGAGATGTGGTCGCAGTTGCGTGAAGATGTGTTGCGCTACGGCATTTATAACCAGAATTTACAGGCTGTCCCACCAACCGGCTCTATTTCCTACATCAACCATGCGACATCCAGTATTCACCCAATCGTGTCAAAAGTGGAAATTCGCAAAGAGGGCAAAACCGGGCGCGTTTACTACCCTGCTCCTTTTATGACCAATGACAATCTGGCCTTGTATCAGGATGCCTACGAGATTGGCCCACAAAAGATCATTGATACCTATGCAGAAGCGACGCGCCATGTCGATCAGGGACTGTCGCTGACGCTCTTTTTCCCCGATACCGCCACTACCCGCGATATCAACAAAGCGCAGATCTACGCCTGGCGTAAGGGCATCAAATCGCTGTACTACATCCGACTGCGTCAGTTGGCGCTGGAAGGGACCGAAATCGAAGGTTGCGTGTCATGCGCGCTGTAAGGAGGAGATCATGACATTATCCCGCGTGAGCGCCATCAACTGGAACAAGATTGAAGATGATAAAGACCTTGAAGTATGGAATCGCCTGACCAGTAACTTCTGGCTACCGGAAAAAGTCCCGCTCTCTAACGACGTCCCGTCCTGGCAAACGTTGAACGCTGCCGAGCAGCAGTTAACTATCCGCGTTTTTACCGGGCTAACGCTACTCGACACCATTCAGAATGTTGCCGGTGCGCCAGCGCTAATGGCGGATTCATTAACACCACACGAAGAAGCGGTGCTGTCGAATATCAGCTTTATGGAAGCCGTTCACGCCCGCTCATACAGCTCTATTTTCTCCACGCTTTGCCAGACCAAAGATGTGGATGCAGCTTACGCCTGGAGTGAGGAAAATAATCCGCTCCAACGTAAGGCGCAGATTATTCTGGCCCATTACGCCAGCGATAATCCGTTGCGGAAGAAAATTGCCAGCGTGTTTCTGGAATCCTTCCTGTTCTATTCCGGCTTCTGGTTGCCGATGTATTTCTCCAGCCGCGGCAAACTGACGAATACCGCCGATCTCATTCGTCTGATCATTCGTGATGAAGCGGTCCACGGGTATTACATTGGTTATAAATTTCAAAAAGGCCTGGAGTATATTTCTGAATCCGCACGCGAGGAGTTAAAGAATTTTGCCCTCGACCTGCTCATGGAACTGTATGATAACGAAGCGCGTTATACGGAAGAATTGTATGCAGAAACCGGTTGGGTGGATGACGTCAAAGCCTTCCTCTGTTACAACGCCAATAAGGCATTAATGAATTTGGGTTATGAGGCGTTATTCCCGCCAGAGATGGCGGAGGTTAACCCGGCAATCCTTGCCGCGCTGTCGCCCAATGCAGACGAAAACCACGATTTCTTCTCAGGTTCTGGCTCATCTTATGTAATGGGCAAAGCGGTCGAAACTGAAGACGACGACTGGAATTTTTAACTCTCATTTTCACGGGAAATACCGTACATTTTTCGCGGAAATATTTTAACAGGATCACACTTTTATCGTGCAAATATAATTGTGTGATCTACACTCAATATCAGCCGCATTATTCGCCTGCATTCCATCAATTCAGGCGCCTTTTCATTGGCATTTACAAAAAATATCAGTCTACTCATATTCGCGCTCAGCCCTTATATCACGGGAAGTCCCGCCATCTCAGCTTCGGCAATATTCATGCCACAACTAAATTCAGGGTTGTCTCAGATTCTCAGTATGTTAGGGTAGAAAAAGGTCACTATTTCCATCAGGTAATATATCGATATAAACAAATAACAGGAATCATTCTATTGCATGGCAATTAAATTAGAAGTGAAGAACCTCTATAAGATATTTGGCGAGCATCCTCAGAGAGCGTTCAAATATATTGAAAAAGGACTTACCAAAGAGCAAATTCTGGATAAAACAGGGCTATCGCTTGGCGTTAAAGACGCCAGTCTGGCCATTGAAGAAGGCGAGATATTTGTCATCATGGGATTATCCGGCTCGGGTAAATCCACAATGGTACGCCTTCTCAATCGCCTGATTGAACCCACCCGCGGACAGGTACTGATCGACGGCGTAGATATCGCCCGGATCTCCGATGCCGAACTCCGCGAGGTGCGCAGAAAAAAGATTGCGATGGTCTTTCAGTCCTTTGCCCTGATGCCGCATATGACGGTGCTGGACAATACGGCATTCGGCATGGAATTAGCCGGCGTCGCCGCGGATGAACGTCGCGAAAAGGCGCTGGATGCTCTACGTCAGGTTGGTCTGGAGAATTACGCTCACGCTTACCCGGATGAACTTTCCGGGGGGATGCGTCAGCGTGTAGGTCTCGCCCGCGCATTAGCCATTAACCCTGACATCTTATTAATGGATGAGGCCTTCTCAGCCCTCGATCCATTAATTCGCACCGAGATGCAGGATGAACTGGTAAAACTCCAGGCGAAGCATCAACGTACGGTGGTCTTTATTTCCCATGATCTCGACGAAGCTATGCGTATTGGCGACAGAATTGCCATTATGCAAAACGGTGAAGTGGTACAGGTCGGTACACCGGATGAAATCCTGAATAATCCGGCTAATGATTATGTACGCACCTTCTTCCGCGGCGTTGATATTAGCCAGGTGTTCAGCGCAAAAGATATTTCCCGCCGTAGCCCCGAAGGTTTAATTCGTAAAACACCAGGCGTAGGCCCTCGTTCGGCGCTGCAATTATTGCAGGACAAAGATCGCGAATATGGTTACGTGATCGAACGTGGCAATAAATTCGTCGGCGTCGTCTCGATCGACTCACTAAAAACCGCGCTTAGTCAGGCGCAAGGTATTGAAGCGGCGTTGATCAATGAACCGCTGGCTGTCGATGCACAAACTCCTCTCAGCGAGTTGCTTTCTCATGTCGGCCAGGCACCGTGTGCGGTACCGGTTGTTGACGAGGAACAGCAGTATGTGGGCGTCATTTCAAAACGCATGCTGTTACAGGCTTTAGATCGTGAGGGGGCAAACAATGGCTGATCAAACTAATCCGTGGGATACCACACCAGCGGCCGATAGCGCCGCACAAACCGCCGATGCCTGGAGCACGCCGTCTGGCGCACCTACTGACGGCGGTAGCGCAGACTGGCTGACCAGCGCGCCCGCGCCGGCACCAGAGCATTTCAACATTATGGATCCGTTCCATAAGACGCTGATCCCATTGGACAGTTGGGTCACCGAGGGGATCGACTGGGTGGTTACCCATTTTCGTCCGGTCTTCCAGGGCATCCGTGTACCGGTGGATTACATTCTCAACGGCTTCCAGCAAATGCTGTTGGGTATGCCTGCCCCCGTGGCGATTATTCTGTTCGCCCTGATCGCCTGGCAGATTTCCGGCGTTGGAATGGGTGTCGCGACGCTGATTTCGTTGATTGCTATCGGCGCCATTGGCGCGTGGTCGCAAGCGATGATCACGCTGGCGCTGGTGCTGACCGCATTACTGTTCTGTGTGGTGATCGGTCTGCCGATGGGCATCTGGTTGGCGCGCAGCCCTCGGGCGGCAAAGATTGTTCGTCCGTTGCTGGATGCGATGCAAACCACCCCCGCCTTCGTGTATTTGGTGCCGATTGTCATGCTGTTCGGTATTGGTAACGTCCCTGGCGTAGTGGTGACGATTATCTTCGCCCTGCCGCCAATCGTCCGTCTGACCATTCTGGGGATTAACCAGGTGCCGGCCGACCTGATTGAAGCCTCGCGCTCGTTTGGCGCCAGCCCACGTCAAATGCTGTTTAAAGTGCAGCTCCCGCTGGCGATGCCCACCATTATGGCCGGGGTTAACCAAACGCTGATGCTGGCGCTCTCGATGGTGGTCATCGCCTCGATGATTGCCGTTGGCGGATTGGGTCAGATGGTTCTGCGCGGAATTGGTCGTCTGGATATGGGATTAGCCACGGTTGGTGGCGTTGGGATTGTGATCCTCGCCATCATCCTGGACCGCCTGACGCAGGCCGTTGGTCGCGATTCGCGTAGCCGGGGCAACCGTCGCTGGTACACCACTGGTCCCGTTGGGCTTATCACTCGCCCTTTCACGAAGTAATACACCCGTTGCCCGGTAGCGCTGTGCTTACCGGGCCTATACGTCCCTCCAATAATTAAGGAACAACGATGCGACAGAAAGTTATTATTGCCACAGCGTTTGCCACCCTTGTCTCCACCAGCGCTTTCGCTGCCGACCTGCCAGGCAAAGGCATCACCGTACAGCCAATCCAGAGCACTATCTCTGAAGAATCCTTCCAGACGCAGCTGGTCGCCCGCGCGCTGGAGAAACTGGGTTACACCGTTAACAAAACCAGCGAAGTTGACTACAACGTCGGCTATACCTCCATTGCCTCTGGCGATGCAACTTTTACCGCCGTGAACTGGCAGCCGCTGCATGATGATATGTACGCCGCGGCGGGCGGAGACAAAAAGTTTTATCGCGAGGGGGTATTCGTTACGGGTGCTGCACAGGGTTATCTGATCGACAAAAAAACTGCTGAGCAGTACAAAATCACCAACATCGCCCAGTTAAAAGATCCCAAGATTGCCAAAATTTTTGACACCAACGGTGACGGAAAAGCCGATATGATGGGCTGTTCTCCTGGCTGGGGTTGTGAAGCGGTGATCAACCACCAGAACAAAGCCTTCGATCTGGAAAAAACGGTCGAGGTCAGCCACGGTAACTATGCGGCGATGATGGCAGACACCATCACCCGCTTTAAAGAAGGCAAACCGATCCTCTACTACACCTGGACTCCGTACTGGGTCAGCGACGTGATGAAGCCGGGCAAAGATGTGGTCTGGTTGCAGGTACCATTCTCTTCCCTGCCGGGTGAGCAGAAAGATATCGATACCAAACTGCCAAACGGTGCAAACTACGGTTTCCCGGTGAACACCATGCACATCGTCGCCAACAAAGCCTGGGCGGAGAAAAACCCAGCGGCAGCGAAACTGTTCGCTATCATGAAATTACCGTTGGCGGATATCAACGCACAGAACGCGATGATGCATGACGGTAAAGCGTCTGAAGCCGATGTTCAGGGTCACGTAGACGGCTGGATCAAAGCCCACCAGCAGCAGTTCGACGGCTGGGTAAACGAAGCGCTGGCTGCGCAGAAATAACATCGACTGAATGCCGGATACGCTAACGCTTATCCGGCCTGTTTCCCTCTATCCCCCCTAAACCGCACAATCCATCACCCAACAAATCAGCAACAGTTAATCACTTCCGTTATGATTGTTTTCTGCAACCCATTATTCAGTTGAAAACCATGACGAAAACCACTCAGGGACTTAGCCCTTCGCTGATCCTGTTAATGTCTATCGCCACCGGCCTTGCCGTCGCCAGTAACTATTACGCGCAACCGCTGCTCGACACCATCGCCCGCAACTTCTCACTGTCTGCCAGTACAGCGGGATTCATCGTCACCGCGGCCCAGCTCGGCTATGCCGCAGGTTTGCTATTCCTGGTACCGCTTGGCGATATGTTTGAGCGTCGGATGTTGATTGTTTCCATGACATTGTTAGCGGCAGGCGGCATGCTGATTACCGCCAGCAGCCAGTCGCTGGGCATGCTGATCCTCGGCACCGCCCTGACCGGGTTGTTCTCGGTAGTGGCGCAGATCCTGGTTCCACTGGCGGCAACGCTTGCCACCCCGGACAAGCGCGGGAAAGTCGTCGGGACGATTATGAGCGGCCTGTTGCTGGGTATTCTGCTGGCGCGCACCGTAGCGGGGTTACTGGCGAACCTTGGCGGTTGGCGCACCGTATTTTGGGTGGCATCGATATTGATGGCGTTGATGGCGATTGCGCTGTGGCGCGGTCTGCCGAAGATGAAATCAGATACCCATCTTAACTATCCGCAACTGTTAGGCTCCGTATTCAGCCTGTTTATCCACGATAAACTGCTGCGTACCCGCGCGATGCTGGGCTGTCTGACCTTTGCCAACTTCAGCATTCTGTGGACCTCAATGGCATTTTTGCTCGCCGCGCCGCCGTTTAACTATTCAGAGGGGATGATCGGTCTGTTCGGTCTAGCGGGGGCGGCTGGTGCGTTAGGCGCGCGCCCGGCGGGTGGCTTTGCCGATAAAGGAAAATCACATCTCACCACAACCGTCGGCCTGTTGTTACTGTTGCTCTCGTGGCTGGCTATCTGGCTCGGGCATACTTCGGTGCCAATGCTGATTATCGGCATCCTGATTCTGGATCTCACCGTTCAGGGAGTGCATATCACTAACCAGACGGTTATTTATCGCATTCATCCGGATGCACGTAACCGTCTGACCGCCGGCTACATGACCAGCTATTTTATTGGCGGGGCCGCTGGTTCGTTGATTTCCGCTTCCGCCTGGCAGCATGCCGGTTGGGCTGGCGTTTGTCTGGCGGGTACTACCGTTGCCGTACTCAACCTGTTGGTCTGGTGGCGAGGTTTTCACCGTCAGGAAGCCGTAAATTAAGCGTATAGCGCTTGTTTACCGCTGATTGGGCTCCACAGGGTGTTAAGGAGCCCATCAGTCTGCTAAGGTTATAACTCATTGAACCAAGTTATATTAATTTCGGTAATGAAACCTATAACCCTATGGAAAGCCCTATACCCCAGTCCGGATCCCGTTCGGCGACGTTAACGGAAGGATGCAAAGACAGTCTACCGATAGTTATCAGCTATATTCCGGTCGCTTTTGCATTTGGTCTCAATGCTACTCGCCTTGGCTTTACGCCGGTCGAAAGCCTCTTTTTCTCCTGCATTATCTATGCGGGAGCCAGCCAGTTTGTCATTACCACCATGCTTGCCGCAGGCAGTTCTTTGTGGGTCGCCGCACTGACCGTTATGGCTATGGATGTCCGCCATGTTTTATACGGTCCCTCCCTGCGCAGCCGTATCACACAGCGACTGAACAAACCCAAAAGCGCGCTGTGGGCCTTTGGCCTCACCGATGAAGTCTTTGCCGCCGCAACGGCTAAACTGGTACGGGATAATCGGCGCTGGAGTGAAAACTGGATGATTGGCATTGCGCTATGTTCCTGGGCTTCCTGGGTATTCGGCACGGTGGTCGGCGCGTTTTCCGGTAGTGGTTTACTCAAAGATTATCCCGCGGTTGAAGCGGCACTGGGCTTCATGCTTCCGGCGCTATTTATGAGTTTCCTGCTCGCCTCTTTCCAGCGTCAACAGGCGCTCTGCGTGACTGCCGCACTGGCTGGCGCGCTGGCGGGGGTAATACTCTTTTCTATCCCTGCCGCCATCCTTTTGGGCATCGTCTGCGGATGCCTGACCGCGTTGCTCCAGTCATTTTGGCAGGGAGGACCGGATGAGCTATGAAGTTTTACTGCTCGGCCTGCTGGTCGGCTGCGTGAATTACTGCTTTCGCTATTTACCGCTCCGTCTTGGGGTGGGGAATGTTCGCCCGACAAGACGCGGCGCGACGGGCATATTACTCGACACCATTGGCATTGCATCAATTTGCGCCCTGTTGGTGGTGTCTACCGCGCCAGAAGTGATGCACGATGCTCGCCGGTTCGTGCCTACGCTGGTGGGGTTTGTCATACTGGGCGCAAGCTTCTATAAGACCCGCAGCATCATCATTCCGACCTTACTGAGTGCTCTGGGCTACGGATTAGCCTGGAAAATGCTGGTTGGCTTATAGATAAAAACAATCATTTTAAATAAATAATACATTTACTTTATTTGTCACTGTCGTTACTATATCGGCTGAAATTAATGAGGTTATACCCAAATGGATAGTTCGTTTACGCCCATTGAACAAATGCTAAAATTTCGCGCCAGCCGCTACGAAGAGTTCCCTTATCAGGAAGTGCTTCTGACTCGTCTTTGCATGCACATGCAAGGCAAGCTGCTGGAAAATCGCAATAAGATGCTGAAAGCTCAAGGGATTAACGAGACATTGTTTATGGCGTTGATTACGCTGGAGTCTCAGGAAAACCACAGTATTCAGCCTTCTGAACTGAGTTGCGCGCTTGGCTCGTCACGGACTAACGCTACCCGCATTGCGGATGAGTTAGAAAAACGTGGCTGGATTGAACGTCGCGAAAGCGATAACGATCGCCGCTGTCTGCATCTGCAATTGACCGAAAAAGGCCATGCTTTTTTGCAAGAGGTTTTACCACCTCAGCACAACTGCCTGCATCAACTCTGGTCATCTCTCAGCACCACCGAAAAAGATCAGCTTGAGCAAATCACCCGTAAACTTCTGACCCGTCTTGATCAGATGGAGCAGGATGGCACGGTATTAGAAGCGCTGCGCTAACGCGCTGACTCGCTCAGAAATCCAGATTTATAAATGAAAACCGACAGGCCAGCACGCATACTGCTGGCCTTTCTGATGAACAGGTCGGCTCAGCCGATGTGAAAAAAATAAGATCGTGGAGAACAACATGAGCGCAAATGCGGAGACTCAAACCCCGCAGCAACCGGTTAAGAAGAATGGCAAACGTAAAAATGCGCTGCTCCTTCTGACCTTGCTCTTTATTATCATTGCCGGGGCTATTGGGATTTATTGGTTTTTAGTACTGCGTCATGTCGAAGAGACGGACGATGCGTACGTGGCAGGGAACCAAGTTCAAATCATGGCGCAGGTATCAGGCAGCGTGACGAAAGTCTGGGCTGATAACACTGACTTTGTTAAACAAGGCGATGTGCTGGTTACCCTCGATCAGACGGATGCTAAGCAGGCATTTGAAAAAGCCAAAACGGCATTGGCTTCCAGCGTGCGCCAGACGCACCAGCTGATGATCAACAGCAAGCAGTTACAGGCAAGCATTGAAGTGCAGAAAACCGCTCTGGCACAGGCGCAAAGCGATTTTAATCGTCGCGTACCGCTGGGCAATGCGAACCTGATTGGCCGCGAAGAACTGCAACATGCGCGTGATGCCGTTGCCAGCGCTCAAGCGCAGCTTGATGTCGCAATCCAACAATATAATGCTAACCAGGCGATGATTCTCGGCAGCAAGCTGGAAGATCAGCCTGCCGTGCAACAGGCCGCCACCGAAGTGCGCAACGCCTGGCTGGCGCTGGAACGTACCAGAATCGTCAGTCCAATGACCGGCTATGTTTCCCGTCGTTCCGTCCAGCCTGGCGCGCAAATCAGCCCAACCACGCCGCTGATGGCGGTTGTTCCGGCCACCAACCTGTGGGTCGATGCCAACTTTAAAGAAACGCAGCTTGCGCACATGCGTATCGGCCAGCCTGCGACGGTTATCAGTGATATTTACGGCGATGACGTGAAATACACCGGTAAAATTGTTGGCCTGGATATGGGTACGGGCAGCGCCTTTTCTCTCCTGCCTGCGCAAAACGCAACCGGTAACTGGATCAAAGTCGTCCAGCGTCTGCCGGTACGTATCGAACTGGATGCGCAGCAACTGGCGCAGCATCCGCTGCGGATCGGTTTGTCCACGCTGGTTACGGTGGATACCTCAAATCGCGACGGACAAATTCTGGCAAGCCAGGTCCGTACCACACCGGTATCAGAAAGTAATGCACGTGAAATCAACCTTGATCCGGTCAATAAGATGATCGAAGAGATCGTGCGGGCCAACGCGGGCTAATTCAAAGGTGCGTGTGATGCAACAGCAAAAACCGCTGGAAGGCGCGCAGCTCGTCATTATGACGATCGCGCTGTCTATGGCGACATTCATGCAGGTGCTGGACTCCACCATTGCTAACGTGGCGATCCCCACTATCGCCGGGAACCTGGGCTCTTCGCTGAGCCAGGGGACCTGGGTGATCACCTCTTTTGGGGTGGCGAACGCTATCTCTATTCCGATCACCGGCTGGCTGGCAAAGCGCGTTGGCGAAGTGAAGCTATTTATGTGGTCGACTATCGCTTTCGCCATTGCGTCGTGGGCGTGCGGTATGTCCAACAGCCTGAACATGCTGATTTTCTTCCGCGTGGTACAAGGGATTGTCGCCGGTCCATTAATTCCGCTTTCGCAAAGCCTGTTGCTGAATAATTATCCTCCCGCCAAGCGTTCCATCGCCCTCGCGCTATGGTCGATGACGGTGATTGTCGCCCCAATATGCGGCCCGATTCTTGGGGGCTATATTAGCGACAACTATCACTGGGGTTGGATATTCTTCATCAACGTGCCAATCGGCGCGGCGGTGGTATTGATGACCCTGCAAACTCTACGCGGGCGAGAAACCAAAACCGAGCAGCGACGCATTGACGCCATTGGTCTGGCATTGCTGGTCATTGGTATCGGTAGCTTGCAGATTATGCTCGACCGCGGCAAAGAGCTGGACTGGTTTGCCTCACAGGAGATTATCATCCTGACGGTGGTTGCCGTTGTCGCTATCAGCTTCCTGATCGTCTGGGAGCTTACCGACGAGCATCCGATTGTCGACCTCTCGCTGTTTAAGTCGCGAAACTTTACCATCGGCTGTTTGTGTATCAGTCTGGCCTATATGCTCTACTTCGGTGCAATCGTCCTGCTGCCGCAGCTATTGCAGGAGGTTTACGGATATACGGCAACCTGGGCCGGTCTGGCCTCCGCGCCGGTTGGGGTGATCCCGGTGATCCTGTCACCGATAATCGGTCGCTTCGCGCATAAGCTGGATATGCGTCGGCTGGTCACGTTCAGTTTTATTATGTACGCCGTCTGTTTCTACTGGCGTGCGTGGACGTTCGAACCGGGTATGGACTTTGGCGCATCGGCCTGGCCGCAGTTTATTCAGGGCTTCGCGGTAGCCTGCTTCTTTATGCCGCTGACAACCATTACGCTGTCCGGTTTACCACCTGAACGTCTGGCTGCGGCTTCCAGCTTGTCTAACTTTACGCGAACGCTGGCAGGTTCTATCGGGACTTCCATTACCACGACAATGTGGACTAACCGTGAGTCGCTACACCATGCGCAGTTAACGGAGTCCGTTAACCCCTACAACCCAAATGCCCAGGCTATGTATAACCAGCTGCAGGGATTAGGGATGAGCAAGGAGCAAGCCTCTGGCTGGCTGGCCCAACAGATAACCAATCAAGGGCTGATCATTTCCGCCAACGAAATCTTCTGGATGTCGGCGGGGATCTTCCTGGTGCTGCTTGGTCTTGTCTGGTTCGCTAAACCACCGTTTGGTGCAGGCGGCGGCGCTGGCGGCGCACATTGATCAAAAAAGCCAGTTCAAATGAACTGGCTTTTTTATACCGGCTGGCGCCTATTATTTGTCAGCCGGATTAGATGCGTTCCTGCATGACAACTAAATATGCAGTTCCTGCAACTTCTCTTTCGGCAGCGCCAGCTCTTCATTGCTGTTCACGCGCACATCGTGCTCAAGGATATGACGGGCAATGTCCTGCGCTTCACTGAGCGAGTGCATCTGATACGTGCCGCACTGGTAAACGTTCAGCTCAGGGATCTGGTTTTGATCCTGCACTTTCAGTACGTCAGCCATCGCCGCTTTCCACGCGTCGGCAACACGCTGCTCGTCCGGGGTACCAATCAGACTCATGTAGAAGCCAGTGCGGCATCCCATCGGAGAGATATCAATAATCTCAACGCCGTTACCGTTGAGGTGGTTACGCATAAAACCTGCAAACAGGTGTTCCAGCGTGTGGATACCTTTCTCAGGCATCACTTCTTTGTTCGGAATGCAGAAACGCAGATCAAACACGGTGATTGCGTCGCCATGCGGGGTGTTCATCGTTTTTGCAACCCGGACCGCGGGAGCTTCCATCCGGGTGTGATCGACAGTAAAACTATCTAACAACGGCATTTAGCCACCTCCGATAAATTTTTTAAAAATAATCTGAACTCTTTGTTCCGGGGCGAGTCTGAGTATATGAAAGACGCGCATTTGTTATCATCATCCCTGTTTTCAGAGATGAAATTTTGGCCACTCCCGAGTGGCCTTTTTCTTTTGTATCAAGCGTGCTTTTCCAGCCACACGCTAAACGGCTCGGTGTCAGCCGCTTCGATCTCCTGCTGACGACGCTTTGAAGCTTCGGTTTCAGCAATAAACTCTTCTTCCTGCAATATCTCCAACGGCTCTTCGCGCAGCAGATTGCGGTAAGCCTCACCCAACGCTTTGCCCGTACCGCCAATGCCTTCATCAATCATAGACCGTAGGATCCGGGCGGAGAATGTCAGTTCAGGATTATCAAAGCAGGCGACCAACTCGTCGCATACCTTTTGATACTCCTCTCCCCCGTGGATGCTGTCCAGCGTTTGTGCTACGCGTTTCAGGTCGCGGAACAAATCTTTACCCACTTTAGGCAGTGGGAACTGCGCTGTCTCACAGCCAATGCCTAAGGTCAGGCCAGGCTTACGCCCTTCCAGAATAACGCGATTCCAGTTAGTACGCGTACATAACAGCTCATCGCTACTCATTTCCGGCGCATCGGCCAATGCGCACCAGACCATAAACAGATCGAGGAAGCGCACCTGTTGCTCGTCTACGCCGATTGGTGAGAACGGGTTAATATCCAGTGAACGTACTTCGATGTACTCAATACCGCCACGCAGAAGCGCGTCAGAAGGCGTTTCACCACGACGAGTGACGCGTTTTGGACGAATAGGCGCATACAGTTCATTTTCAATCTGCAAAACGTTGCTGTTAATTTGCAGACGCTTACCGTCCTTCTCCAGACCGATCGCCGCGTACTCCTCGGAAGGGGTTTTGATCGCGCGCTTTAATC
This sequence comes from Citrobacter sp. wls615, assembly GCF_005281355.1. Taxonomy (NCBI): domain Bacteria; kingdom Pseudomonadati; phylum Pseudomonadota; class Gammaproteobacteria; order Enterobacterales; family Enterobacteriaceae; genus Citrobacter; species Citrobacter sp. wls615. The sequence goes on along the minus strand of NZ_SZXM01000047.1, from coordinate 136,545 downwards.
CTGCCACATACTCATGCAAATCGTTAAACGTAATTCCGAGATTACTTTGCGACTTATTGGTATAGCCTAAATCGCTCAGACGTAGCGATGTCGCGTACGGCAGGTAATACATCCCACAGTCGGTTTTTTCAAACGGCAGGGTGGTCGGTTTTCCTTGCAGGAAGGAGGAACAAATAGCCGGTGAGGCGCCAAACAGATACGGGATCACCCAACCAAAACGGTAATAGTTGCGGATCAGGCGGAAGTAACCTGCAGAGATCTTCTCTTTAGCATCTTCGCCGTCCGTTACGCCGCATTTCGCCTGCCAGAAAGCCATCGGCAGCGAGAAGTTGTAATGTACGCCGGAGATGGTCTGCATCAACGCGCCGTAACGGTTTTTGAGGCCTTCACGATAAAGCGTTTTCAAACGACCGGTATTCGACGTACCGTACTGAGCCAACTCAATATCCTGACCTTCGGCAATATAGCAAGGCATGCTCAACGGCCACATACGCTCGTCACCCAGGTTTCTGGCGGTATAACGATGCAGGTCGCGCATGAACGTCAGCATTTTATGAATATCGTCGCCAGGTGGAGTAATAAACTCCAGCAGCGCTTCGGCAAAGTCCGTGGTTATCCACTTATGTGTTAGCGCTGAGCCTAACACCTCAGGATGGCCTGTCGTTGCCAATGACCCATCAGCATTAACGCGCAGCGTTTCACGCTCCAGCCCACGTTGAATCCCCTTTAACGCCTGAGGATGGTTTTCCAGCCAGGCCAGTGCCTGTGATACGTTCGGGATCAAATTGACCTCCCGCCTGTCAAAATCGTTTTAATTAGCATAATGGTATTGGTTACCCTGAAGGCTATCTCACAACACAATTAGTGCCACCACATAATGCCTTGCGTCGTAACCGCTGCGACAACAACATAGCGCAACGCCTTGCCAAGGCATAAGAAAAAGAGAACTGGGCCCCACGAGATGCGCATCCATCCAGCTAACAGGCACAGTAAATCACCCACAACCGGCATCCAGCTTAATAATAGTGTGACAGCGCCATAGCGCCGCAGCCAACCAGTGGCTTTCTCTTGCCAGCGCGATGTTTTACGCAATGGAAAGAAACGCCCAAGGATAACGTTAGTTAACCCTCCAAGGCTATTACCCATTGTTGCTGTTAAGACTAAGACCCAGGGATGACTGGCCCCAGAAACCAGCAAGGCAACCAGAACAACTTCAGAATTGCCGGGTAATAGCGTGGCGCTGAGAAAACTGCTGGCAAACAGTGACAGGAGCGATAGTCCATCACTCACAATAACCGAACATCCACGGCGTCCATCCCCGCTGCGTTCGCCGCCTGCAGTCCAAAATCGGCATCTTCAAACACGACGCAGCGCGCCGGAACAACCCCCATTCGCTCAGCACAGAGCAAGAACGTATCAGGAGCAGGCTTATGGCGTTGTACGTGATCGGCAGCAACCACAGCATCAAAATAGCGACGCAGACCAAGGTGAGCGAGCAGAGCCTCTGCAATTGCGCTTTCACTCCCCGTCCCTACCGACATAGGACGGCGACCATGCCAGTCTTTCACCACTTCAACCAACGGTAAAGGCTGGACGCTATCCAGCAGCATGCTTTTTACCTTGTCCGTTTTTTCTCGTGCCAAAACATGAGGGTCAAGATCGGCATGATTCAATTCAATAACCGACTGGGCAATACGCCACGTTGGGGAACCATTGAGGGCGACCATGGCTTGTTCATCAAACCTTAGCCCATAATGGCCCAATACCTCATGCCACGCCTTACGGTGCGTAGGTTCGGTATCCAGGATGGTGCCATCCATATCAAAAATCAAACCCGCATAACGTTCGTACATCGTCTTCTCACAAGCCGAATGACCAGACGTTATTTTATCGTAATTGATTGATTTTGTCGCTGACAGCGAATTGAGGGATGTTCAGAGAGTATGTGGAAATAATTCAAGTGGGAGATGGTGCATCCGGGAGGATTACTCACTAGTGTTCGCCCTACGGGCCGTTGCTGAAGCAACGTTATCCTCCCTGGTGCTGGCGATTATCTCGCAGACCGTGAAATAACAGTTTCGCTATTATTTAGGAGAAGATGGTGCATCCGGGAGGATTCGAACCTCCGACCGCTCGGTTCGTAGCCGAGTACTCTATCCAGCTGAGCTACGGATGCATCGGTGAAACGTACTTTACTGCAGATGTGATGTCGCTGAAAAAGCAATATCGATTTTCTGTAATAACGCTAATGCACTATTGCAGATAAGATGGTGCATCCGGGAGGATTCGAACCTCCGACCGCTCGGTTCGTAGCCGAGTACTCTATCCAGCTGAGCTACGGATGCATCGGGAAACTTGCTTTACTGCCGATATTGATACCGCAATAAGCGATATCAAGTAAGAGATGGTGCATCCGGGAGGATTCGAACCTCCGACCGCTCGGTTCGTAGCCGAGTACTCTATCCAGCTGAGCTACGGATGCAAATGGCGGTGAGGCGGGGATTCGAACCCCGGATGCAGCTTTTGACCGCATACTCCCTTAGCAGGGGAGCGCCTTCAGCCTCTCGGCCACCTCACCAACACGCCTCTTGCGAGTGCTTCGAAGAACTTGTTTCTGCTCATCGTCGCTGCGTGGCGCACATATTACTTTCTGGGACTTATAAGTCAAACAATTTTTCCAGAGCTTTTATCGTTTGCACATTTCACGCGCAATTAGTCTGCAAAAACGGCAAAAAGAGTGTTTTATCAACAGATAAATTGGCAGTTTCCTGCCGGCAATGTACAAACAGAAAATTCGCCGGGAACGACAATATGCGTATGGGAAACGAGAAAACGAGGGAATGAAGCAGAAAAGCGAAGAAAGAGGACAACTCAATCAGGTTGCGCCTCACCAGAAAGGTGAGACGCGAAAACCTTAGTAACTGGACTGCTGGGATTTTTCAGCCTGGATACGCTGGTAGATCTCTTCACGATGGACAGAAACTTCTTTCGGGGCGTTTACGCCAATGCGTACCTGGTTGCCCTTCACCCCTAAAACTGTCACGGTGACCTCATCGCCTATCATGAGGGTCTCACCAACTCGACGAGTCAGAATCAGCATTCTTTGCTCCTTGAAAGATTAAAAGAGTCGGGTCTCTCTGTATCCCGGCATTATCCATCATATAACGCCAAAAAGTAAGCGATGACAAACACCTAAGTGTAAGCAGTCACGGCATCACATTCTGTTAAACCTAAGTTTAGCCGATATACACAACTTCAACCTGACTTTATCGTTGTCGATAGCGTTGATGCAAACGCTGCGGATTGAAGCCCGCAGCGTCGACTTACGCTTATAGTTATTACAGTTTTGCGCTGACCCAGCCTTTCACACTGGCTAACGCTGCAGGCAGAGCCGCTGCATCCGTACCACCGGCTTGCGCCATGTCCGGACGACCGCCACCCTTACCGCCTACCTGCTGAGCGACCATACCAACCAGCTCCCCTGCTTTCACACGGTCTGTCACATCCTTAGACACACCAGCAATCAGAGAAACCTTACCTTCAACTACCGTTGCCAGAACGATAACGGTAGACCCCAGTTGATTTTTCAGATCATCAACCATGGTACGCAACATTTTCGGCTCAACGTCCGCGAGTTCACTGACCAGCAGCTTCACGCCGTTGATATCAACCGCTTTGCTGGAGAGATTTGCACTCTCCTGCGCCGCAGCCTGTTCCTTCAATTGCTGCAATTCTTTTTCGAGTTGACGCGTACGTTCCAGTACAGAACGCACTTTATCACCGATATTCTGGCTATCGCCTTTCAGCAGTTGCGCGATATCGCTTAAGCGATCGCTCTCAGCATGCACGGTTTGGATAGCGCCTTCACCGGTTACAGCTTCGATACGACGAACGCCCGCCGCAGTACCTGACTCAGACACAATGCGGAACAGACCGATATCCCCCGTACGGCTGGCGTGAGTACCGCCACACAGTTCGGTGGAGAAATCGCCCATACTCAGAACGCGCACGTGGTCATCATATTTCTCGCCAAACAGCGCCATTGCGCCTTTGGCTTTCGCCGCTTCCAGATCCATGATGTTCGTTTCAATCGGCAGGTTGCGACGAATTTGCGCATTCACCAGATCTTCAACGGCACGGATTTCAGCAGGCTTCATGGCTTCGGTATGAGAGAAGTCGAAGCGCAGCACTTTATCGTTAACCAGTGAACCTTTCTGTGCCACATGCGTGCCCAGTACCTGGCGCAGCGCCGCGTGCATCAGGTGCGTTGCGGAGTGATTCAAACGGATACGCGCACGACGAGCTTCATCCACATCAGCCTGCACTGCATCGCCAATTTTCAGAGAACCCGCAGACAGTTTGCCGATATGACCAATCGCCTGGCCATATTTTTGCGTGTCGCTCACGACAAACGCAAAGCCCGCACCTTTCAGTTCGCCCTTGTCGCCAACCTGACCACCAGATTCCGCATAGAACGGCGTCTGATCCAGTACAACAACAGCATCCTGACCAGCGTTAATGGCGTCTACCGCTTTACCATCGACAAACAACGCAGTCACTTTGCCGTTCAGCTCAAGGTGCTCATAGCCTTTAAATTCTGAAGCGCCATCAACGCGAATCATCGCATTATAGTCTGCGCCAAAGCCGCTGGCTTCACGCGCACGACGACGCTGTTCTTCCATTGCGGCTTCAAAGCCCGCTTCGTCAACCTTGATGTTGCGCTCGCGGCAAACGTCTGCCGTCAGGTCAACCGGGAAGCCGTAGGTGTCATACAGACGGAAGGCGGTTTCGCCATCCAGCGTATCGCCGGTCAGTTTTGCCAGTTCTTCGTCCAACAGTGCCAGACCACGCTCCAGCGTACGCGCGAACTGTTCTTCTTCGGTTTTCAGAACCTGCTCAACCATAGCCTGTTGACGCTGCAGTTCTTCACCTGCTGACCCCATGACTTCCACCAGCGGACCAACCAGCTTGTAGAAGAAGGTATCCTTCGCGCCCAGCATGTTGCCATGACGTACCGCGCGGCGAATGATACGGCGCAGCACATAGCCACGGTTTTCATTCGATGGGACAACGCCATCGGCAATCAGGAATGCACAGGAACGGATATGGTCGGCGATGACGCGCAGCGATTTATTGCTCAGATCGGTCGCACCGGTAACTTTCGCTACGGATTCAATCAGTGAGCGGAACAGGTCAATTTCATAGTTGGAGTTAACGTGTTGCAGCACGGCCGCAATACGCTCCAGACCCATACCGGTATCCACGGACGGCTTCGGCAGCGGTTCCATGGTGCCGTCAGCCTGACGGTTGAACTGCATAAAGACGATGTTCCAGATCTCAATGTAGCGATCGCCATCTTCTTCTGCGCTTCCCGGAGGGCCGCCCCAAATGTGGTCGCCGTGATCGTAGAAAATTTCGGTACACGGACCGCAAGGACCGGTATCACCCATCTGCCAGAAGTTATCGGATGCATAGGCCGCGCCTTTGTTATCACCGATGCGGATGATACGTTCGCGCGGAATACCGACTTCTTTTTCCCAGATTTCATAGGCTTCATCGTCAGTTTCATAGACGGTGACCCACAGACGCTCTTTTGGCAGGGCAAACCAGTTTTCACCGGTCAGCAGTTCCCACGCGTATTGAATGGCATCGTGTTTGAAATAATCGCCGAAGCTGAAGTTGCCCAGCATTTCGAAGAAGGTGTGGTGACGTGCAGTGTAACCGACGTTTTCCAGGTCGTTGTGCTTACCGCCCGCACGTACGCAACGCTGCGAGGTAGTTGCGCGGGAATAATTACGCTTGTCGAGGCCAAGGAAAACATCCTTGAACTGGTTCATCCCGGCGTTGGTAAACAACAAAGTAGGGTCATTGTTCGGTACCAGGGAGCTGCTGGCAACTACCTGATGTCCTTTACTATGGAAAAAATCGAGAAACGCCTGACGGATCTCAGCGGTGCTCTTGCTCATAATTATCCTGAAGAAATCAAGCTAACGAAATGTCATTACCAGCATCGACACGTAAACTGCGCCTCTGGCAATCGAAAAGTGGGAATAAGATAAGTTTTCTTTACTGGGAAGTAAAATCCCGTATGCGCTCAATCGTCAAAATTTCGCCATATTGCCTGAATATCTTCCATCAGATAGCCGCGATAGAGCAAAAAACGCTGGACCTTTACCTTATCTGAAAAATCCACTGGTAAAGGTTCACCGTATTTCCGGATTGCCTGCTCGCGCGCAAGTACTGCCCAGTCAATTTCACACTCGCGCATGGCGCGCTCGATAGCCTCACGCGAGATCCCTTTCTGGCTGAGTTCCTGCCGCACTCGCGCAGGCCCATAGCCTTTACGGCTACGGCTGGCGATAAACTGCTGAACGAAGCGGTCATCATCCAGATAACGACTTTCAATGCACCAGGCAATGACCTTGTCGTAATCTTCCGCAGAAGCATCAATGTCTTCCGGTCCATGTTTACCCATCACCGGCGCGGCCAGTTTACGCCGTAGTTCCTGCTCGCTGTGATCGCGCATTGCCAGAATACGCACGGCGCGGTCGAGCAGTCGGGAATAAGCGGATCGGCGGGAAGTTGCATCTGTCATAGTGAACCTTCAGAAATGCAAAAGGGCTGCATGATATGCAGCCCTTTACTATTATGCGATGTAAAACAGATTATCAGAAATCTTCGTTCGTTTCTGCTACGTCTGCACCACCGTCATCAACGGAGAAATCTGGCGTTGAATCCTGGTTATTGAGCAGTAACTCGCGCAATTTCTTCTCAATCTCTTTTGCGGTTGCCGGGTTTTCTTTCAGCCAGTTGGTCGCATTCGCTTTACCCTGACCGATTTTCTCACCGTTATAGCTGTACCATGCACCGGCTTTTTCAATCAGCTTCTCTTTCACGCCCAGGTCAACCAGTTCGCCGTAGAAGTTAATACCTTCACCGTAAAGGATCTGGAATTCAGCCTGTTTGAACGGCGCTGCAATTTTGTTTTTCACAACCTTAACGCGGGTTTCGCTACCAACCACGTTATCGCCTTCTTTCACCGCGCCAATACGACGGATATCCAGACGAACAGACGCATAGAATTTCAGGGCGTTACCACCGGTGGTGGTTTCCGGGTTACCGAACATAACGCCAATCTTCATACGGATCTGGTTGATGAAAATCAGCAGCGTGTTGGACTGCTTCAGGTTACCGGCCAGCTTACGCATTGCCTGGCTCATCATACGTGCCGCAAGGCCCATGTGAGAGTCACCAATCTCGCCTTCGATTTCTGCCTTCGGCGTCAATGCGGCAACGGAGTCGACAACGATAACGTCAACCGCGCCGGAGCGCGCCAGCGCATCACAGATTTCCAGCGCTTGCTCACCGGTATCCGGCTGAGAACACAGCAGGTTGTCGATATCAACACCAAGCTTACGGGCATAGACCGGATCCAGCGCGTGTTCTGCATCGATAAATGCACAGGTTTTACCTTCACGCTGCGCAGCGGCAATAACCTGCAGGGTCAGCGTTGTTTTACCGGAGGATTCAGGCCCGTAGATTTCGACGATACGGCCCATTGGCAAACCGCCCGCGCCCAATGCGATATCCAGAGAAAGCGAACCGGTGGAGATAGTTTCCACATCCATGGAACGGTCTTCACCCAGGCGCATGATGGAGCCTTTACCGAATTGCTTTTCGATCTGACCCAGCGCTGCCGCCAACGCTTTCTGTTTGTTTTCGTCGATAGCCATTAATTACTCCTGTCATGCCGCTTTCGGGTTAAACCGCGAAACGTGGTAGATAATGTTCTGTTGAGGCAATTATACTGTATGCTCATACAGTATCAAGTATTTTGTAGAAATTGTTGCCACAGGGTTTGTAACGCGTAGACGGTCGCCTGTCGGCGTACCGCGTCGCGATCGCCGCTGAAGCATTCCCGACGCGTAATCCCCTCGCCGCTCGCGCTGGCAAAGGCGAACCATACGGTACCCACGGGCTTTTCTTCACTGCCGCCATCCGGCCCGGCAATACCGCTGATCGAGACCGCGAAATGCGCGCGCGCAGCTTTTAGCGCGCCAATTGCCATCTCCACCACCACAGGCTCGCTCACCGCCCCATGCTGGGCCAACGTCTCTTCGCGCACGCCAATCATCTGTGCTTTAGCTTCGTTGCTGTAGGTCACAAACCCGCGCTCAAACCAGGCGGAGCTTCCGGCAATATCCGTAATCGCTTTGGCCACCCAGCCGCCGGTGCAGGATTCCGCCGTCGTAACGGTCGCCCCACGCGCTTTCAGCGCCAGGCCAACCTGCTCGCTTAACTGCATCAGTTCACTGTCAGTCATTTCAGCCTCTGTCAGTTAAAAAATATGCCGGACAAGATAGCACTTTCATAACCAATGTGGGGATGGAGAGAACGTTTTACGAGGGGGATTCCAAAAATTGCTCCGTTGCATAAATAAGACCTGCCGGATGACGATGTCAGGGCATCTTATCCGGCCTACAAGAGATTTCTTCCCGTAGGCCGGTGGAGCGATTACTGCACGCGCGCCAGCGCGACCGCCTGACCCAGTTGCCACACGGCCATCGCGTAGTGGGTACTGTGGTTGTAGCGGGTGATGGTGTAGAAGTTCGGCAATCCATACCAGTACTGATAGCCGGTACCAATATCCAGGCGCAGCAGGCTGGCCTGCTGATGATTCCCCAACGACTGCTGCGGCGTCAGTCCCGCGGCGGCAAGCTGTGAAATGCTGTACTGAGTTTTAAAACCGTTCGCCAGCCCGGGGGCCTGGCCATTCGCCGGCACCGCGACCATATCGCCTTTCACCCAGCCATGGCCTTTAAAATAGTTCGCCACGCTACCGATGGCATCTACCGGATCCCACAGGTTAATGTGTCCATCGCCATTGAAATCGACCGCATACTCTTTATAGGAAGACGGCATAAACTGGCCGTAGCCCATCGCACCGGCGAAGGAACCTTTCAAATCGAGCGGATCGTCGCTTTCATCCCGCGCCATCAACAGGAAAGTTTCCAGTTCGCCGGAGAAGTACTCCGCACGACGAGGATAGTTAAAGGACAGCGTCGCCAGCGCATCGAGAATTCGCGTTTTGCCCATCACGCGGCCCCAGCGCGTCTCCACGCCAATAATACCGACGATAATTTCCGGAGGAACGCCGTAGACCTGCCACGCGCGGTTCAGGGCATCTTCATATTGATTCCAGAAGGCTACGCCGTTTTGTACGTTGTCCGGGGTGATGAATTGTTTGCGATAACGCAGCCATGCGCCGTTAGGTCCGGCTGGCGGTTGCGTCGTCGGCGCCTGACGGTCCATTAAACGTAATACCGAATCCAGGCGCTTGGCCTGCGACAGGATCTCCTGCAACTGCTGACGGTCAAAGCCGTGCTTGTTCACCATTTTCTCGATGAACTGTTGCGCGTTCGGGTTATTGGCAAAATCGCCGCCCGTTAGCATGACATTATGCTGTGGCTCAAGCAGGAAACCGCCGGATGGCGTACCCGTAGTCGTTTGAGTCTCTGAAGGTTTAGGTTTGCTGCTACAGGCAGCAAGCAATACGAAAAGGGGAAGTAACGCTACATAACGACGCTTGAACATGAGACATCCATTAAACAAATTCAGCCTGGGAGAAGTATGGTAAAGCATCCTCCGCCATACAAGGAAGCAGTAGTCGCTCTGCTTCACAGAATTTTCCCCCTCTTACACTTCCGACCGTCATATTTGCGAGCGCTTACACAATAACTTTCACATTAAAATATTTATCTTTCATTTTGAGATCAAAATAACACTTTTAAATCTTTCGATCTGATTAAAATTAGTTTCCGTTTGGCAAGATAACTAAAATACCCTACAGGAGAGAATAATGATCGACACCATCACACTCGGTGCTGAGTGGTTTATCGGGCTGTTCCAGAAAGGCGGAGAGGTGTTTACCGGCATGGTGACCGGTATCCTTCCCCTGCTGATTAGCCTGCTGGTCATCATGAATGCGCTGATTAACTTTATCGGCCAGCAGCGTATTGAACGTTTTGCCCAGCGCTGCGCCGGAAACCCACTATCCCGCTATCTGCTACTGCCGTGCATCGGCACATTTGTGTTTTGTAATCCGATGACGTTGAGCCTGGGCCGTTTTATGCCAGAAAAGTACAAACCCAGCTACTACGCTGCGGCCTCTTATAGCTGCCATTCCATGAACGGCTTATTCCCGCACATCAACCCCGGCGAGCTGTTTGTCTATCTGGGTATCGCCAGCGGCCTGACGACGCTGGGGCTTCCTCTTGGCCCGCTGGCGGTGAGCTATTTGCTGGTCGGCCTGGTGACCAACTTCTTCCGCGGCTGGGTGACCGATTTCACCACCGCCATTTTCGAGAAAAAAATGGGCATTCAACTTGAGCAGAAAGTTCATCTGGCGGGAGCAACATCATGACGCGTATTCGTATTGAAAAAGGCACCGGCGGCTGGGGCGGCCCACTTGAACTGGATGCTGTGCCGGGCAAGAAAATTGTCTATATCACTGCCGGAACTCGCCCTGCGATTGTCGACAAACTGGCGAACCTGACCGGTTGGCAGGCCGTTGATGGTTTCAAAGAGGGCGAACCGCCGGAGAATGAAATTGCTGTGGCGATCATCGATTGCGGCGGCACGCTACGCTGTGGGATCTATCCCAAACGTCGCATACCCACGATAAATATTCACGCCACGGGGAAATCCGGTCCGCTGGCCCAGTACATTGTTGAAGATATCTATGTCTCTGGCGTGAAAGAAGAAAACATCACGGTTGTCGGGGAAGCATCCGCTGCGCCACAGCCTGCAAGCAGCACTATCGGTCGCGATTACGACACCAGTAAAAAGATTACTGAACAAAGCGATGGTCTGTTGGCAAAAGTCGGTATGGGCATGGGGTCAGCCGTTGCTGTCCTGTTCCAGGCCGGTCGCGACACTATTGATACCGTTCTGAAAACCATTCTACCGTTTATGGCGTTCGTCTCGGCGCTGATCGGCATCATCATGGCTTCTGGTCTGGGAGACTGGATAGCCCACGGTCTCGCACCGCTCGCCAGCCACCCGCTGGGACTGGTGACGCTGGCGCTGATTTGCTCTTTCCCGCTGTTGTCGCCTTTCCTCGGCCCTGGTGCGGTCATCGCCCAGGTTATCGGGGTGCTGATCGGCGTACAGATTGGCCTGGGGAACATCCCTCCCCATCTGGCGCTACCGGCCCTGTTTGCCATTAATGCGCAAGCGGCATGCGATTTTATTCCGGTGGGATTATCGCTGGCCGAAGCGCGTCAGGACACGGTCCGCGTCGGTGTGCCATCCGTCCTGGTAAGCCGCTTCCTGGCCGGCGCGCCTACCGTTCTCATCGCCTGGTTTGTATCCGGCTTTATTTACCAATAAGAGGCACTCAAAAATGACCGTGATTTATCAAACCACCATCACCCGTATCGGACAGAGCGCCCCAGACGCACTTTGCGACCAGATGTTGATCACCTTTCGTGAAGGTGCGCCAGCGGATATCGAAGAGTTTTGCTTCATCCATTGCCACGGAGAGCTGAATGGCGCTTTGCGAGCTGGGCTCCAGTTTGAGCTAGGCCAGCATCACTACCCGGTCACCGCCGTTGGCAGCGTGGCGGAACAGAACTTACGTGAACTGGGGCATATCACCCTACGTTTTGACGGACTCAGCGAAGCGGAATTCCCAGGCACCGTACATGTGGCGGGCCCTGTACCGGACGATATCGCGCCGGGCTGTATTTTGAAGTTTGTTGCTTAAGATTGAAGGAGAAAAAGATGAATCAGGTTGCCGTTGTCATTGGTGGAGGCCAGACCCTGGGGGCATTCCTTTGCCGTGGGCTTGCGACAGAAGGATACCGCGTCGCGGTGGTGGATATTCAAAGTGATAAAGCCGCCAACGTCGCGCAGGAGATTAACGCCGAGTTTGGCGAAGGCACAGCGTACGGTTTTGGCGCTGATGCCACCAGCGAACAGAGCGTGCTGGCACTGTCACGCGGAGTGGATGAAATATTCGGTCGCGTCGACCTGCTGGTTTACAGCGCGGGTATCGCTAAAGCCGCGTTTATCAGCGATTTTCAGCTTGGGGATTTCGACCGCTCGCTGCAGGTGAATTTGGTCGGTTACTTCCTCTGCGCCCGTGAATTCTCACGCCTGATGATCCGCGATGGCGTTCAGGGACGCATTATCCAGATCAACTCCAAATCAGGGAAAGTAGGCAGTAAACACAATTCGGGCTACAGCGCGGCAAAATTCGGCGGCGTGGGTTTAACCCAATCGCTGGCGCTGGATCTAGCGGAATACGGTATTACCGTCCATTCGCTAATGCTCGGCAACCTGTTGAAATCACCAATGTTTCAGTCGTTATTACCGCAATATGCGACCAAGCTGGGCCTTAAGCCAGATGAGGTGGAGCAGTACTACATTGATAAGGTTCCGCTTAAACGCGGCTGCGATTATCAGGACGTACTGAACATGCTGCTGTTTTACGCCAGTCCAAAAGCCTCTTACTGCACCGGGCAGTCCATCAACGTGACCGGCGGTCAGGTGATGTTTTAATGTTGAATTGCCGGATGGCTGCTGCGCTTATCCGGCAAAATCAAAGGAGTACATAATGGTTTCCGCACTGATTACCGTCGCCGCTATCGCCTGGTGCCTGCAACTGGCGCTCGGCGGCTGGCAAATATCCCGCTTTAACCAGGCGTTTGACAAACTCTGCCAGCAGGGCCGGGTTGGTGTAGGTCGTTCCGGCGGACGGTTTAAACCGCGCGTGGTCGTCGCCATTGCGCTTGATGAGCAGCAGCGGGTTACCGATACGTTATTTATGAAAGGTCTGACGGTATTCGCCAGACCCGGAAAAATTGCCACGATAATGGGCAAACATCTTGATGATTTACAGCCTGATGTGATCTTTCCCCATGATCCGTTATCACAGAATGCACTATCATTGGCGCTTAAACTGAAACATGGGTAATTTCGTTGTGAATGCTAATAGCTTGCGAAATTATCATTTTGCAACTTATTAAGTCAGGGTAATCACGCCTATGAAACCTCGTCAGCGTCAGGCTGCCATACTGGAGCACCTGCAAAAGCAGGGAAAATGCTCGGTTGAAGAACTGGCCCACTACTTTGACACGACCGGCACAACCATTCGCAAAGACCTGGTCATTCTGGAAAATGCCGGAACCGTCATTCGTACCTATGGCGGCGTGGTGTTAAATAAAGACGAATCCGATCCGCCTATCGATCACAAAACGCTAATCAACACGCACAAAAAAGAGCAGATTGCCGAAGCTGCCGTCCATTATATCCATGATGGCGATTCCATCATTCTGGATGCGGGCAGCACCGTATTGCAGATGGTGCCGATGCTTACCCGCTTTAGCAACATCACCGTCATGACCAACAGTCTGCACATTGTTAACGCCCTTTCGGAGTTGGACAACGAGCAAACCATCCTGATGCCCGGCGGGACCTTTCGCAAAAAATCTGCGTCATTTCACGGTCAGCTGGCAGAAAACGCCTTTGAGCAATTCAGCTTTGATAAACTCTTCATGGGTACCGACGGCATTGATCTCAATGCCGGCGTGACCACCTTTAATGAGGTGTTTAGCGTCAGTAAAGCGATGTGCAATGCCGCTCGCGAAGTGATTCTGATGGCCGACTCCTCAAAATTTGGGCGTAAAAGCCCTAATGTTGTGTGCAGTCTGGAAAGCGTCGACAAGCTGATTACCGATGCGGGTATCGACCCTGCATTTCGTCAGGCGCTGGAAGCAAAAGGGATTGAAGTAATCATAACCGGAGAAACCAATGAGTGATGCACTACTGAACGCGGGCCGTCAGACGTTAATGCTGGAACTACAGGAAGCCAGCCGACTGCCAGAGCGGCTGGGCGATGATTTTGTCCGCGCCGCCAATACGATCATCCACTGTGAAGGCAAAGTCATTGTCTCCGGGATTGGCAAATCAGGCCATATTGGCAAAAAAATTGCTGCGACCCTCGCCAGTACCGGCACCCCAGCCTTTTTTGTGCATCCCGCTGAAGCCCTGCACGGCGACTTAGGGATGATCGAAAGCCGTGATGTCATGCTGTTTATCTCCTACTCCGGCGGTGCGAAAGAGCTGGATCTCATCATCCCGCGCCTGGAAGACAAATCCGTCGCCCTGCTGGCAATGACCGGAAAACCGACTTCGCCGCTGGGCCTGGCGGCCAAAGCCGTGCTGGATATTTCTGTTGAACGTGAAGCCTGCCCGATGCGCCTGGCGCCGACCTCCAGCACCGTGAACACGCTGATGATGGGCGACGCGCTCGCAATCGCCGTGATGCAGGCGCGCGGCTTTAACGAAGAAGATTTTGCCCGCTCGCATCCGGCTGGCGCGCTGGGCGCTCGTCTGTTAAATAAAGTGCATCATCTGATGCGCCGTGACGATGCCATTCCGCAGGTGACTCTGACCACCAGCGTCATGGACGCGATGCTGGAGCTGAGCCGCACGGGCCTTGGTCTGGTGGCTGTTTGTGACGATGCGTCGCTGGTGAAAGGCGTCTTTACCGACGGCGACCTGCGCCGCTGGCTGGTTGGCGGCGGCGCGCTCACCACGCAGGTTAGCGAAGCAATGACCCATAATGGCATTACGCTGCAGGCGCAGAGCCGCGCGATTGACGCCAAAGAGATCCTGATGAAACGCAAAATCACTGCCGCACCGGTGATAGATGAAAACGGGAAACTCACCGGTGCTATCAACCTGCAGGATTTCTATCAGGCCGGTATTATCTAATCCTTCAGCCCCAGGCGTTTCGCCAGCCGGTGCAGGTTGGCGACGTCTGTTTCCAGCGCCCGCGCGCTTGCCGCCCAATTGTGATTATTTTGCGCCAAGGCCCGGCGGATCATCTCGCGCTGAAATGACTCCGTTGCCTCACGCAAATTGTGATGCTGCGGGATCTCTGCCACGACGTCCGGCTGCGGTACAGGGCTTTCATCCTGCAAGGCAAAATGCTGTGCCTCCAGCACCACCTCATCCCCTGCCCGGGTAGCCCTTGCCAGCACAACCGCCCGATGAATGGCATGTTCCAGCTCGCGCACGTTTCCGGGCCAGCCGTAACTCAGCAGATGATTACGCGCGCCGGGGCTTAACACCACGCGGGAAAGTCCCAGCCGCAGCCGACATTGCTCGCAAAAATAGCCCGCCAGCAGCACTACATCTTCGCCGCGCTCACGCAGTGGCGGCACGGAAAGGGGAAAAACGCTCAGGCGATGAAACAGATCTGCGCGAAAATTCCCCGCCAGCACCTCTTCGCGTAAATCACGATTGGTCGCCGCCAGTACGCGCACGTCAACGCGCAGGCTGCGATCGTCCCCCACACGCTGAATATCGCCATACTGTAATACGCGCAGCAGCTTGGCCTGCAACGCCAGCGAGAGTTCGCCAATTTCGTCGAGAAACAGCGTGCCGTTATCCGCCATTTCAAACTTACCGCTACGATTACTGATAGCCCCGGTAAAAGCCCCTTTTACGTGACCAAAAAGTTCACTTTCCGCCACGCTTTCGGGCAACGCCGCGCAGTTGAGATACACCAGCGGATTCACCGCACGCGGCGAACCTTCATGGATAGCTTTGGCTACCAGCTCCTTCCCGGTCCCGGTTTCGCCGCTGATCAATACGTTGAGATCGGACCCTGCAACAATCTCAATCTCTTTTTTCAACTGCATCATATTGGGCGACAGGCCAATCATCTGGGTTTCCGTCACCTGCTCGAAAGCCGTCGACGAACCCGGCAGCATATTCTGGCTTTCCAGTTGTTCAATCAGCAACGCATTACTCAGCGCCCCCGCCGCCAGAGCGGCAATCAGCCTCAGCTCTTCATCGCTGAAGACATCGAACTGATCGGGCTCCATGCCATCCAGCGTTAACGCACCAATCAGATTTTGTCCGGCAAACAACGGCAACCCAATGCAGGCATGGACCTTCAGGCTCTCCTGACCCGGGATTAACCCGTCATAAGGATCGGGCAGATCGCTGTCGGCAGGAAAACGTACCACGTCCCCGGCGCGGGCAATCGCCTCCAGCCGCGGATGTCCCTCCAGCGTGAAGCGGCGGCCCAGAACATCCTGCGCCAGGCCATCGATAGCCAGCGGGATAAACTGTCGTGACTCGTAGCGCAGCAGTGCCGATGCGTCGCACTCCAGCACTTGGCGCAAAGTCGTGATCAGGCGCTGAAAGCGGTCCTGATGTCCGATACCGCTTTGTAATTCGATGGCGATACCCGCCAGCACATCTACTGAAAAGCTCATGGCAACCTCATTGTCATTTTGACAATTCATATTGTCATATTGACAATGAAATGAACAGTCATTTTGACTACCACCTTATAAGCAATAAATAATAAACCATTAAAAATCAAATGATTAAAAAGTTGGCACACAACATGCAATAAGCAAAACATCTTTTTTAGAAAAACGCTGAATTAATTGAGGTTGCTATGTCTATTCTGGTTAAAAATAACATTCATTGGGTTGGCCAACGTGACTGGGAAGTGCGTGATTTCCACGGCACTGAATACAAAACGCTGCGCGGCAGCAGCTACAACAGCTATCTCATCCGTGAAGAAAAAAACGTGCTGATCGATACAGTAGACCATAAGTTTAGCCGTGAATTCGTGCAGAACCTGCGCAGTGAAATTGACCTCGCGGATATCGACTACATCATCATTAACCACGCAGAAGAAGACCACGCCGGAGCGCTGACCGAACTGATGTCTTGCATCCCGGACACGCCAATTTACTGCACCGCTAACGCAATTGATTCCATCACCGGCCACCACCATCATCCGGAGTGGAACTTCAACGTGGTGAAAACCGGTGATTCTCTGGACATCGGCAACGGCAAACAGCTGATCTTTGTTGAAACGCCGATGCTGCACTGGCCTGACAGCATGATGACCTACATGACCGGCGATGCGGTACTGTTCAGTAACGACGCCTTCGGCCAGCATTACTGCGACGAACGCCTGTTCAACGACGAAGTTGACCAGACCGAACTGTTCGAACAATGCCAACGCTACTACGCCAACATCCTGACCCCGTTCAGCCGTCTGGTGACACCGAAAATCACTGAAATCCTCGGCTTCAACCTGCCGGTGGATATGATTGCGACTTCTCACGGTGTGGTATGGCGCGAAAACCCAACGCAGATCGTTGAGCTGTACCTGAAATGGGCGGCCGATTATCAGGAAGACCGCATCACCATCTTCTACGACACCATGTCCAACAACACCCGCATGATGGCGGACGCCATAGCCCAGGGCATCAACGAAGTTGACCCGAACGTGGCGGTGAAAATCTTTAACGTCGCACGTAGCGACAAAAACGAAGTCCTGACCAACGTCTTCCGCTCTAAAGGCGTGCTGGTCGGTACCTCCACCATGAACAACGTGATGATGCCGAAAATCGCCGGACTGGTGGAAGAGATGACCGGTCTGCGTTTTCGTAACAAACGCGCCAGCGCCTTTGGTTCTCACGGCTGGAGCGGCGGCGCAGTAGACCGCCTGTCCACCCGTTTACAGGATGCAGGTTTTGAGATGTCGCTGAGCCTGAAGGCGAAATGGCGTCCGGATCTGGATGCGCTGGAACTGTGTCGTCAGCACGGTCGTGAAATTGCACGTCAGTGGGCGCTTGCTCCGCTGCCGGAAACGGCGGTAAAAGCGGCAACCAAAGAAGAAGAGTGCGCCTGTGCCGCTGCGGCTGCGGCTGACCTCGGCCCAAGCATGCAGTGCAGCGTGTGTCAGTGGATTTACGATCCAGCAAAAGGTGAACCGTTGCAGGATGTCGCGCCAGGTACCCCATGGAGCGACGTGCCGGATAACTTCCTGTGCCCGGAATGTTCATTAGGTAAAGACGTCTTCGACGTACTGGCAACGGAGGCAAAATGAGCCGCGGAATTGTCATTATTGGTTCGGGCTTCGCCGCCCGCCAGTTAGTCAAAAATATCCGTAAACAGGATGCAACTGTTCCGTTGACCCTGATTGCCGCTGACAGCATGGATGAGTACAACAAGCCCGATCTCAGCCACGTTATCAGTCAGGCACAGCGTGCAGACGACCTCACCCGCCAGTCGGCGGGGGAGTTTGCCGAACAGTTTAACTTGCGCCTGTTCCCATACACCTGGGTGACCGACATCGACGCCGATGCCCACATCGTGAAAAGTCAGGACCAACAGTGGCAGTATGACAAGCTGGTTCTGGCTACGGGGGCTTCAGCCTTTGTGCCTCCAGTTACCGGACGTGAGTTAATGCTCACACTGAACAGCCAGCAAGAATACCGCGCCTGTGAAACGCAACTGCGTGATGCCCAGCGGGTACTCATTGTCGGCGGTGGCTTAATTGGCAGTGAACTGGCGATGGATTTTTGTCGTGCCGGTAAAGCGGTAACGCTTATCGACAACGCCGCCAGCATTCTGGCCTCGCTGATGCCACCGGAAGTCAGCAGTCGCTTACAGCATCGTCTGACCGATATGGGTGTGCATCTGCTGCTGAAATCCCAGCTTCAGGGTCTGGAAAAAAATGAATCGGGTATTCGCGCCACGCTCGATCGTAGCCGCAGCGTAGACGTCGATGCAGTGATCGCCGCCACCGGTCTGCGCCCGGAAACGGCGCTGGCCCGTCGCGCCGGATTGAACATCAATCGTGGCGTCTGCGTCGACAGCTATCTGCAAACCAGTCACCCGGATATTTATGCGCTCGGCGACTGTGCGGAAATTAACGGTCAGGTGCTGCCGTTCCTGCAGCCGATTCAACTGAGCGCCATGTATCTGGCGAAAAACCTGCTCGGCGGCAATGCGCCATTGAAGCTGCCTGCCATGCTGGTAAAAGTTAAAACGCCGGAACTGCCATTACATCTGGCAGGGGAAACCCAGCGTCGCGATCTGAACTGGCATATTGCCGCTGAAGCGCAAGGTATGGTGGCCAGAGGAATGAACGAAGAAGGCCAGCTATGTGCGTTTGTGGTCAGTGAAGACCGGATGAAAGAAGCCTTTGCGCTGCTGAAAACATTGCCCATGTAAGTTTGTGATGCCGGATGGCGGCGCTTCGCGCCTTATCCGGCCTACGAGCAAGCATCTATTTGTAGGCCGGATAAGGCGCAGCCGCCATCCGGCATCTTACCCTTCCGCGAACGCCCGCGCCGCGGCAATCACGCCCTGCCCCAGAGATAATCCCCCATCCCCCGCCGGTAAACGCTGCGGAAACAGTAAGGTGAAATCAGCCAGATAAAATGCCAGCCGCGATGACAACAAACGGTTATGCATCACGCCACCGCTGAATACTAACGTCTTCACGCCACGCGCTTCGGCCTGCTCACGCATCAGCGTGGCAAACCCACACGCCAGCGCATCATGAAACGCCCACGCCCTTGCTGCAGACGCCCCCTGCCAGTTCAGCCATTGCTGCCAAAACACAGCCAGGTCAAGTTCATTACCTTGCAACGGGATGGTTACCGGATGCTCAACACCATCACATTGCGAGGCCAACGCCTCCAGCGCGCAGGCGGCCTCGCCTTCATAACTCAATGAAGTCGGAGCGCACTGGAGCGCGGCGGCAACGGCATCAAACAGCCGTCCGCACGATGACGCCAGCGGGGCATTGATCCCCCGCTCAATGGCGCGTGCCAGCACGTTCCAGTTTTGCTGTTGCAGCGCCGATGTTTCCGGGTAACGCTGCCAGTCAGGGACAAAACGCAGACACTGCGCGAGCAGGTTACGCCACGGCTGCTTTGCCGCCAGATCGCCGCCCGCCAGCGCGACCGCGGGTAAGCCACCCAAGTGTTCGCATTCACGATAGTTGACCCGCAAACACTCTCCGCCCCACAGCGCGCCGTTTGCCCCCATGCCGATACCGTCTACCGTCAGAGCAATCACGTCGCCACCGTCCAGCGGCCAACCGTGCTCGGCAAGGCTCGCAGCGGCATGCGCATGGTGATGCAGCACCGTTTCGGTCGGCAGATTCATCTCACTGGCCCACTGGCTGGAAACATAGCCGGGATGGGCGTCATGCACAATACGCTGTGGCGTAAAGTCATAAATGTTCTGGATCAGGTGCAGCGCATCACGCCACTGCTGCTGGATGCCGTCATCACTGAGATCGCCCAAATGCTGACTGATAACCGCCTGTTCGCCGCGCACCAGACAGAAGGTATTTTTTAGATCCGCGCCTAAGCACAGCATCGGCGGCACGTCGCGAAATCCCGGCGGCAGTGCTATCGCATCCGGCACGTAACCCCGCGAACGGCGCAGCATTTCCCCGCTTTCACGCACCACGGAGTCATCCATACGCTGCACAATTTCGCGGTTATGCAGCAGGAAACCGTCGGCAATCTCGCGTAAATCTTCCAGCGCCTGCGCGTTGGTAATGGCTGGCGGCCTGCCGCTGAGGTTGCCGGAGGTCATTACCAGCGGGCAATTCATCTCTTGTAACAGGAGATGCTGCAACGGATTCGCTGGCAACATGACGCCAACTTCCGTTAACCCTGGCGCAATTCCCTCGCTCAGTGCCGCTACACAGCGTTTCTGCACCAGCACGATCGGCGCGGCAGGGGCGGTTAACAGACGACGTGCGGCTTCAGGTAGCCCGTCATCGCCAGGCAGCATCACTGCCAGAGGTTTTGCCGGACGGTGTTTGCGCAGCCTGAGTAGCGCTACGGCGTTATCATTTCGCGCATCGCAAACCAGATGAAATCCACCAATGCCTTTCACAGCGACAATGCCGCCCGCTTTTAGCAACGCCACCGCCGCCTGCAGCGCCTCTTCTTTTTCCGCTCTCTCACCCGCGCTTAGCCACTCAAGATGTGGACCGCATTGCGGGCAGGCAACGGGTTGGGCGTGAAAGCGACGGTCGTAGGGATCGCGATACTCTGTATCGCATTGCGAACAGAGAGGGAAGGACGCCATCACGGTAAACGGACGGTCGTACGGCATGGCGCGGATAATCGTAAAACGCGGACCACAATGGGTACAGTTGATGAAGGGGTAGCGATAGCGACGTTCGCCGGGAGTGTTCATTTCAACAAGGCATGCGGGACAAGTCGCGGCGTCCGGGACAATTTGCGTATTCATCGTGCCGCCTGCACTTTGGCGAATCGAGAAATCGGCAGGCTGCTGCGTCCAGGCGAATGGTTCGCTCTCAATGCTATCAATGCGCGCCAGCGGCGGACAATGTTGATGCAATTGCGCAATAAACTCCGCCGGATCTTCCTGTAAGCGCACCACCACACCGTCACCGTCGTTGCACACGTCGCCATGCAGTTGCAGGCGCTGCGCCAGTTGCCAGATGAAGGGGCGAAAGCCGACGCCCTGTACCTTACCGCGAATACGCAGTTGTACGCCGGAGTGGTTGTTGATTGTCATTATGTCCTTCCCGCAGTCATCTATCCCGGTTTGCCGGATGGCGGCTGCGCCTTATCCGGCCTACATGACTCCCGTGTAGGCCTTAAAGCTGCGCGCCATCAGGCACGTATTTTACGCGGATTTTTAGCGATCAGAACAGCAAAGATGCGGTGGAGTCCAGCGCCGCGCGACGGCGTTTTTCAGCGCTCAGTTGCTCAAGCTTATTGCGATCCACATAAATCAGCGCGTGAGTCGGGCAGACTTCCATACAGGCAGGACCCGCTTCACGGTGGTGGCACAAGTCGCACTTGTTGGCTTCGGCTTTTTCTGCACGAACGTTCAGGCCCGCGCCGCTGTTACGCACAACCGGACGCACGACAACTTCCATTGCCCCATAAGGACACGCCACCACGCAGGTTTTACAGCCAATGCAGCGTTCCTGCATCACGTGGACAAAGCCTTTATCACGGCTGATTGCTCCGTTCGGACAGACGTTAGCGCACGGCGCGTCTTCACACTGGCGGCACAGCGTTGCCGTGGAGACGTTAACGCCTTTGATGACGTGAATGCGGGGTAAAAAGGTTTCAGGGGTCAGCGATGCGCAGTCCTGGTTATCCTGATGGGATACCACGCAGGCCACTTCACAGGTACGGCAACCAATGCATTTATTGGCGTCTGCAATGATGAAACGGTTCATCAATTTCTCCAGCAATGACAGATTATCTGCCGAAGCATTCACGAATCGTGCCAAATTTTAATGCACTGTTATTAAAGAGTTTTTATTTTGATGGATGTGAGAATGGTGTGTCATCGTCACTAGTGACGATGACAAATGACAACCGTCAGCGCGAAACATACGGCGCAACAGAGTCGCGCTGAATGAGTTCCCCGATGAAGATTTTTGGCGGTGTAAACACTCCATCGCCCAGCATAAATATCAGACGGCCGATCGTTTCCTGGATCATTTCCGTCACCGGTATTTTGACGCTGGAAAGCGCCGGAATAGTGTATGGCGCGATAGCGATATCATCGAAACCAATCACCGACACTTGGGCAGGCACGCGGATACCCTGCTCATGCAGCTGCTTCATCGCGCCTATCGCCATATCATCATTGCTGGCCACCAGCGCGGTAAAATTGACCTTGCGTGCAAGCAAGGTATCAACGCCCGCCGCACCGCAGGCTGGCGTCCATTTTCCTTTGACAATCAAATCATTATTTAGCGGAATGCCATGCGCAGCCAGCGCGTCTTTATAGCCTGAGAGTCGTTCCACGCCGGTAGGTGAATCCATCGAGCCGGTAATAAAACCAATCTCCTGGTGCCCGGCGGCAATCAACTGCGCAACGGCGTTAAAGCTGGTTTGTTTTTGATCGCACCAGACGCTGTGGCTACTGTTTTTACGCAGCCGTCGGTTAAGCACCATAATCGGCTGGGCGTGCGCGTCAATGATCTCGTCTATTTCATCCACGCTGAGAAAACGCGGATAAATCATAATCGCGTCACAGCGCAGGTCGAGTAAGTACTGGATCGCCTGACGCTCTTCCTCTGCGCTATGCTTACCATCAGCCAGCAACAACTGGCGCCCCTTATCCTCCGCCATCCGCGCGGTGTGAAACAGCAGCTCGCTGAAATAGACGCCATGATAAAGAGTGTTGGTCACCACCAGACCCAGCGTTTGCGTGGTCTTCGCTGCCAGACTGCGCGCCAGTAAATTAGGGCGGTAACCACTCTCTTCAATGGCCTGAAACACACGGTCTTTGGTTTCCTGGCTGACGTAACCGTTCCCGGAAAGCACCCGGGAAACCGTCGCTTTCGACACCCCGGCCCGCTTCGCCACTTCCAGCATAGTGGTCATAGTACTCATCCCTTTTCTCTTAATGTGACGCAGTGTACTGCACCGTTTCGCCGCTGTCCTTGCTGCTAAAACGCGGCGCCTGACATCTGGTGATCATCATCACGATTATAAAAATAATAAAAATTAAATCTTGTTTAAAAATTATAAATTAAACATTCTTTTGTGGAACCGGTTTCCTATTTGAGTTTCATCAACTCAGAAACGCGACCTGCGCAAACGGATAAAAACATAAC
This sequence comes from Citrobacter sp. wls615, assembly GCF_005281355.1. NCBI lineage: Bacteria > Pseudomonadati > Pseudomonadota > Gammaproteobacteria > Enterobacterales > Enterobacteriaceae > Citrobacter > Citrobacter sp. wls615. The sequence continues at coordinate 113,078 of NZ_SZXM01000047.1, read as the reverse complement.
GTACCCTACTGATAAAACAGGATTAAATCCGATGTCCAAGAATTATGCAGCGCTGGCGCGCTCCGTTGTGACGGCTCTGGGAGGCGTCGACAACATCACAGCAGTGACCCACTGTATGACCCGTTTGCGTTTCGTTATCAAAGATGATGCGCAGGTCGATAGCGCGACACTGAAAACGCTTCCTGGCGTGCTGGGCGTAGTACGTAACGATAATCAGTGTCAGGTGATCATCGGCAACACCGTTTCGCAGGCGTATCGCGAAGTTGTCAGCCTGCTACCAGCCAACATGCAGCCTGCTGAGCCGCAAACCAAACCCCGGCTGACGCTGAAACGGATTGGCGCGGGGATCCTCGATGCGCTGATCGGCACGATGTCACCGCTGATCCCGGCAATTATCGGTGGATCAATGCTCAAGCTGCTGGCAATGGTTCTGGAAATGACCGGCGTGCTGGTGAAAGGATCTTCCACCCTCACCATTCTGACCGTTATCGGCGACGGCGCATTTTTCTTCCTGCCGCTGATGGTCGCCGCTTCGGCAGCCATTAAATTCAAAACCAACATGTCGCTGGCAATTGCTATTGCGGGTGTGCTGGTCCATCCCAGCTTTATCGATCTGATGGCAAAAGCTGCGCAGGGTGAGCACGTTGAGTTCGCCCTGATCCCGGTGACGGCGGTGAAATATACCTACACAGTGATCCCGGCACTGGTCATGACCTGGTGTCTGTCATACATCGAACGTTGGGTGGATCGTATCACTCCGGCAGTGACAAAAAACTTCCTCAAACCGATGCTGATCGTGCTGATCGCCGCCCCGCTCGCGATCGTTTTAATCGGTCCGATTGGTATCTGGATCGGTAGCGCAATTTCAGCGCTGGTCTATACCATTCACGGTTATCTCGGCTGGCTGTCGGTCGCCATTATGGGCGCATTGTGGCCGCTGTTGGTGATGACGGGTATGCACCGCGTGTTTACGCCCACCATTATCCAGACCATTGCCGAAACCGGTAAAGAAGGCATGGTGATGCCGTCTGAAATCGGCGCCAATCTGTCGCTGGGTGGTTCATCGCTGGCGGTGGCATGGAAAACCAAAAACCCGGAACTGCGTCAGACGGCGTTAGCGGCCGCCGCGTCAGCCATCATGGCTGGCATTTCCGAACCCGCGCTGTACGGCGTGGCGATCCGTCTGAAACGCCCACTGATTGCGAGCCTAATCAGCGGGTTTATTTGCGGCGCCGTTGCCGGCATGGCTGGACTGGCGAGTCATTCCATGGCGGCCCCCGGTCTGTTCACCAGCGTCCAGTTTTTCGATCCGGCTAATCCGATGACCATTGTCTGGGTGTTTGGCGTGATGGCGCTGGCGGTCGTGCTTTCCTTTGTATTAACACTGATTCTCGGCTTTGAAGATATTCCTGTCGAAGATGCTGCCGCGCAGGCCAGAAAAAATCAGGCCGCACAACCGGGCAATATCAATGGAGCCAGCATTTGACTGGCATGAACTGAGGTTAACTATGTCTGTTTTTCCGCAAGGATTTTTATGGGGCGGCGCGCTGGCCGCCAACCAGTCTGAAGGGGCATACCGGGAAGGCGGCAAAGGGCTGACCACCGTCGATATGATCCCCCACGGCGAACATCGGATGCCCGTTAAGCTGGGTCAGGAGAAGCGCTTTACGCTTCAGGATGACGAATTTTATCCCAGCCATCAGGCAATCGACTTTTATCATCGCTATAAAGAAGATATTGCGCTGATGGCGGAAATGGGGTTTACGGTTTTTCGCACCTCAATAGCCTGGAGTCGTCTCTACCCTAACGGCGACGAACTGGCGCCTAATGAAGAAGGTATCGCTTTTTACCGGGCCGTTTTTGCCGAGTGTAAAAAATACGGTATTGAGCCGTTAGTCACGCTATGTCACTTCGATGTGCCCATGCACCTGGTTACTGAGTACGGCTCCTGGCGGAACCGCAAAATGGTGGAGTTCTTTACCCGTTACGCCCGCACCTGCTTCGAGGCCTTTGACGGCCAGGTGAAGTACTGGCTGACGTTCAACGAAATCAACATCATGCTACACAGCCCCTTTTCAGGCGCCGGGCTGGTGTTTGAAGAAGGTGAAAATCAGGATCAGGTGAAATATCAGTCCGCCCACCACGAACTGATTGCCAGTGCCCTGGCGACGAAAATCGCCCATGAAGTAAATCCGCAAAATCGGGTCGGCTGCATGCTGGCGGGCGGTAATTTTTATCCTTATTCCTGTAAACCAGAAGATGTGTGGACCGCGCTGGAAAAAGACCGCGAAAACCTGTTCTTTATTGATGTGCAGGCGCGTGGGGCTTATCCCGCCTACTCCGCCCGGGTGTTTCGTGAAAAAGGCGTGGCGATAGAAAAAGCCGCGGAAGATGACGACATCCTGAAGAACACCGTCGATTTTGTCTCGTTTAGCTATTACGCATCACGCTGCGCCTCCGCTGACATGAACACTGGCAACACCAGCGCTGCCAACGTAGTGAAATCACTGCGTAATCCGTACATTGCCGCCAGCGAATGGGGCTGGGGTATCGATCCGCTTGGCCTGCGCATCACCATGAATATGATGTATGACCGTTATCAGAAGCCGCTGTTTCTGGTGGAAAACGGACTGGGGGCGAAAGATGAAATCGATGCCAACGGCGAGATCAATGACGACTATCGCATTCGCTATCTACGCGAACACATCCGCGCCATGGCTGATGCCATTGAGGATGGTGTGCAGCTAATGGGTTACACCACCTGGGGCTGTATCGATCTGGTTTCCGCCTCAACCGGCGAGATGAGCAAGCGTTACGGTTTTGTGTATGTAGACCGGGACGATGCGGGCCAAGGCACGCTGGCGCGTACCCGAAAAAAATCATTCTGGTGGTACAAAAAAGTGATCGCCAGTAACGGGGCCGATCTGGCGTAACCGCTCAGCCGGAGGAGTCTGTAATCCTCCGGCTGAATCGCTTATTTTCATTTCATGAATTGCATTCCAAATGTGGAATCTTCCTTCCAGTTTCCGGTTTGCCCTTGCGCATTTTTACTGGCATTTTATTCAGTAGTTTTTGCTCTTATCCGTTCACCACAAGGAAGCGTTCATGTCTGATGAAAATGGCACAACAGCAGTGGCTATCACCAAACCCGTACGTCGTTTGAAAGTGGGTTATGTCAGAAAACGCCATGAAGATCGTAACACGGGTTTCACGCTCCGTATCAGTCGGCATGCCTCGCTAACGCTGAACGGCGACTGGCTGGAACAAGCGGGATTCCCTACCGGGACGGCAGTGAATGTTTCGGTGATGCAGGGGAAATTAATTATTGAGCAGGCAACGGAAGAACAGAGAGTGTGAGGCTCAAAACAGGCCGGATGCCACGGGCATCCGGCGCTGGTAAGGTTAGTCTTCTGGCGCTTCTAACTCGGAAAATCCACCGTGGCCTTCCCACCTGGCTAATCGTTGATAGACTGTCTCGACCGCATCTTTGATTAGCTGCGTCATCGGGTAATAAAAACCGACAATATCCGGCTGAATGCCGAGGAAGATCACCTCGCCAACATCCTCTTTTAGCTGATCAACCAGATAGTTCAGCGGCATGTTGTGGGTGGTCATCATGAACATTTCGGCAATATCATCAGGGTCGATAATGCGGATTTCACCAGGGTTTAACCCCATGTCGGTGGCATCCACAATCAACAGACGCTGCGGGCGCAGTTCACGGATAGCGACGATATCGTTTTCCGGCGCGCTACCGCCGTCGATGACAACCCAGTTGCCCTGAGGACTGGCAGCGCACATTTCCGCCAGTAGCGGACCCGCGCCGTCATCGCCCATCATGCTGTTGCCGACACAAAGTAAAACGTCAGTCACGGTGTCTCCTCACCATCAGATAGATGGCGCTTTCCTGGTGAATATCATGCAGCATGCTGAGCATCAGCTTGCTCCACTCCTGCTGCTGAGGAGTCTGCACGGCGCGCGCAGCATCAAACGCGCGAGCCAGCATTTGCACATGGTTGAAATCGATGACGATCTCGCCATACTTCGGCACGCCTTCCATTTTCCGGCGGGCTTCGCTTCCTTCGGCAAGCGTGGCAATCCATGCCAGATATTCATCCCACGGACAGGTTAACGCCGCTTCCAGGCAATCGATGATCCCAAGGTGGTGACCAATCGCCAGGCTGTAATAGACAACCTGCTGCGCCTCTGCGGGCGTCGCATCGTTCTCATCAATAAACTTACGGCTCAGTTGACTGAACACCACCGTTTCACTCATCGGATACGCGCCTCTTCGACTACGTGGTTAAGATACGTGACGATTTCGGTCAGACGCGGATCGTTTTCCGCTTCCAGCCAGCGCGCCACCTGATGTTCACCCTGCCCTAACTGCGTCATATAGTCATCAGCAATCTGGCGACCGTAGCGATAACCCGCCAAACGGCGAGCTTCGCGGTCCACCTTGACGCGCAGCGGCTGAACCATATCCGGATGCAGAATTTCAGCGGGCTGTTCGTCCAGTTCACCTGGCGCACGCGCATGAATTTTCTGTTCCAGCAGACCCAGCGCCATCGCAAAACCGTACAGCGTTGCCGCAGGCGTCGGCGGACAGCCAGGAATATACACGTCCACCGGTACGATTTTATCCGTGCCGCCCCATACGCAGTATAAGTCGTGGAAGATACCGCCGCTGTTACCGCAGGCGCCGTAAGAGATACAAATTTTCGGATCCGGCGCAGACTGCCAGGCGCGCAGCGCCGGAGAACGCATCGCGCGGGTTACCGCGCCGGTAAACAGCAGGATATCCGCATGACGCGGCGACGGTACCACTTTGATACCAAAGCGTTCGGCATCAAACAGCGGAGAGAGCGTGGCGAAAATTTCGATTTCGCAGCCGTTGCAGCCGCCGCAGTCCACACGATAAACATATGCTGAACGCTTGATGCTTTTCAGCAGCGATGCTTTCATGCTGGCAATGGATTCATCCACCGTCATCGGTACCGGAATACCGTTGGCGTCACGTGGGCCTAATAAATTGCTCATCAGCTGGCCTCTTTCATATGGCGAGTCAGTTCAATACGGTCAGACGGCACCAGACATTTCTGGCGCTTACAATCCGGGCAGGTCTCAAAGCTTTCACGGTGGTTTTCCGCGCGGCTGTCACCGTTGTGCTTGAGCAGCGCAATGGCGTAATCAATCTCTTTTTGTACCGCGAACGGGCGGTTACAGACGCGGCAGTTACACAGCGAAAAGCGAGACTGCTGCAGGAAATCTTCTTTCTTCCATACCGCCAGCTCATATTCCTGCGACAGCTTGATCGCCGCCGTCGGGCAAACTTCTTCGCAGCGGGCGCAGAAGATGCAGCGACCGAGGTTGAACTGCCAGGCCAGCTCATTGGTAGCCAGATCGGTTTCGACCGTCAGCGCGTTAGACGGACACGCATTAACGCAGGCCGCGCAGCCAATGCACTGCTGCGGATTGTGCTCTGGTTTGCCGCGGAAGTTTTTATCGACCGCAATCGGCTCCAGCGGATACGACGACGTCGGCGCCCCGGTTTTGATGACTTTTTTGATAAAGGTAAACATGGCGATTCCTTATTTCAGCGGCGAGTTTTTACGCTCGATGCTGTAGCGCTCAAGTTCTTTGTACGGCACGACTTTGCTCTTCTTCTTACGCACATCGACCACGGTCATACGGTCGGTACAGGAGTAGCAAGGATCGAGGCTACCGATAATCAGCGGGGCATCGGAAACAGTGTTGCCACGCAGCATGTAACGCAGCGTTGGCCAGTTGGCGTAGGTTGCCGCACGGCAGCGCCAGCGATACAGTTTCTGGTTATCGCCGGTCATGCTCCAGTGGATGTCATCCCCGCGCGGCGCTTCGGCAAAGCCCAGCGCGAAGCGGTGAGGAATATAGGTAAAGCCTTCCACCGCCAGCGGGCCGCCCGGCAGGTTGTCCAGACCAAAGTCGATCATGTTCAGTGCGGTATAGACTTCATTGATACGGACTTTAAGACGAGAAATAACATCGCAACCCTGCTCGCTGTGCACTTCCATCGGCAGCAGGCCATAGCCGACAAACGGGTGATCGGCACGGGTATCACGCGCGTGACCGCTGGCGCGAACCATCGGACCGACGTTACTAAAGTCGCGGGCGATCTCCGGATCCAGACGGCCAATACCCACGGTACGCTGTTCCATGTTCGGCGTGCTGAGCAGCATATCGACTAGTTCCTGCACCTCACGACGCATCTGCTGCGCCAGTTGACGGGTCTGGATCATATCGTCTTTCAGCAGGTCACGACGGATACCGCCGATCAGGTTCATACCGTAAGTTTTACGCGCCCCGGTGAGGATCTCCGCCATCTTCATCGACGTTTCACGCACGCGGAAGAACTGCATAAAGCCGGAGTCAAAACCGGTGAAGTGACAGGCCAGGCCGAGGTTCAGCAGATGCGAGTGCAAGCGTTCCACTTCCAGCAGAATGGCGCGGATCATCTGCGCGCGTTCCGGCACCACGATACCCATCGCATTCTCTACGGAGGTGGTATAGGCGGTGCTGTGGGCAAAACCGCAGATGCCGCACACGCGGTCCGACAGGAACGTCACTTCGTTGTAACCCATACGGGTTTCCGCCAGTTTCTCCATGCCGCGGTGGACATAGAACAGACGATAGTCGGCGTCGATGATGTTCTCGCCGTCAACAAACAGACGGAAGTGACCGGGTTCATCGGAGGTCACGTGCAGCGGGCCAATCGGCACCACGTTATTTTTCTTGTCGCCCAGTTCATTGATGAACTCGTAGGTTTCAGCATCGGTGGTCGGCGCCGGGCGCTGACGATAATCCATACTGTCTTTACGCAGCGGATACAGCTCGTCCGGCCAATCATCCGGCAGCACCAGACGACGTTCATCCGGCAAACCGACCGGGATCAAACCGTACATGTCGCGCACTTCACGCTCGCCCCAGACGGCAGCCGGAACGCGTGGCGTGACGGATGGGAATTCCAGCTTATTGGCATCCACTTCAACGCGGACGGTGATCCAGCACTTGGTGCCCTGCTCCATCGACATCACGTAATAAACGGCGTAATGGCCGCACAGCTGACGTTCGTCGTTACCAAACAGCACGGACAACCAGCCGCCCTGTTTGTAGTACAGGAACTCAACCACTTCCGGCAAGTAGTTCACCTTGACGGTGATAGTCAGCTGATCTTTAGTCTGCCAGGCTTCATCCAGCACCACGCCCGGAAAGGCCTGGTGCAGAGCGGCGAGATAGTGTTGACCTAATTTTTCTTCAGACATGCTCAAACTCTCTTAAATCACGCCACCAGCAAGGAGACGAACGCTAAAAACGCAAACCCAAAACCGGCCCAGGTCACGCGTGAAGTGGCGCAAAAACGCAGACGCGCCATGCTGTTTTCGAACAAGGCGATGACCAGCACGCCGAGGACCAGCTTGACGACGGCAATCACCAGCGCCAGCAGCAACCCACCCGCGGTGAAGGTTTCCATCTGTCCCCACGGCAGGAACACGCCGACGAACATTTGCAGAACGACCAATTGTTTGAGGCTAATGCCCCACTTCAGCACCGCAAAACCGCTGCCGCTGTATTCGGTCAATGGACCTTCCTGCAACTCCTGCTCTGCTTCCGCCAGATCGAACGGCAGTTTGCCCATTTCGATAAAGGTGGCGAAAGCACAGGCGCACAGCGCCAGAATCAGCGGGATGCTGCGCGCAGCAGGCCAGTGATAAACGGTATCGGCGATATTGCTGATATGCGTTGAACCCGCAACCTGCGCCGCTACCCACAGACCCAGCAGCAGGATAGGTTCAACCAGCACGCCGAGCATCGCTTCACGGCTGGCGCCAATAGCGGTAAACGGACTACCGGTATCCAGACCCGCGATAGAGAAAAAGAAACGGGCGATGGCGAACAGGTAAATTAAGGTGATCAGATCGCCCAATTGCGGCAGCGGTGAACCAACAGTCACGACCGGTAACGCGGTGGCAATAGTCAGCATCACGCCCACCATCACAAACGGCGTCAGGCGGAAAACCCAGCTGGAATCCGCAGGCGCAATGCTCTGACGGCCCAGCAGTTTGATAATGTCGCGGTATTCCTGCAAAACGCCCGGACCGCGGCGATTGTGCAAACGCGCACGCGCCACGCGGGTCACACCGGACAGCAGCGGCGCAACGGCAAACAGCACCAGCGCCTGAATTAACGGATATAAAACACTCATTTTCAGGCTCCTCGTGAAACCACAATCACCACCAGCACCGCCAGCTCAATCAACGCCAGGCGACGAAACAGTACCGGGGCGGCCGCATTCTGCCAGCCCGGAACCAGTGATACCGGGTTCAGCCATTTACGCAGTTTGAGTACCGGGGCAAAGGCTTCTTTCACCGGCATGGCAAAACCGTGTGCGGTAATAACCATTGACTGCTCGTGATCGTAACCACACACCCATGCCGCACCGCGTGAACGCGACGGCAGACGGTTGCCTTTGAAAATTGCCATGATGATGAACGGCAGCAGCGGACACGCGATCAGCAGCAGCGTGATCATCGGCTGAGAAACGGTGGTGTTCGCCGTTTCCAGCGGCAATGGAACGGCAGAGGAAATCATCGGCAGCAGCCACGGCGCAGCAACGCCGCCAATCACGCAGCAGATAGCCAGCGCAACCACGCTCACGCCCATCAGGATTGGCGCGCAGCAGGCATTTTCAGCTTCCTTCGTGCGCGGCGCGCCAAGGAACGTAACGCCATACACTTTCGCCATACACATCACCGCCAGCGCGCCAGTAATCGCCAGTCCTACCGCCAGCAACGGCCCTAACAGACGACCGACAAACGCGCCGCTGTTACCCAGTTTAAAGAAGGACTGATAGATGACCCACTCACCGGCAAAACCGTTCAGCGGCGGCAGTGCGGCCATCGCCATCAGGCCAACCAGCATCGCCAGAGAGATAACCGGCATACGTTTACCGATACCACCCAACTTCTCGATATCACGATGACCGGTACGGAACCAGATGCTGCCAGCACCGAGGAACAGAACGCTTTTGAACAGGCTGTGGTTGACCAGATGATACAGACCACCGGTCAAACCCAACGCAATCAGCGCCGGTTGATTCAGCGCAATCCCGGTTACGCCAGCGCCCAGACCCAGCAGAATAATGCCGATATTTTCCAGCGTGTGGTACGCCAGCAGACGCTGGATGTTATGTTCCATTAACGCATACAGACCGCCGACAAATGCGGTGATCATGCCCAGCACCAACAGCGTAATGCCCCACCACAGCGGCGCGTTACCGCCCAGCAGGGACAAGGAAAGAATACCCAGCAGACCGACCTTCATGACCACGGTAGAAAACAGTGCCGCAGCCGGCGCGCTGGCGTTGGCATGTGCCTGTGGCACCCATCCGTGCAGTGGGATAATCCCGGCCAGCAGGCCAAAACCCGCCACGCCCAGCAGCCAGATGTCAGACCCAAGCGGCAGCTCCTGGGTGCGCAGATCGAGCAGACGCAGTTCCAGCGTACCGTAGCGCTGCCACACCAGGTAGCAGGCAATCGCCAACAGCAGCGTACCGATGCGCCCCAGCGCAAACCACAGTTTGCCCTCTTTACTGCAACCGGTCAGGAACACCGCGCACAGTGCCATGATTTCCGCCATCACCACCAGCGTACCGAGGTTGCTGGCAACTACCGCACATACCGCTGCGGCCATCAGCAGATTCACCAGCAGGCCGTTGGCTTTCACCTGTGGATGGCGATGCCAGTCAATGTTGTACAGGCTGACAAACAGACCACACAGGCCCAGGGTAATCAGCCAGATAGCGTTCAACGGGGTAATTTGCAGGCTGTGACCAATAAACGGCATCACACCGCTTACCGCCAGCGCGTTGGTCAGCACCATAAAACCCGCGCCAGCCGTACACAAACTGCCAACAGCACCGCCAACCCCTGCAATCCAGCCGCTCAGTGGTTTATGAAATGAAAACAGAAATGCCAGAACAGCAGCCGCTGTAAACCAGGCCACGCCGCTGTTAATCAGTGAAATTGCGCTCATTTTGCATCTCCACTTTGAGCCTGCTGAAACAAGGTGAGATCGCCGAAGTCGGTATTGAAAGTCAGCTCACGTTTACGTTTGCTGGCGCGGGCGATATCCATGTTGCTCACCAGATGCAGGGCTTTGGTCGGGCACATGCGTACGCAGGCCGGACCTTGCTCGTCAAAACTACACAGATCGCATTTCACCGCGATGGCACGAACGCCCGGAACCCAGTCCAGCAGCGTGCTTACGCGAGCTGGAGCTGGCGGAGCCGGAGGCGCTTTTGATGTATTGGCGTTTGCCGGGATATGCAGCGGACGGCTACCGGAAAACTCAATAGCACCGAACGGACAGGCGATCCCGCACAGTTTGCAGCTTACGCACAGGCTTTCATTCAGCTGTACGGCACCATCAACGCGATTAATCGCATTAACCGGACAAACGGTAGCGCATGGCGCATCTTCACACTGGTGGCAAAGCTGCGGCGCGGATTCTTTTTCATTTAACATCACTTTCAGGCGCGGCATTGACTGCAGGCCATGCTGGCGATGTGTCTCTGAGCAGGCGGCTTCACAGGTGTGGCAGCCGATACAAAGAGTGGAGTCAGCAATTACAAAACGATTCACCAGGCATTCCTCAGGTGATAGTCATTTTTGACGAAAACATGTCAGGCAAATGTCATTTCGACATTTTCGACATGCCCATTCCCTAAACTGTCGTGACGCAGAAGTAAAGCCGCATCATGACAAACGTGGGCAGCACCCGAGGCTTAAGCCGGGCTATGTCCCTCAACCAGCTGGCTTAAATTCACCGGCATATTGTTTTCAACCGCCGTATACAGGCTGTCATAGACGCTGGCGATTTTTTCGAGATAGTGCTCCAGCACCTGATCGCGATCGCGGTTGCTGATACGCTCATCAACTTTACCGTCGATGGTCAACTGTGCCTGTGCAATCAGTTGTTTATCATCACCCTCTTTCGTTTCGACGTAATACTCGATGGTGTGACTGTTAAAGCCATCCGCCAGCGTGACATAGATAACGAAGTGTTCAAAAAGGACAAAGCACAGATCTTTGTCCGGCGCACAGCTCATCGCATGATGCAAACGCGCTTTCGACAAGGTGATCCCCTGAACCAGCGAGTTGCAGTAAATACGCCACTGGTCCTGTAGGCGACGATGCCGTTCAGCGATGTAATCGGCTTTTTCGCTTATTTCCCAAATAGTCATGTCAGGTTACCCGTTTAGCAGAGATGAACAGCCTTAAGCACATTTCATGCCAAAATTAATTTTCTTTATTTTCATAAACATAAGAAATCAAAGGCGGGTGACGATGTGTCATTTCGTCATCGTCGTCATTGTCACGAATGAAAAAATTCAACCTGGCATGTTTATTGCTTTTAATACGACAACTTCATAGGAGGCGGTATGCACGAAATAACCCTCTGCCAACGGGCACTGGAATTGATTGAACAACAGGCCACGCAACACGGAGCAAAGCGAGTAACTGGGGTCTGGCTCAAAATTGGCGCATTTTCTTGCGTAGAAACCAGCGCTCTCGCCTTTTGTTTTGATCTGGTATGCCGCGGGACCCTTGCAGAAGGTTGTAAACTCCACCTCGAAGAACAAGAAGCGGAATGTTGGTGCGAATCTTGTCAGCAATATGTCACGTTACTGACGCAACGCGTGCGTCGGTGTCCGCAATGCAACAGCGATACGCTGAGAATTGTGGCCGATGATGGTCTACAGATTCGACGAATTGAAATAGACAGTAATTCTGCGCCGGATGGCGACGCTTAAGCGTCTTATCCGGCCTACAGGAATAGCCTGAGTTGTAGGCCGGATAAGGCGAAGCCGCCATCCGGCAACAGATTTACCGCAAGATAGAGATCAGGAGTGAGCGATGTGTACGACATGTGGTTGCGCTGAAGGCAACCTTTATATAGAGGGTGATGAGCATAATCCCCACTCGGCGTTTCGCAGCGCGCCATTTGCCCCGGCGGCTCGCCCGGCGCTGAATATTACCGGTGTGAAAACCTCTAATTTCGCACCGAGCCAGACCGCAGAAGGCGACCTTCACTACGGTCATGGCGAGGCGGGTACCCATGCGCCAGGCATGAGCCAGCGCCGTATGCTGGAAGTCGAAATTGACGTGCTGGACAAAAATAACCGTCTGGCCGAACGTAACCGCGCCCGTTTTGCCGCTCGTCAGCATCTGGTATTAAACCTCGTATCAAGCCCGGGCTCTGGTAAAACGACGCTGCTGACCGAAACGCTGATCAAGCTGAAAGACAGCGTACCGTGCGCCGTGATTGAAGGCGACCAACAGACGGTCAACGATGCCGCCCGTATTCGCGCCACCGGCACCCCAGCCATCCAGGTCAACACTGGTAAAGGTTGCCACCTTGACGCGCAAATGATTGCTGACGCCGCGCCGCGTTTGCCGCTTGATGACAACGGCATTCTGTTTATTGAAAACGTCGGTAACCTGGTCTGCCCAGCCAGCTTCGACCTCGGCGAACGTCATAAAGTGGCGGTGCTGTCCGTCACCGAAGGCGAAGATAAGCCGCTAAAATATCCGCATATGTTTGCCGCCGCATCGCTGATGCTGCTCAATAAAGTGGATCTGCTGCCGTACCTCAATTTTGATGTTGAAAAGTGCATCGCCAGCGCCCGGGAAGTGAACCCGGACATTGAGATCATCCTGATTTCCGCCACCAGCGGCGAAGGGATGGACCAATGGCTCTCCTGGCTGGAGACACAGCGATGTGCATAGGTGTTCCGGGTCAAATCCGCACCATTGATGGCAACCAGGCCAAAGTCGACGTTTGCGGTATTCAGCGCGACGTCGACCTGACGCTGGTCGGTAGCTGTGATGAAAATGGTCAGCCGCGTCTGGGTCAGTGGGTACTGGTCCACGTCGGCTTTGCGATGAGCATCATTAATGAAGCAGAAGCGCGCGACACGCTCGACGCACTGCAAAACATGTTTGACGTTGAGCCGGATGTCGGCGCGTTGCTGTACGGCGAGGAAAAATAAATGCGTTTTGTTGACGAATACCGCGCACCAGAACAGGTGATGCAGTTGATAGAGCACCTGCGTGAACGTGCCGCTCTCCTCCCCTACACCGCCGAACGACCGCTGCGCATCATGGAAGTTTGTGGTGGTCATACCCACGCTATTTTCAAATTCGGGCTCGACCAGTTGCTGCCCGAAAACGTGGAGTTCATTCACGGTCCTGGCTGCCCGGTTTGCGTTCTGCCGATGGGCAGGATCGACAGCTGTGTTGAAATCGCCAGCCATCCGGAAGTGATTTTCTGCACCTTTGGCGACGCCATGCGCGTGCCGGGAAAACAAGGCTCACTACTACAGGCCAAAGCGCGCGGCGCGGATATCCGCATCGTCTATTCACCGATGGATGCGCTGAAGCTGGCACAGGAAAACCCGACACGTAAGGTTGTGTTCTTTGGCCTGGGTTTTGAAACCACAATGCCAACCACCGCCATTACCCTGCAGCAGGCCAAACAACGCGATGTGCAGAACTTTTACTTTTTCTGTCAGCACATTACGCTTATCCCCACGCTGCGCAGCCTGCTGGAACAGCCGGACAACGGCATCGATGCCTTTTTAGCACCGGGGCATGTCAGCATGGTGATTGGCACCGACGCCTATAATTTCATTGCCTCAGATTTCCATCGCCCGTTAGTGGTCGCCGGCTTTGAGCCGCTCGACCTGCTGCAAGGCGTGGTGATGCTGGTTGAACAGAAAATCGCCGCCCATAGTCAGGTCGAAAACCAGTACCGCCGCGTAGTACCGGATGCCGGTAACACCTTAGCGCAACAGGCCATCGCTGAGGTATTTTGCGTCAACGGCGACAGCGAATGGCGTGGTCTGGGCGTGATCGAATCGTCTGGCGTTCACCTGACGCCGGACTATCAACGTTTTGATGCCGAAGCGCATTTTCAGCCAGCGCCACAGCAGGTATATGACGATCCACGCGCGCGTTGTGGAGAGGTGTTGACCGGCAGATGTAAACCGCATCAGTGTCCATTATTTGGCAAAACCTGTAACCCGGAGACCGCGTTTGGCGCACTGATGGTCTCCTCAGAAGGCGCATGTGCCGCCTGGTATCAGTATCGTCAGCAGGAGTGTGAAGCATGAACAGCGTACAACTCGCCCACGGTAGCGGCGGTCAGGCTATGCAGCAGTTGATCAACAGTCTGTTTATGGAAGCTTTTGCTAATCCTTGGCTGGCGGAACAGGAAGATCAGGCGCGTCTGGAGCTGGCGCAACTGGTTGCAGAGGGCGACCGCCTGGCGTTCTCTACCGACAGCTACGTTATCGACCCGTTGTTCTTCCCCGGCGGCAATATCGGCAAGCTGGCTATCTGCGGTACGGCGAACGATGTCGCCGTCAGCGGCGCTATTCCGCGTTATCTCTCCTGCGGGTTTATCCTTGAAGAAGGTCTGCCGATGGAGACGCTGAAAACCGTCGTCACCAGCATGGCGGCAACCGCACGCGAAGCGGGCATCGCCATCGTGACCGGTGATACCAAAGTCGTGCAGCGTGGCGCCGCAGATAAGTTGTTTATCAACACCGCCGGTATGGGGGCGATCCCCGCCAACATTCACTGGGGCGCGCAAACTCTCGGCCCTGGCGATGTATTGCTGGTTAGCGGTACGCTTGGCGATCATGGCGCAACCATTCTTAATCTGCGCGAGCAATTGGGTCTTGATGGCGAACTGGTCAGCGACTGTGCGGTGTTAACGCCGCTCATTCAGACGATACGTGATATACCCGGCGTGAAGGCGCTGCGTGACGCCACGCGTGGCGGCGTGAATGCGGTGACGCATGAGTTTGCCGCATCATGCGGATTTGGTATTGAGCTGTCTGAAGCGGCCCTGCCTGTGAAGCCTGCGGTGCGTGGCGTTTGCGAGCTGTTGGGCCTCGATGCGCTCAACTTTGCCAACGAAGGCAAACTGGTGATTGCCGTTGAGCGTCAGGCTGCTGAAAGCGTGCTTGCCGCGCTGCACGCGCATCCGTTAGGACGCGATGCGGCAATGATTGGTGAAGTGGTTGAACGTAAAGGCGTACGTCTTGCCGGACTGTATGGCGTGAAACGAACCCTCGATTTACCACACGCTGAACCATTACCTCGTATATGCTAGCAGCCAGTTGGCAGCATACTGTAGGCCGGAGAAGACGCATTTGCGTCACTATCCGGCATTAACGCTGCATTATCGCCTGATGGCGCTTTGCTTATCAGGCCTACGGATTGCGTGACCAGCGAGTTTGCGGTCAGCCATCCGGCAATAATTTACGACTTATACCTATAATTCATTTACCGTTTTCGCACCGTTTTGCGGTGCTTTCCCTGGAAAAGCAATATGTCGTATACACCGATGAGTGACCTCGGACAGCAAGGACTGTTCGATATTACTCGTACATTATTACAGCAGCCCGATCTTCAGTCTCTCAGCGAGGCGCTTACACAGCTGGCCAAGCGTTCCGGACTGGCCGACTGCGCGGCTATTGTCTTATGGCAGGCACAAACGCAACGTGCGCGTTATTTTGCGACGCGCGAAAATAGTAAACCTATCGATTATGAAGACGAAACGGTGCTGGCGCATGGGCCGGTACGCCGTATTCTGTCGCGCCCCGACGCGCTGCACTGCAACTATCATGAGTTCACGGAAACCTGGCCGCAGCTGGCATCCGGCGGATTATATTCTGAATTTGGTCACTACTGTCTGCTGCCGCTGGCGGCGGATGGGCGCATCTTTGGCGGTTGCGAATTCATTCGCAATGAAGACCGGCCATGGAGCGAAAAAGAGTACAATCGGCTGCAGACCTTCACCCAGATTGTCGGTGTCGTGGCTGAACAAATTCAAAGCAGAGTCAGCAATAACGTCGATTACGATCTGCTGTGCCGTGAGCGTGACAACTTTCGCATTCTGGTCGCCATCACCAATGCGGTGCTTTCCCGACTGGACATAGACGAACTGGTCAGCGAAGTCGCTAAAGAGATCCACCATTATTTCGACATCGATGCTATCAGCATCGTGTTACGCAGCAGTCGCAAAAATAAGCTGAGCATCTACTCCACCCACTATCTGGATGAACATCACCCGGCGCATGAACAGAGCGAAGTGGACGAAGCAGGCACGCTCTCTGAGCGGGTCTTCAAAAGCAAAGAGATGCTGCTGATTAACCTGAGCGAACGCGACGCCCTTGCTCCTTATGAACGGATGCTGTTCGAGACCTGGGGCAACCAGCTACAAACTCTGTGCCTGCTGCCGTTAATGTCCGGTAATAACATGCTTGGCGTACTAAAGCTGGCGCAGTGCGAAGAGAAAGTCTTCACCACCGCCAACCTCAAACTGTTGCGCCAGATTGCCGAACGCGTGGCGATTGCCGTGGATAACGCCCTCGCCTACCAGGAAATTCACCGTCTGAAAGAACGTCTGGTCGATGAAAACCTGGCGCTGACCGAGCAGCTCAACAACGTTGACAGTGAGTTCGGCGAAATCATTGGCCGCAGCGAAGCAATGTACAGTGTGCTCAAACAGGTCGAGATGGTGGCGCAAAGCGACAGCACCGTATTGATTCTCGGCGAGACCGGAACAGGCAAAGAGCTGATCGCCAGAGCAATTCATAACCTGAGTGGCCGTAACGCCCGCCGGATGGTAAAAATGAACTGCGCGGCAATGCCTGCCGGATTGCTGGAGAGCGATCTGTTTGGTCATGAGCGCGGCGCGTTTACCGGGGCCAGCACGCAACGTATTGGGCGTTTCGAACTGGCGGACAAAAGCTCACTGTTCCTTGATGAAGTGGGCGATATGCCGCTTGAGCTTCAGCCGAAGCTATTGCGCGTTTTACAGGAACAGGAGTTTGAGCGTCTGGGCAGCAATAAGCTGATCCAGACCGATGTCCGTTTGATCGCCGCCACCAACCGCGATCTGAAAAAGATGGTCGCCGATCGCGAGTTTCGCAACGATCTTTACTATCGGCTGAACGTCTTCCCGATCCATCTGCCGCCGCTGCGTGAACGCCCGGAAGATATTCCGCTGCTGGTAAAAGCCTTCACCTTTAAAATTGCCCGCCGGATGGGGCGCAATATCGACAGTATACCCGCCGAAGCACTGCGTACGCTGAGCAGTATGGAATGGCCGGGTAACGTGCGTGAACTGGAAAATGTGGTAGAACGCGCAGTACTGCTCACAAGAGGCAATGTACTGCAACTGTCTCTGCCGGATGTCGTCGCTTTGTCGCCTTCCACGCCGCCGGTGGCGACCGAAGTCGCACAAGATGGTGAAGATGAATACCAGCTGATCATGCGCGTGCTGAAAGAGACTAACGGCGTTGTTGCCGGTCCCAAAGGCGCGGCGCAACGACTGGGGCTGAAGCGCACGACGTTACTGTCACGCATGAAGCGCCTGGGTATTGATAAGGATGCGCTGGTTTAACGGTTCACCCGATAGCGCTTTGCTTATCGGGTCTACCCACAGGTGTATTTGTAGGCCGGATAAGCAAAGCCGCCATCCGGCATAGAATTGTTACTTACTTCTTCCGCTGGTACTTCTCGGGCAATTCCGGGACGGGACGTTTGTCATCAATCAGATGACGTACGGTCAGGATCGGATGACGCCAGAGCATTCTTGGCCCAGCCCAACGCATAATCTGCTTCATCTCTTCACGTTTGGCGGGTTGATAACAGTGTACCGGGCACTGTTTGCAGGCCGGTTTTTCCTCACCAAATACGCATTTATCGAGGCGCTTTTGCGCATAGGCAAACAATGCATCGTAATGTCCCGGCTCGTCTACAGCCTGCGGACACTGGCTCTCGTACAGCGAGATCATTCTCTGGATCGTCATTTTTTCTCGTGCAATACGTTTGCCGGACATGGTGCCTCCCCTATTAAGTTGCATAAATAATACACCTTAATAGTGAAGGCAACCATGACCTGCGAACAATTCCCTGGGAGAATAGTTAAATTGCCCTGCGTTTATAAGGACGGTAGTGCGGTAGCCAAAAGTTATCTTTAATGCTCCGCAACAAGGCATCGTCGCTCATTTTTTCCGCCACACCTGACTGCTGCGCCGCCTTGCCGACCTCAAACGCAATATTGCGAGTCACATCGCATATTGTGCCAATCTCTGGTAACAGCGCGCCTTCACCGTCATGCACCAGCGGAGAAGCTTCCGCCAGCGCACGGCTTGCCGCCATCAACATAGCCTCTGTTATCCGCGTCGCGCCGCTGGCAATAGCCCCCAGACCGATCGCCGGGAAAACATACACGTTATTACACTGTGAAACAGGAATGACACGTCCATACATCTCTACCGGCTCGCATGGGCTACCGGTTGCGATAATGGCCTGTCCCTCGGTCCAGTGAAGAATATCTTCTGGCCGTGCTTCCATTTTTGAGGTGGGATTCGACAATGGCATCACGACAGGGCGATCGCAGTATTGGTACATCGTGCGAATCACCTCCTGCGAGAACAATCCAGCCTGACCCGAAACCCCCAACATTACCGCGGGTTTGGCATTACGGATCACTTCCAGAAGTGACGGCGCCAGCCCCTCATACTGCCAGTCAGAAATTTCCTCGGGTGACTGCGCCAGCGGTTGCTGGAAATCAGCTAAGGCATTATTGCTGGTCATTACCAGACCGTCGCGGTCGACCATAAAAATGGTCCGTCGGGCTTCGGCCTGCCCCATGCCTTCTGACATACGACAAGCAACAATATGCCGGGCGATCCCACATCCCGCAGCCCCCGCCCCAACAATCACGATGGATTGCTGATGAAAGTCCCGGCCGCTGCCACGGCAGGCTGCGAGTATGGTTGCCAGAGCCACCGATGCCGTGCCCTGGATATCATCATTAAAACAGCACAGTTCATCGCGATAACGTTCAAGCAAAGGCACGGCCGTATGCTGGGCGAAATCTTCAAACTGCAGTAGAACATTAGGCCAGCGCCGTTTTACGGCAGCAATAAACATTCCAATAAACGCGAAGTAATCTTCACCGGTTACGCGCGGATGACGCCAGCCGATATAGCGCGGATCGTCCAGCAGTCGCGTATTGTTCGTGCCGACATCCAGTAGAATGGGTAACGTATTGGCCGGATTAACCCCGCCACACACGGTATAGAGCGAAAGTTTTCCGATAGGAATTCCCATACCGCCAACACCCTGGTCGCCCAATCCCAGAATACGCTCGCCATCGGTGACGACGATGACCTTGATATCGTGACGTGGAATATCATGCAATATATCGTCAATACGTTCGCGATCGGGCCAGGAAATAAAGACGCCACGCGCACGACGATATATCCAGGAGAATTTTTCACAGGCGGCCCCAACCACTGGGGTATAAACAATTGGCAGCATCTCTGGCAGATACTTTTTCAGCAGGTAATAAAATAACGTTTCGTTGGTATCCTGAATATTACGCAGATAAATATGCCGTGCGTTATGGGATTCTGCTTCGATATACTGTTGATAAGCTCGCTCGGCTTGTTCATCAATATTTTCAATGGCGCATGGCAGTAAACCGCCAAGGTTAAAGTCATGCCTTTCTTGCTGCGTGAAGCTGCTGCCCTTGTTTAATAACGGAGACTCAAGCAGTAACTTTCCCGTAAACGGGACGTATAAAACATCGTTTGTCACGTTGTCATCCATAAATTGCAACCAGATAAAAAATAAGAGCCTGTGTTACCAGGCTCTCGGTATTCAAATCAGGACATAGTTGGCTATCAGCATCGCTGCGATACCTGCCAGCGCAGGAAGCAGGGTTCTTCTGACAATCATAAATGGTGAACATTCACCCGCTTTACTCACCGCAATAATGATGCCAGCCACTGGAGACATCGAGCGCCCCATACCCGCCATCAGCTGCATAGGGAGGATCATATTGACGGCGCTTTCACCAAATTTTGCCGCAATTGAAGGAGCCAGTCCGGAGAAAGAGAAAAAGGCTGCAACGCCAGATCCGGTCAGCACAGCGGTGATCCCCACCAGGGCGGTCATCACCAGCGTCATGCTGGTAAAGCCCAGACCGGCGTTTTGTACGGACTGCAACAGATAATCTACAGCACCAATTTTCTGCAGTCCCTGAGCATAAATATCCGCACATACCAGCAAAGAAACGATGCTGGTAAACATACTGCCCATGCCTTTGAAAAAGACCTGTATCCCTTTACAGCAGCTTTTGAAATCACGCGTGGTCGCCAGCTCGAAGAAAAAGGCGACAACTGCGCCAAGAATCATCGCAGTCACCACATCGATTTTGATAGATTTGATCACCAGCGGGCTAAAGACCAACACCAGTACCACCGGCAGAACCGGCAACAGCGCGTAAATAGCAGGAACTTTACGCCCTTCTTCTTCAGCCTCAACCACGCTTTGCGCGCCGGGTACGAAGCCATCTTTTTTGTCGAAATACTTCGCGGTAAAGTAAATCACCACCGCCACAGCCAGCATCACCACCACCGCTACCGGCATCTGATAATGGGCAAAGTAGATAGCACTTTCCATACCGGCATGCTTCGCCGCCAGATTGGCCGTACCTACCGCAGGTCCTAAGTCCATAAACGCGCACAAACCAATCATCGCGGCCGCGGAGGCTTTACTCACCCCAAGGCGAACCAGGACCGGGAAGAATGTCACCAGCAGCAGCATCGCCAGGCCTGCCGCACTTGAAATTGCCACATGCAGAAGCTGCGCACAGATATACCCCAACGCAAGGATTAAGTAAGGCGCTTTAATCACCTGCAGCGGCCGAATACACATATTGACCATCGCATTCGACGCTTTAATATGATCCATATAGCTGGCGAATCCACCCGCAGCCATAATGATAAGACCAATACCTGCAATTTGTGTGGTAAGCGATTCTTTTGCAAAGCTAAAGATATCCAGCCAGGTTGACCCCGTGGATTTTGCTTTATCATACAGAATACTGTTTTCTGGATAAAACAGTACGGTAATGGTCAATAATGCCAGTCCAGCGAGTAATAAAACAGTTTGCGGCTGATAATTTTTCACAATTAACCATGCAGCAATAACTGTTATCACTATTGCTATAATAAACGCCGTCATAATAACAATTCCTATGCCATATAAATCGGGTAGGGTTACCTGTCACATCATCATAACTTATGTAGGATAGTAAAGAATCACCCCTATATATAAGCAGCTATAATATGTACATAAAATTATCGTATTACATACTCAAACATTGAGTTTTAATTGTAATGGGTTGTGTGGTTGTAAAATACGGGAAAGGTGTTTTCCCACCCCTTTTTGTGAGTAAGATCGCAACTCATCTGAATGCGTCCGCCTTCCCAAGAAAAGACTGGATGTGGGTGTCCAACATATTCATTCTATGATTGACGTCGAAAGCGTATTATCCTATAACAACGTTGATATACAACAGCCATCGGGTGTTATCCATGTACAAGAAAAACACATTAAGTCTGGATGAGTATAACTCACTCACTCTTAATATGGGTGATCTAACTGAATCTGAGTGCCGACTTAATGAGTACATTAATAAACACTTTAATGAACTCCCCTATCATGGCATTGTGGATCTTTCACAAAATGCGATGGTAAGCAAAGCGACCATTGGCCGGTTCTTAAATAAAATTGGCTTTACAGGTTATGCAGCTTTCCGCAAAGCATTAGACATTACGTTGTCAAAAAATAAAATTTCTGCGCCTTTTGAGAAAAACACCAAACTACGTAACAACCCCAGCATTACCACAGAAAGTATCGTTACTGATTTCACATGTAAAGTATCAGAATTATTTAATCAATTTAAAAATAATATCGATATTGAAAGCCTGAATGCTTTTATCGATCTGGTACTGAACAATCAACGTCATATTTATGTTGTCGGCCCTTCATCTTCTCATGCCATGGCGACACATTTTTGTACCCTGCTAAAATACTTTCGCAGCGATATAACACTGTTACCGACAGACATCAGCGAACTTCCCAAATGTCTTATCAATATTGAGGAGAAGGACGTACTGATTGTCTTCTCCTACTATCGATTCAATCGGGTTGCCCTCAATATTGCAAAGTGGTTCAGAAAAAAGAATGCCGTCGTGGTACTGGTTACCAACTCAGAAGCGAACCCTTACGGTAAATTCTGCGATCTGCAGTTTGTTCTTCCCAGCGACGTACAGTCCATTTTTCAAAGCCGTATACTCGGCTTCTTTTTTATCGAACTCATTTTGCATCTGGCTTATGAGAAAGGCGATAACGAGGGGAATTTTGCCCAACTGGAGGAATTATTCGTCTTTTTTGAAACTTTTTCGGCATCAGCCCACAACACTTAGCGCCGCCAGGAGAGTGCCTCCTCCCGGCAGCATGGCAAATCAGGCAATCTCTACCGTTTTTACGCGTTCGAATTCAGCTATCGTTTCAGCAATTAGCGCATCATTAGCCCCGATATATGATAGCGGCTCGCAGGCGGCGGTAATTTCCGCCACAGACAGTGATGCGCAGATTTCCGGGCTGGCCAGCACAACCTCCATGAAGTTCTGCTCACCAGTTGCATTCTTCAGAAGTTTTTTCAATAAGTTATAGGCTGACTCTCTGCCAATTTTGGCGGCAAGTTTCATCGTCAGCGATTCCGACATAATAAAGTGTTTCGAGCAGTCAAAATTAGCGCGCATCTTCTCTTCATTAATAACGAGATGCGAAAGCAGATTTTTTGCACGTGTCAGGCTGGTCGATAAGGCATTCGATGCCTCCGGAAGGATCGTCCAGTTCAGAACCCTCATAGAAGCGGCTCGCACATCCTGTTGATCCAACATGGCCGGCGCGCCGGAAGCATACATCCAGCCCATTCTGGCCAGCGTTTGTATCATGTTACTGGCGCGCGGATTGACTTTGTGCGGCATTGTGCTTGATCCTCCACCGCCTTCGCCTTCAAACACTTCAGCGATCGGCGTGCGCCCCATGGTTTCGACATCGTTAGCCAGTCGACACAGCGTGCCATGGACAAGCGCAAAAAACTGCACAACTTCAACGACCGCATCCTGACTGGCATTATTAATACCGCAGGGCACGTTAAGACCCAGCGCCAGCATCAGTCGTTCACGGGTTTCCATACCCTGCTCGCCCACGGAAGCCAGATTGCCTACCGCACCACCAAAGAGTCCGGTCACCGCGCGTGGATACAACTGCTGGAGTCTTGCCAGGTGGCGGTTAATCTCTGTCAGATAACTGCACACATGGAGCCCCCATGTTGTGGCGGAGGCATCTACCGAATTGGTGCGCGCGACCATTACCGTGCGGGTGTGTCGTATTGCCATTGCTGTTATAACTTCACCTACATCAAGCAATTGCTCGCGCAGCAATTGCAGCGTTTGCTGCAATCTCATCGCCATACCTGAATCCAGCAGGTCTTGAGTGGTGCATCCCCAATGCAGAAACTGGCCTACCAACGGCGTACCGAAGGCGGAGATCTGATCGATTAGCGGTTTTATTGCCATACCAACCGTTTGTGTTTCCTTTGCCAGAGTAGGCCAGTCTATTTGTATTTCCTGGCAGGCATGCGCAATTTCAGATGCCGCCTGCTCGGGGATAATCCCTAACTCACTTTGAATGCGTGCAACAGTGACCTCAAATCGCAGCCAACAACGCAGCAGATTGTCGTCAGACCATATTTCCCGCATCCGCTCGTGGGTGAACAATGATGAATAAAGATCAGAATCAAATACCGTTGTTTGCTTACCGAACATACAGCGCCTCTCCGGCCAATGATGCGTTATAATCGAAAATGTGATTAATCAATTTTGCGGGATCTGTTCTGCAAATTACAGGGGAAAATAGTATTCCCACCCCAAAACCGGCTATGAGAATGCACTATTCCCATTTTCAGTTTTTGCTCCCGTTAGAAATGGGATGTACTTCACAGTAATTCCTGCATTACAGTTTAAACAGTCACAACATTTCAATAAAAACGTTCATTAAATATAAGAACCATTAATGCAATAGCGCAATCAGATATATTTATGCGTGAATAATCACATTTCATTACGAGAAAAAATGTTTCCCATACCGCTGTCCTTCCTTTTTCACAAACAATTATCCCGCTGTGAACTTTCTTTTTATGGTCAGGAAATTAATGCTGTTTTGAGGGATGACATGAAGCTAAAAAATTATTCACTAATATTACTAATGGGTATGAGTTCCTCGGCGTTCGCCTTAAACGTCTATAATAAAGATGGAAATACTCTGGATATCTATGGACGTGTTGAGGGTAAAATTGCGAGTGGTCAGAATTCATTTGCCGGCAGTGAAAGCCGAAGCGATTTGGGTGGACGTGTAGGTATTTATCTCACCCGAGATCTGGATCTGCTGCCAGATACCAAAATCGTGGGTCGCCTGGAATGGCAGGTGCGTACCGAAAAAAATGATAACAATACCGGTGAAAGCGATATGGAAGCCCGCTATTCCTATGTCGGTCTGTCGAATAAAACATGGGGTGAATTGATCACCGGGAGAACCAAAAACCCGTTGTACCAGGTTATGAAAATGACCGATAAATACAAAAACTTTACGCCCAATATCTACAGCTATGGCATTACAACCATTGATGATTCGTACCAGTTCAACCGCCAGGACGGCACCGTACAGTGGAACGCCAAATTTGCTGGTAACGAAATTCAGCTGGCATGGGTCTCCGGTAATGGCAACAGCGATAACGAAGCCCTCGATTATGGCGCGATGGCCAGCTATCGTAAGTCTTTCAAATTTGGCGATTTTAGAATTACACCGGCGATTGCGGCCAGTCGTTATAAGCGACAGGATGGTGTTGTGACCACCGATGGACGTAATCAAAACGATCAAATTATGGGAGGGTTACAACTCAACTATAAAGCCTATGAAGTTGCGGTAACCGCGTTACGCACATCTATTTCCCGCGATAACAAAAGTGATAATAATTATAAAGGAATGGACTCACTTATTTCCTACAACTTTGGCACCGTCAAGGTTCTCACTGGATACAGTTTTTTAAATGAAGATGGTAAAGATATCGCTGAAAAAGAAGACTGGCGTGCTGAAGCGCAATTAACATTGGCTGAGGATACGTGGTTATCATTTACTTACGATAAAGAATTCGCCAGTAAGAACAAAAAAACCAATGATGATGCGCTCATCGTTGGACTCCGTTATGATTTCTAAGAGATAACCAATGAAAAAGATAACTTTGCTTACCGCTGCAATGGCCCTTGCACTGAGCAGTGTCTGCGCTCATGCGGATACGTTATTAGCGCCTTCCGCTCATGCCAAAATGGATGGCGAGAATAAAATCGTCGCGCTTTATGGTAACTCATTCACGTTCTATAACAATAATATCAACACCCGATTACGGGATTTGACGCAGTCTTTACTGCCGGACCATGCCAAAGGCTATAAGTATCGGGGGATAACGATTTCCAGCGGTCATTTAGGCTGGCAAATTGAGAATATGCGCTACCAGAACACGCTACAGAAATGGGATGTGGTGGTATTGCAGGGGAACTCCACAGAAACGATCTCAAAGAAAGAAAGTACCCGACAAAACTTCGTTGACTCGGCAACCCAAATGGCCGAAATGGCACATAAAGCCGGTGCAAAAGTCGTCTATTTCATGACCTGGGCGAAGAAAGCTAAACCCGAAGATAGCCAAAAACTGGCGGATGCTTATATCTCCATTGCGCAAAAAACAGGGGGGTATGTCGCTCCGGTAGGTCTGGCTTTCGAGAAAGCGCGCAAAACCCATCCGGAAATAAACCTGTATTATCATGATGGTGTACACCCTTCGATTTCTGGAACGTATCTCGCAGCCTGCGTATTTTTCGCTACCTTGTATAACCAGTCTCCGGTCGGCGGCGCACTTCCGGTCGATACGGACATGACCCCTGCCACCGCCAAAGCGTTACAACAGGTTGCATGGGAAACCGTCACTGAGTTCCAGAAGTCATAATCATCAGGTTATTCATCACCGACACGCCGGCAATTCTGTCGGCGTGAAATGCATTATCCCCCACCAATTCCTTAGCACCCTACGCAAATAAGAATTATTTTCATTTATTTATGCCTTGTGCTATATAACATAGCAAAGGCTATATTCGTTGATAAATTAACCACTTTGTTGTGAGGGATACTATGCCGCAGCTGCCCCATCTGAAGTCATTTCTCCTTGCTGGCGCGTTAACGGCGCTGACGTTGTCACCTGCCTGGGCGCAAGAAAAGTTCAAAGTGATAACCACCTTTACGGTGATTGCGGATATGGCGAGTAACGTGGCAGGTGACGCCGCGGACGTCAGTTCCATCACCAAACCTGGGGCAGAAATTCATGAATATCAACCCACGCCGGGCGATATCAAGCGGGCGCAAGGCGCACAGCTTATTCTCTCGAACGGGCTTAACCTCGAGCTGTGGTTTGCCCGTTTCTACCAGCATTTATCCGGCGTGCCGGAGGTAATGGTCTCCAACGGTGTGCAGCCAATGGGTATCAGCGAAGGGCCGTATAATGGCAAACCCAATCCGCACGCCTGGATGTCGGCAGAAAACGCGCTGATCTACGTGGATAATATTCGCGATGCGCTGATGAAATACGATCCGCAGAATGCCGCAACCTATCAGAAAAATGCGCAGAATTATAAAGCCAAAATCCAGCAGACGCTGGCGCCACTACATGCAGAACTGGCAAAGCTCCCTGCCGATAAACGCTGGCTGGTCACCAGTGAAGGCGCGTTTTCTTATCTGGCACGTGATAACGGCCTGAAAGAGTTGTATCTGTGGCCGATCAATGCCGATCAGCAGGGTACCCCCAAACAGGTACGCAAAGTGATCGATGCGATCAGAGCGCATCATATCCCAACGGTATTTAGCGAAAGCACCGTGTCCGATAAACCTGCGCGTCAGGTGGCCCGTGAGTCTGGCGCACATTACGGCGGCGTACTGTATGTCGATTCGCTCAGCGCGGCCGATGGCCCGGTACCGACCTATCTGGATTTACTGCGCGTCACCACACAAACCATTGTTAACGGCATCAACGAAGGTCTGGAGAGCCAACCATGAGTCACTCTGCGATTACCGTAAATCAGGTTACGGTGACGTATCGCAACGGTCACACCGCATTGCGGGACGCCACTTTTCAGGTTCCGGGCGGTTCGATTGCCGCCCTGGTCGGCGTAAACGGTTCAGGAAAATCAACGCTTTTTAAAGCGCTGATGGGGTTTGTTCGCCTGGCGCAGGGGGAAATATCTATTCTGCAACAGCCGGTTAATCAGGCACTGAAACAGAATCTGATTGCCTATGTCCCTCAGTCGGAAGAGGTGGACTGGTCGTTTCCGGTACTGGTGGAAGATGTGGTGATGATGGGTCGTTTTGGCCATATGGGCTGGCTGCGTCGGCCAAAACAGATCGACCACGCCAGTGTTGATGCAGCGCTGGCACGGGTCGATATGCTGGACTATCGCCATCGCCAGATAGGTGAACTGTCTGGCGGGCAGAAAAAACGCGTTTTTCTGGCAAGAGCCATCGCTCAGGATGGACAGGTGATTTTGCTGGATGAACCCTTCACCGGCGTGGATGTGAAAACCGAGGCGCGCATCATCGACCTGCTACGCGAACTGCGCGATGAGGGGCGAACCATGCTGGTCTCTACCCATAATCTGGGATCCGTTACCGAATTTTGTGATTACACGGTAATGATTAAAGGTACGGTGCTGGCAAGTGGCCCGACCGAAACCACCTTTACGACTGAGAATCTTGAGCAGGCATTCAGCGGCGTTCTGCGCCATGTGGCGCTGAGCGGCGGTGAGCAACATGTGATTACCGATGATGAACGCCCGTTTATTTCGCGACGCGCGGCCAACGAGGGGGAATAATCATGAACTGGCTGACAGAACCGTTTGGTTACCAGTACATGCTCAACGCGATGTGGGTCTCGGCAATGGTCGGCGGCCTTTGTGCGTTTCTCTCCTGCTATCTGATGCTCAAAGGTTGGTCGCTGATTGGCGATGCGCTGTCGCACTCTATCGTTCCGGGCGTTGCCGGCGCTTATATGTTAGGGCTTCCCTTCGCCCTTGGCGCATTTCTTTCCGGTGGACTGGCAGCGGGCAGCATGCTGTTTCTCAATCAGCGTTCGCGCCTGAAGGAAGATGCGATTATCGGACTGATTTTTTCCTCTTTTTTCGGTATCGGGCTGTTTATGGTGTCGCTCAATCCGATGTCGGTCAACATCCAGACCATTATTCTGGGAAACGTGCTGGCGATTGCACCGGAAGATATTCTGCAACTGGCCATCATCGGCGTCATCTCGCTGACTATTCTGTTGCTGAAGTGGAAAGATCTGATGGTGGTTTTTTTTGATGAAAACCATGCGCGCTCCATCGGTCTGAATCCTGGCCGGTTAAAGCTGTTATTTTTTACGCTGCTCTCCGTTTCCACGGTTGCCGCTCTGCAAACCGTCGGCGCATTTCTGGTGATTTGTCTGGTGGTCACACCCGGTGCCACCGCCTGGCTTCTGACCGATCGTTTTCCGCGTCTACTCACTATCGCCGTGGCTATCGGCAGCCTGACCAGCTTTTTTGGCGCCTGGCTGAGCTACTGGCTGGACGGCGCAACCGGCGGAATTATTGTGGTTCTACAAACGCTGCTGTTCCTGCTGGCGTTTGTCTTTGCGCCAAAACACGGTCTGCTGGCGAATCGCCGCCGCGCCAGCCGGGTGAACAAGGAGTCCGTATGATCTTCACAACGCTGCTGGAACCCTTTCAGTTTAGCTTTATGGTCAATGCGCTGGTCATCTCCACCATTGTCGCCATCCCCTGTGCGCTGTTGTCGGTGTTTTTGGTGCTTAAAGGCTGGGCGCTGATGGGCGATGCCATGAGCCACGCGGTTTTTCCCGGCATTGTGCTGGCGTGGATAGCGGGTATCCCACTGGCGATTGGCGCGTTTATCGCCGGGCTGTTTTGTGCGGTGGCAACGGGCTATCTCGACGACAATAGCCGAATTAAGCGTGACACCCTGATGGGGATCGTCTTTTCCGGTATGTTTGGCGCGGGCCTGGTGCTATACGTTTCGATCCAGTCGGAGGTCCATCTCGATCATATTCTGTTCGGCGATATGCTGGGCGTATCGTTTAGCGATATTGTGCAAACCTCGGTTATTACGCTGGGGATTGCGCTTATCATCGGGCTGAAGTGGAAAGATCTTCTACTGCACGCCTTCGATCCGCATCAGGCAAAGGCCAGCGGTCTTAACACGACGCTGCTGCATTATGGTCTGTTGTGTATGATTGCCCTGACGATCGTCGCCACGCTGAAATCGGTAGGCATTATTTTGTCGATTTCCTTGCTAATTGCACCAGGCGCCATTGCGATATTAATGACACGGAAATTTTCCCATGCCTTATTGTTGGCGGTGGTCATGTCGGTCATAACCTCATTTCTGGGCGTGTATCTGTCATTTTTCATCGACAGCGCGCCAGCTCCCACCATCGTCGTATTATTTTCGCTGCTGTTTGTGATTACCTTTATTTATTCAACGCTGCGCGATCGCCGTTTAGAGAAACAGCTGCTGCGGCATGATATATAAATAACGCTTAATAGTATGTTCGCTAATATTATGACATCGACAGGCACCCCAGCTATGAATATAGCCTCCCACAGGAGGCTATATTCTCCGTAAACTACAACATCGTGAGAATACGATTTAATAAACGGATCCGCGGTTCAATTGAGGCAATATCAAGCCACTCATCGGCACTGTGAAAACCTGCACCGACAGGCCCCAGCCCGTCCAGTGTTGGAATACCTAACGCCGCCGTCAGGTTGGCATCGCTACCCCCCCCCCACTGCCTGCCAGGTAACCGAAATTCCCTCTTCTTTCCCGGCCCGTTCAACCAGCGCCATCAGGCGCTGTGTCTCTTCACTCGCCGCCATCGCGGGTTTATGACTTACACGGGTCAGCGTGGTGGTCACGCCATCAAGGAAACCTTGCTGACACAGCGACTGTAGCGACTTGTGCACGCGCTCATACTCTTCATTTTCCCAAAAACGCACATCCAGTTCCGCGTGTAGCTTTGCCGCCACGACGTTCGCCGCGCTTCCCCCCTGCACCACACCGACGTTTAGCGTGGTTCCGCGGGTCATATCGGTCAATGCGTTAATGGCCAGCACACTGTTGGCAAAAGCGGTAATGGCAGAACGCCCTTTTTCTGGCTCATTCCCGGCATGCGCCGCCACGCCGTCAAACGTCAATTGATAGCCGCCGACCCCTTTTCGCGCTTTCACCAGCGAACCGTCAGCCCGGGCAGCTTCACAGACCAGCACGCAACGCGACCGCTTCGCCAGTTCGCTAATCCACATACTGGAGTGAACGCTGCCGGTCTCTTCATCCGGATTCATCGCCACCGCGATAGATAAACGTTGCAGATGCTCCGCCGGCAGTGTGCGCATCGCCCAGAGGATATTCAGTAAACCGCTTTTCATATCGGAAACGCCCGGCCCGTAAAGACGGCTTTCATCGCGGCTCATTGGACGTTCAGCTACGGTTCCCACCGGGAAAACGGTATCCAGATGACCTACCAGCAGTACATCATACTGCGTCGCCCGGGGCTTATTGGTCACCAGCAAGGCCGGGCCCACCGCATTGCCTAAATCTACCAGCTCCGTTTGCCAGTCTTCTTCCTGCTGCCAGAGTTCACGCACCACCGCGGCAACCTGGGCTACCCCCGCGACCGTTTGTGTTCCACAGTCTACGTTGACCAGTGTTTGCAGTTCATCAATGTATTTTTCCAAATCCATGGTATTTCCTTATCAGAGAATAATGCGCATCAGCAGCATCGCTAAAAAAGCGTTCAAAACGGAGATAACAATCATCAGGGGAATACGTTTAGCGCTGGTGCCAATAACCCCCAGAATGCGTCCCAGGTATTGCACCTGGGAGCCCATCAAATAAATTGCCGGCGCCAGGATAGCCAGGTGTTCACCGGTCAGAATGCCTTTATCAAACAGACCAATCGCAACGCCAATACCTCCGCCCATCGACATCCAGCCGCCAATCAGTACCGCTGCAGCTTCACCTGGCAGGCCAAAAAGTCCCATCAGCGGAGCGAATACCATGCCAAGCCCTTTCAGCGCCCCGGTAATCTCCAGCGCTTTGATGATGACAAAGGCCATCACCACGTTTGGCAGCGTGCTGGTGGTAGCGATGTTCCAGCCTTTACGCGCACCTTCGACAAATACATCAGTAATAACAGGATTAGAGGTTGGCGCACTCATGATGCTTCTCCCGGAACAGTTGATTGGGCTTTTTTATTAGTGAAAGTCAGGATCAGGCGCATCATGTTGGCGCCAACAATTTTCATGATGAACATCACGGCCACACACGCGCCAATGGACGCGGGTACCGCCGGGGTACCATCCACTGCCATCAGGGTGAACAGGATTGCGCCGGAAGAGAAAAAGTTAGTGATCATGGCCCCGGCCGAAAACTGGAACATAGCAAAAATGTCCTTTTCGTTTTCTGTAATTTCACCTTCATCGGCCAGGTTACGGGTAAGCGATGCGCCAACGTCCGTACTCTGCAAGCTGCCAATCAACGCCAGACCGGTATTTCCAGGGATCCCCATCAGCGGACGCAATAATGGGGTCAACAGGTGCCGCGCCGCACGCAGCGCGCCGTAGTGTTCCAGCACATTAATCATGCCCAAGGCAAACATTACTGCGGGGATTAATCCCAGCGCGAAAAGAAAGCCATCCATAGCACCATGACCACCGGTACCACGAAATGCGCTGGTTGCGGTCGTCAGGGTATCGCCTTCAAGACTCACTTTACTGACAACCCTGCCAAATGCGCCATTCAGAGTGGTGAAATCAAATACACCGTACCATTCTTTTCCGCCGAGTAATCCAGAGAAAAATACTGCGGCGAATGCCAGAGCAAAATAAGCCCCGGGTCCTACCTTATTATCCTGGGAGGGTAAACTCATATCCATTTCCTTGTTATCGTGGAGAATCACCCGGACATTTTGAATAAACAAAGAATAAATAAAGTGATTTAAATCATTTCCACGACGCGAACCAAATAGAAATATTTAAAAATGTGACGGGCCTGCGCTTGCTATTTAATTAAAGCCATCATGCTGACATTTAAATTAATCATTACTTATGTAATGAAGCGTAAATATCACAACAGGAAGGTGAGCGGCATTAAAAAAGATAAACAAAAATATTTACAGCTAAACTATTTCATGCCGCGGTAAAATAGATTTATAACACCATTAGCCTATCGCCAGCTTAACAACGGGCTGAAGGCTTCGCAGCCCACCAACGCGCGTAGCGCAGGCAGATGACAGTTGCGCGCCAGAAGCGGTGGTACGGCAAAAATGGTATCGCCAGGTAAGATGACATTCTCCAGTTGTCCCCACAGATACCAGCCGGTTTCAACGCCGCTATCCGGGACAAACAGATGTAAATGTCTGCCCTGTTGCGGCTCATCGGCAATGCCCAGCCACTGGCTTAAACGCGGGATTTCCGGCGCAACCCTTGTCACCAGCGAACAGCGCCCGACCTGGTTTGCCGGAATATAAAAATTGAGCGTTCCGAGGGTAATACGCACCGCAGCCAGATTAATGGGAGCCGTCATAACCACTGGTCTCCTGATAACGCGCAAAAACCAGATTCAGATCGAGCAGCGTGAACCAGGTTTCCGCCACATTAACCACCCCCACTGCGATAGTTTGCAGTGCCGGAGGCAGCGAGTCTCCCGGCAAGTGGATTTGGCTTTCGGCGACTTCCAGCACATCAATCAGTTTGTCGATCAGGATCCCGCTTTGCATTTTCTCGGCGCAGCCAATCAGGATAGTGCGTTTACCTGCCGGGTTAACGACAGGTTTATCGATGAGGCTGTCCAGCCTCATCACCGACTCTACACGTCCACGGTAGTTGATGACGCCTTCCAGCATCGGCGCACAGCAGGGAACCCAGGATATAGGGCGCTCCGCGAGGATCTCTTTTATCTGCGCCCCATAGAAAGCAAAATTCTTACCCGCCAGTTGAAATAGCACCAGCGTTCGCTGCGGCTCATCCACATTTTCACACTCCGGCTTTTCACCGTGATTTAGGGCGAGAATTTGCTCCAGCTGTTGGCTCATGATTTCTCCTTTTTACTCAGCAATGCAGAAGGTGTTACGGCCATTTTGCTTCGCGGCATACAGCGCCTGGTCGGCGCGTTCGCGCAGCGTTTCAACACGATCGCCAAACTGCCACTGTGCGATGCCTGCGCTAAAGGTACTGTGAAAACTGGCGTCATTGACGGCGAAGGTGACCTGTTCATAGTCCCTGCGTAATCGTTCGACCACCCGTGCCGCCTTTTCGCTACTGGTGTTGGGCATAATGATGACAAACTCTTCGCCCCCGTAACGCCCCACGATATCGGTGCTGCGTAAGCGATGGGAAAACAGCTGCGAAATGCCAACAATCACCTGGTCGCCAACCGCATGGCCGTAGGTGTCGTTAATACTTTTGAAATGATCCAGATCCACCATCACCATGCAGAACGGATTACCGCTGTAATTCGACTCGGCAATCGCGCTTTTCAGAAAATGGGTTGTCGTTGAGTGGTTATATAATCCACTCAGACTGTCCTGCGACATACGCGCACGCAGAGCGCGCATTCTTTCGGCACGGATAGACACGGCACGGATGAGCTCCTCGGGATCGGCTTGTTTGAGAATAAAATCCTCCGCACCGATGCTCATTGCCCCAAGCTGTGCATGCTTGTTGGTCTCGCTGGAGAGATAG
This sequence comes from Citrobacter sp. wls615, assembly GCF_005281355.1. NCBI lineage: Bacteria > Pseudomonadati > Pseudomonadota > Gammaproteobacteria > Enterobacterales > Enterobacteriaceae > Citrobacter > Citrobacter sp. wls615. The sequence continues at coordinate 79,204 of NZ_SZXM01000047.1, read as the reverse complement.
GCGATCGGCAAACCAATATGCTGTGGTATCTGACGAATAAGTTTTGTTAATTCCTCACCGCTAAATTCCGGCATATGGTAGTCCATCAGCACCAGATCGATAGGTTGCGCGTTCAGCACATGTAGTAAATAGTGAGGTTTCTCCAGCACATGTACCTCCATTCCCGCCATGCGCAGCCTTTCAGCGTTGTATTCCGCCACCGCGGGCTCATCATCGATCAACAGCACCTGATACGGTTTTTTCAGCGAAGGCTGCGTCAGGCGGTGTAGTTCCTGTACCAAATCAGTGATAGAAGCCGGTTTCACGTAGTAGCCATCACAGCCGGATTTAATGGCGTTGATACGGGCGTTAAAATCGCTGTGGCAGGAGAGAAATAGAACCGGGAAAGGTTTACCCACTTTCAGCTTTAGCTCCGCCATCGTCAACGGCCCACCGTAGGCGTTGTCCGGGAAGCTGACATCCATAATCACCACGGCTGGCGGTTGTGCCAGTACGGCTTGCGTAAAATCCTCAGTATTGGCGAATACATGACAGGTAAAGCCGAAACAGCGCAACTGGGTGGCAAGCAACTCAACCTGGTCGACATCATCATCACACAGGTAGATAGGTTTGCTGGCCCGCCGGACATATCCCTCTTCCGGGCGCTGGGAGGAGACAGGCAAGGTGAACTCCGTATCGCTAATACGATGCTCAAGATTGAGCTGCTCCTGGGTGAGGGTATACAACCAGCGGATAATTCGCCGCAGCTCATCATAATGCAGTATGCTTTGCTCTGACTCCGATTCTGTTAGTAAACGCTCACCTTCTGCTGAGGCATTCGCCAGCGGGCTAAAACCAAAGGACCCCGCCGAACCGTGAATACTGTGCAGCAGAATATGCAATTGCTTACGACAAGCTTCGCTGGGTTCAGCGACCAATTGAACGAGCAGTCTTTCTGCCTGTGCCAGCATATCGGGGATGCGACGTAAAAATCCCTGACGCAGACGCGCTATTTTTTCCTGCGCCGCCGCCATCGCTATGTGCTTATTTTCTGGTTTCATCAAACGCCCAGGCTTATTCAGTGACCACGGACGGTAGCAGGAGCGCATTCACTGCCGCCCCCAGATTTTCCGCCAGGTTTTCATCTTTTTTTACCCACCGGTCATACAGGAGATCGCTGGCCGTCACTTCGTTTGCACTGAGTAATATAAAGGGCTTAGACCAGGCCTGAGCGCGTAACAGCGCCAACAAATCCAGACCACTGATCTCAGGCATATGCAGATCGCTAATCACCAGGTCGATGTTTTTATCCGAATCCAGGCACGCCAGGGCAGAAATAGCGCTTTCCACAATCACCACGTCGTAGCCATCCATCTGCAAAAAAATAGAGGCCAGCTCAGCCGCAAAAAGATCATCATCCACTAATAAAATTCGCATCTTCTCTCTCGATTTTGCGCCATCAGCACAAAAGCATTTTTAATGTTTTTATTAAACTGTCCTGCTCGAAATCGCCTTTGGCGATGTAGGCGTCCGCCCCTACCTGAATGCCCCGTCGTCGGTCTTCTTCCTTCGCGCGGGAGGTCACGATAATGATTGGCGTGTGCTGGTAATTTTTCTCTGCGCGCAACGATTTTGTGAAGGTAAAACCATCCATAAACGGCATTTCGACATCCGTCAGTACGGCATCGAATTGGGTCAGTTTCGCTTTTTGCAGCCCTGACAGCCCATCTTCAGCCAACGTGACCTGATAGCCATGCGCCTCCAGCACATTTTTTTCTATCTCGCGGGTATTGAGGGAATCATCAACCACCAGCACGTGCCAGGCATCTTGCGCCACGCTCGACGCGGGCGCCGGGGCGCTGGTTTGCCGTGACTGTTGCGCCATCGCCATCAGCGCAGGCACTTGCAGAATGCTGACCAGTTGGTTATCCGGCGTCTGTACCATCCCGGAGACCAGCGACTGCTGCTGCATATGCTTTGGTAACGGTTTGATCATCATCTTGCGTTCATCGAGCAGCTTATCTACCCGCAGCGCCATTTTGCTGTACTGGTTCTGCACAACGATTAAACGTTGTCCTGCCGATGAGAGATTGCCCTGGCGATCGTGAATGCCCAGCAGAGCGCCTGCGCAAACCACGGGAATAAACTCGTTATGCAAAATAATGGCCGGTCGCCCGGCGATTTCGCTAATCCCCTGCGCAGTACACTCCACCACCTCAACCACATACTGTGCCGCCAGTCCAAACAGGTGTCCCTGCTCTTCAAATTGCATAATTCGCATCATCGTGAGCGAAACAGGCAGGCGCAGGCTAAAGCTGGTTCCGACGCCTGGGCGACTGTATACCTGCAAATCACCTTGCAGGTCGGTCACCACCGTTTTGCGTACCACATCAAGACCCACACCGCGCCCCGACAGCTCAGAGACTATCTTGCTGGTGGAAAAGCCGGGATGAAAAATCAGCTCATTACACTCCTGCTCGGAGAGTTGTCCCGCCATCGATGCGGGAACCAGGCCTTTGCTGACCGCCTTCGCGCTGATGGCCTCATAGTTGAGACCGCGACCGTCATCTTCAATGCGCAGTAATATTCCGCTGCCGTCCTGTTGAGTGGTGATGGTAATGGTGCCACGGGTCGATTTACCCAGTGCCAGGCGTTCGTCGATCTCGCCAATGCCGTGATCGACCGCGTTACGCAGCAAATGCGTCAGCGATTCCGATAGCCGGTCAATGAGCTGGCGGTCGATTTCCACTTCACCGCCGACGAAGCGGCACACCACCTGTTTGTTCAGCGTGGAAGCCAGTTCACTGACCTGTAAGGAGATCGGCTCAAACAGCGTCGATAGCGGAAGCATGCGGATCCGCGCCGCCACGTCGTACAGTTCAAACATCTGCAAATGCTGGAGCTGAACGCTTTCTTTTAGTTGAGCGCTGAAATCATGGATCTGTTGGCGAAGCTGCTCGGCGCTCAGGCCCGGCAATCGGGGGACCAACTGACTCAGGTTTTGGATCTGCTGTTCAAGGCGATCATGTCCGGCGAGCACTTCCCCGAGGATGTCGATCAGGCCGTCCAGCTTGTTCAGCTTAACGCGTACGAAATCGGCCTGCTTGATACCGGAGTCCAGGGAGGGGGCTGCCACAGAAGCCGAAACACCAGGTTTGTCCGTAGCCGTTGGCGACTCCAGCAGCGGAGTAACGGTTTCTCCCCGGCTGGCGGATGCCAGGCGTTCGCACAGCCCGGCATCCGCCGGTGGCAACTGATTATCGCCCTCGCTGACAAAAAGCTGGGTCAACTGGCCCGAAAGATATTCCACGGACTCATGAATCAGATTACCCAGCGCCCTGTCCGGCGTCAGTTTGTTATCGCGTAGCTCACTTAATACATCTTCAAGATGATGAGTGACATCAGCGATACTTTGCAGTTTCAGCATCCGCGCGCCCCCTTTCAGGGTATGCGCGGCGCGAAACATCTCACCTATCCAGGCTTCAGTATGTTCATCAGCGGAGAGGAGGAACGCCCCTTCGCTGATCGTCTGCAAATGACCTCTCCCTTCATCAATAAAGCGCAGAACGAATTTTTTCAGATCGATAGCCATAATCGCTCTTATTAGCCACTTCGGTGGGCAAATTGCGCCAGTTGATGTTCACAAAGAAAACGAAACGTATTGCCAGGAAACACCATCGGCAAACGCAGACGACAAACCGCAGATGGGTTGTTCATTTCGTCGTTCAGCAGTTGCATCACCACGCGATACGTACGCTGCGCAGGCTGACTTAACTCGCTTTGACGGTACATTTCGGCCAGATAATAGTGCGCCGGCCAGTAACCAGGCTCCTGATAAACCACCTGTTTAAACCAGGCGATAGCCTGCTGCGTCTGACGCTGCCACATCATCGCCAGACCGAGCAGCATTTTGGCCTCTGCCGACCACTCATCCTGAGCGAGGATCTTCTGCGCATTTCCGGCTGTCTGAGAAAATTCACGCTGCTCAAGGGCAATGACGCCCTGAATCAGCAACGCATCCGGGTTACGGGGATCGTCGCGTAGTACGTGGGCGATGCACGTTTCAGCCTCTGAAAAACATTTTTCATCGAGACAGACACGAGCCTTTTTTAGCCAGTCATCATTTTGCTGAGCCATGGGCATGGAAGGTTCATACTCCACTACCGCTCTCGGCTGCGGAGCGCGTACCGCTACCCTGGGTACCGGTACGATTGTTGGCGGTTCACGATGGTGGCAAAAATAAAAAATGCCCTCTTCCTGCTCCAGCTTCAGAATGTCGAAATTGTTGGCCAACGTTTCCGCATTGCCAAAAAATAAGGCCCCCTGAGGCTGGAGCATTTTCGACAAATTACCGTGCAGTTCACGACGCGTTGGCGTGTCGAAATAGATAGACACGTTACGCAGCAAAATGATGTCCACTTCCGGCAACAGCTGCTCTTTTATAATGTTGGTGCGGTGAAACGAGACTTTCTCACGGATCGCATCATGCAGTCGGTAGAGGTTTCCTGAGCGGGTAAAATAGCGCTGCTGAATGCCTGGGTCGACGCCGCGAAACGAGTAGCTTGAATAGCTGGCGTTTCTGGCTTTTGCCAGGATTACCGGGTCAATATCACAACCGTAAATTTCAATCCGCTGAGCCATTTCGCCCTGGTATTTCTCATGCAGTTTAATCGCCAGCGAATAGGCTTCTTCTCCGGAAGAGCATCCGGCGCTGAGAATACGCACCGGGCCGCTGCGCTGTTGCAGCAGACGCGGGACCCACTTATCACAGATCAAATCCAGCGTCTCGTTTTCGCGGAAGAAATAGGTTTCGTTAATGGTTATCAGCGTAATGAAGCGATCAAACTCGTCCTGTGAAATGCGCAGTTGTTCATAATATTCATAGTAATTACTGATGTTTCGTTCGCTCATACGCCGTTTCAGCGCCGATTTCAGCAACGCTTCCATTGCGTTATCAAAGTGCAAACCCACCCGGTCTTTGATCAGGCGGGCGTAATCAGGAAGATTGGGGATCATGGCAATTTACTCTCAAAATGCCCGTGAAAGGCCATCGATAGCAGCACCTTCGCGAGACCGTCCAGAGGGATCGTGCGGTGTATCAGTTGCCTGTCGATCGCGTTCTTATTCATACCGAACACCACCGAGCTTTCTTCATCCTGCGCCAGCGTTCTTCCTCCCCGGCGGAAAATAAGCTCAATGCCGCGACAACCATCGCTACCCATACCCGTCATAATCAGCCCGACGGCCTTTTCGCGAAATACCTCAGCCACCGACTCCAGCAACAGATTGCAACTGGGATGATAGACATCGCTTTCCTGTCTGGGAATTGCCGCCAGGCGTTGATTGCTTTTGACGATCAGATGCTGCTCCGGCGGTAAAATATAGACGTACCCTGCTTCGACCCGATCGTCTTCCTGCGCCAGCCGCACCTTCAGTTCGGTCACGCTGTCCAGCCAGTGCACCATATTTTTTGCGAAGCCATCGGCAATATGTTGGGCAATGAGTACCGGACATGGAAACGTACCGGGGAGATCCTGTAATAGCTTGCTCAGTGCCTGCGGCCCCCCCGTCGAACAGGCAATCGCCAGCACAAAAGGCCAGTCCTGCGGTGTCTTTACTGTGTCCATCGTCGGGCGCGCGGCGGGCATGACCGGTTCGGTTGGGTGGCGTAATCCCTTGATATGACGAATCACTTTCACACCGACCAACAATTCCACTTTGCGATGCAGCGCATCGGTCGAGAGCGGGAAATCGCTGCTATGGTGCAGCACCGCCAGCGCCCCACGGGAGATATAATCATCATCCCATTGTTTCTCTGGGCAAAACCGCATCACAAGGATGGGAATAGCGCTGGTCGCCATGATCGTTTCCACAACCTCGACGTTATCGGGGCTTGAGGTATCCAGCGTCAGAATCAGCAGATCGGGCATCAGCTGTTGTAATAATCTCATCGCTTGTCTGCGATGGGCGGCTTGCCCCACCACTTTAATGTGCGGATGATCTTCCAGTTGCCTGACCAGTTCATTACGCGATGCGCTGTCCAGGTCAAGGATCAGCACCCGTATATTGCCGCTGTTCATGCATCCGTTTCCGTCAAGGTGAATGACGTCGACGCTTCTTTCAGTGCTTTCGACAGTTGCGTCATATCCTGACTGACAACCAAAATGTCTTTGATCGATTGCGAGGTATAGTTACTGGCCACGACAATCTCACGCAGCGCCATGACCACCTGATTGCTCGCCGTTTTCTGCTGCTGGGTCGATAGTGAAATTTGTAGCGCCGCCGTAGAAGTTTGCTCGGCGGTAACGACGATGTCGTTCAGATGTTCAGCGCTGACTTTACAAGCTCTGGCTCCCGCTTTAATGCTCTCGCCACCTTTCTCCGCGTTCAGCACCAGACGATTGATCGCATTTTGGATCTCGCTGATCTTGTTCTCGATCTCAACCGTCGATTCCGTCACGGAGTCGGCCAGACGACGAATTTCAGCCGCTACCACCGAGAAACGCTTACCGGCTTCTCCTGCGCTGGCGGCCTCCAGCGCGGCGTTAAAGGCGATAAGTTTCGTTTGATCGGCAACGCTATTGATGATCACCATCACGCGACTGATTTCCGTCGACTTATTGCCGAGCATCATAATTTCACGCATGTTTTGCTGATTATCGGTATCAATATCCGTCATCCGCATCAGCAATTGTGACATCGACTCTGAACCTTTATTGCAATCCTCAAGCGTCTGGTTGGCAATATCCACTACCGCCCGCGAGTGCTCAGCAATCTGTGTCGATGAAGCCGACAACTCTTCCATCGTGGAGGTAATCTCGGCCACCGAGGATGACGTTTCCACGCTGGTTGACGCCTGACCATCTACCGCTTCGGTAATATGCAGTGAAGCCTGGTGTACCGAATCCGCGTGAGAAACCATATCGCCGACCAGCGAGTGCAGACGCTGACGCATCATCTCTACCGCGCTCAGCAGTTCACCTATTTCATCGTGATGATCGATCTCAACATCAACCGTTAAATCTCCTTTTGCGATGGTCTGCGCAATCCCGAGTACGCGGTTTAAACGGCGTGAAATCAGAAAACGACTGGCAACGGCAATCAATACTAAAATGACCGGTAACAGAAAAGCCGTGAACAGCAACAGTCCATTGCGTACCAGGTTACTGCTTCTGGATACATCATCAACGTAGCTGGTGGTGGCAATAATCCAGTCGATCCCGTCGATATATTCATAGACGGCAACCTTGGTTCTCGGCGGCGTACCGTAGCGACTTACCCAGTTGTAGTAAGTAATGCCATTTTTATGTTCGAGGATATCGGCAAACAGCTTATAGCCATTGGCATCGGTGATATTAATCGCCTGTTGATTGCTCAACGATGGATGGACCAACATACGACCCGGTTCGAATCCGGCATCCAGCACGTAGGCGTAACCCTCTTTACCAATATGCACATTCAGCAAACGCTGAATGATCGGTTGCAGACTTTGTTTAACATCGAATCCCACCGCAACCGCGCCAACGACCTGACCATATTTATCGGCTATCGGCTCATAGTGGCTAATAAACTGCTTTCCAAACAGCGTGACCACACCCGAAAATGGTTTGTTTTTCAGCAGTAGCTGCAATGCTGGGTTATCGTGCCCCAATGCCGTTGCGGTAGCCGTATTGCCAGAGCTTGCCAATAACGTGCTGCTAACGCGCACAAACTGCTCACCTTGCAGAATAAATGTGCTGGCAAATACGCTGGTTAATTCGGTGAAATGCGCGTTCGTATTAGGATTGCTCAATACCGCTTTTAATTCAGTTGCGTCCATATAACGCAGCGGCTTATCGGCAACGTTTTGGTAATTATTAATATAAACGTTGCTGTAATGCTCCGCATCGCGGGTGACGCGCTGGAATTCATTAGAAATACTATTGTGGAAAATACGTGTGTTGGTTTTAATCATCTCCAGGGCATTAGCCTGCAATTCCCGGGAAAGGTAAGAAGATAATATAAAAGAGGCACCAATCAGCAGCGTTGCAATACAAAAAACCAGAATCATACCGAGCTTCATGGCCACACCGGGATGGATATTGTGCAGCCATGAGAGCAATCGGGCGCGCGGTCCCATACCGGCAGCGCCCGCCGTTCGATTCTTCACTTTACTAATGTCACTCATGATTTTTATTCTCTACCTGAGAAGAAATTACTTTTTTTGGCCATAAGGCGTTAGCGCCCTGCTATTCCAACGTGAGCAATGGTGTAGGTTTGCCAATGTGATATCCCTGTAACCACCCAACATTCATTTTTTCCAGACATGCCTGAATATTGGCGTTTTCGACAAATTCAGCGACCACCTGCATATTTTTCATTTCAGCGACACGGCAGAATGACTCGACGATGTAGTAGCTGATCTCGCTTTCGGTGATCCGGCGAATAAAAGATCCATCTATTTTCAGGATGTCTGCTTCGATATTCATCAAGCGCGCATGACTGGCAAATCCGGTACCAAAATCATCAATCGCCACGCGGCATCCCAGCTGACGTATTAAGCTCAGGGTTTCCACGGTTTGTCCTTTATCTGATAACGTATCCGCTTCGGTTATCTCAAAAATAATCCGCTGCGGCTCCACAGCGTAATCGTGCAGAAGCTGAGTAATTCTGGTGACAATATTTGAACGACACACCGTTACTGGTGCCAGGTTAATGGCAAAACAGCGCTGCGGATGGGTGCGCATGAACTTTAGGGTGTTTTCGATAACCCACAGATCGATATCCGGCGCCAGTCCCGCATCATGGGCAACCGGCAGAAAGCTGTTTGGTGGAATAAATTCCCCCCGTTCGTTGAGCATACGGATCAATATTTCATGATATGGCGCTTCGCCACGGGTACTGACTATCGGCTGGGCCATCAGAACGAAGGCATTATTATCCAGCGCATTTTGCAATGCGGTGCGGATTTCTGTTTTATCAACGATGTGGTTGCCAAGGACCCGACTATGCTGCGCTTCGAGATTTTCCGGCCTGCCGTTGGTCAGAGATAAACCAGCTACCATGCCGAGCTTACCCACCAGCTGGTAGATGTCATCGCTATGCTCGTTAATCAGGCAATAGCCCAAACCACTGCGAAAACCCAGCCGGCGGTTGTTGTAGAAGAGGCGAAAACTATTAGCTGCCTGGTACAGGTCGCATAACCGCTCCCAGGACCCATTCTCCAGGCGGATAAGCAGATCATAACCCGCGTGATAATAGACCTTCTCGCTTTTGATCAGATGACTTCTGAGATGCTCAGCAAGGATCTTTTGGTAGCGGGCGCGAAAATGAAAACCATAGCGGCGCGAAAAGAGCTCCAGCTCGGGGATCTGTATCAGGCATACCGTCGCCCCCTCAGTGGTAAACAACTCCGTCTTCAGAGCACGCAGGTTCGCCATACCCGTCATCGGGTCAGTCAGACCCAACAGCAGGACCTGGTTAAACCGCTGGCGGGTAAATTTTGCCAGCGCTCCCATGATCACAATGGTGAGTGAAAAGACAAAAATAAGGGTGGAAACCAGCGCCTGATGCAGCATGAAATTGATGTCGCTGGCGATATAGCTGTCGTTATGTTTGCCTAAAATAATCAGTACGACTGTCCACACCAGCATGGTGAACGAGTGACCAATCTTAATCGCCCCCCACAGCATCAATGGAAATAACAGGATCAGGCTATAGAAAGAAAAAAAGATGTTCGGACTGTGTGGTGACGTCAAACAGAACATCAGTGAAATCAGCAAAATACACCAGATACTGACGCCAAAGGCGGTGATATTCCCTTTACACTGAAAGACAATTGCTCTGATAAAGGTCAACAGATAAGACGGTCGACGAATGATGCGATAAATTTTGTAGAAAAAGGGGATGCCCGTCAGGCAACCGTTGATGATCCCCTGAATACGTACCAGCATCTCCAGGCTCATAACTGGGATATTGTCCACATCCGGGCGATGGCCATGGGTGACGAACACGGCAAAAATCCTGCTGAATAACAGATAGAGCAGGATGTTGAAGCCGCATAGCCAAATCAGGCGGCTCAGGCTGATTTTTATACGGCCAAAACTGGCGCAGCTGCGTCTGCCCGTAACGTTGCGATAAGCGGCATAGCTAAAGGTTGAGGCCATAACCAGGCACAGCGCATCCACCCGCTCGCTTTGTGGCCCCACTACGAACATCAACGCGAGAAACAGAATAAATCCCGGCAATACCCGAAAACCAAACAGAACCAATGCGGCGGAAAATACGGCGAGTTTGAGATCGTAAACTGTTAAAATATTACTATTGAGAAGACAATAACCGTTAAGATATTGTGCCAGTGGATATAACAGGCCAGGCAAAGCAAGTGGCAGGCACCATTTTTGAATGCTTTTTGCTGTGTTAGTATTTATTATCGCGTCCAAATCAATTTATCCGCTATGCACTATACCAATAGGACTTTAATCCAGACTCGAATGTCACAAACAAATCATTTTGGGTCAGTCGCTGAACCATAGCAAAATTGTCAACATTGACCGCGCACTGAGAAAATAAAGTTAGGCTCTATATTGAAGCGAGCATCTTATTCATATCAGATCAGGAAATAAATACTCATTAATAGACAAAAATGGACATCCCGGCGGGATGAAACTACAACACACACACTTAACAGCATAGCTAATTCATTGATACCAAATATAAAAACCACACCTTACTGATGACTTCACCACACCTCCAACCAGTTCAAACAAAAAACACTCCTTGTCGTTTTAATGTCAACATTAATATCCTGGAAGAGGCATAATGAAAAATGTATTTTTATGAACACTTTTGCCTGTTGACGATAAGCACAGCGTTATCTATATTCGCATACCGTTATTGTTGCCATTACTCACGCTGGTTCAATGTTAGTTATTTGTTACGTCATTGCGTTTCACATCATTCATCTACTTATTTGCAACAATAACATTCCATTAAGAAATAGCAGAAATAAATTTAGCATCGCCTAATCAATTCAGGAATTAACATAATCCGTGGCAAAGTCTCTGTTTTCCCTTAAAGCAATAAAAGGGTGGCAACATTCCATCACTGGCAAAATAACGCAATTTTTGCTGGTGGGTATCGTTATTGCTTTTAGCGCAGGCGCCTTTACCAACTGGAGCCTGATAGACAACTTTTCTTATCAGCAGTGGGTGCAGCGCGCTGAGGCGAATGCACAGATTATGACCTACATCATCCGCAGCGTGTACACCACCGTTTCGGTTGAAACCAGCGATGCCGGGCAGATCTCCCGCATCGTCTCCGACAGACAACTTGGCGACACCGACTCTATTCTGCAAACCGGTTATAACCCGGTAGACGTCCTGGCGTTGGCATCCGTGCAGACGCACAGCCCCACCTGGCTGTTTCTCTATACGCCGGAAAAAGGGTATGTAGGGATTAACAACAAGTCTGAAAATGGCGAAGGAATTATTTCCTTCTCTGGTCGTCTGCCGCGCGATGTGCTGGTCAATTACTATGTTGGTTTCGCCCAAATTAATGGCGAAGAGTGTTTTATCAGCGCCGTGCCAATTTTGACGCCTTCCGGTGAGATCCTCGGGAGCCTGATAAGTAGCATCGGTAAAAAAAGCGATTTATACGCCACCTACGATGCGATGCTAAAAAAGAGCTGCATCATTTTCATCCTGATTATGCTGGTGACGTTGGCATTAGTTACGATGTTTATGCGTCGTTTATTCCGTCCGGTTCCACTGCTGATCAACTCTCTCACCCGCATTGCCCATGAGGAGACCGACTGCATTACCCCCTATCTTGATCAGGACGATGAGATTGGGCATCTTGCAGGAGCGATTGAAAAATTGCGCGTCGCGATGAAAGAGCGCGGTTATCTACAACGCATGCATGAAATGTCGCAAAAGATGGAGCATATGGCCCATCATGATTCGCTGACCGGCCTACCCAACCGCGTTTCGTTTGGTCAGGCGTTAGATAAGCGCGTCAGTGAAATTCATCTGGATGAAAAACCGTTCAACCTGCTGTTAATTGACCTCGACAATTTCAAGCCAGTCAACGATACCTTCGGCCATAAAGCCGGAGATGAGTTGTTAATCAGCGTTGCCCAGCGTCTGCAGTTATTGCTGGGACCCAACGACATCGCGGCGCGTCTGGGCGGTGATGAATTCGCCATCCTGCAACATGTCAGCGACAACGCCATCAGGGAGGCGAATCGTCTGGCAAAACGCATTATTCGTGCGCTGAGTACCCCATTCACCTGGAGCACTCATACTTTTTCCATCAGTTGTAGCATCGGTATCACCACCGCGCCATATCAGGGCAACAATACCTCGACGCTGATGATCAATGCCGATCTTGCTATGTATGCCTCTAAGCATCATGGCCGCGGCTGTTTCCATTTCTTTGAAGACGGCATGGTGATGAAGCAGACCCACAGCCTGTTTATTAATCAGGAAATCATTGATGGTATTGATAACAAGGAGTTCGAACTTCACTACCAGCCAATTATAAACCTGGCAGATGAAAGCGTGTATGGCTATGAATCGCTGATCCGCTGGAATCACCCCACCAAGGGACTGATTTATCCAGATTATTTTATCAACATAGCCGAAAGTTCCGGCCTGATTGTGCGTTTAGGTGAATGGATTATTCGTCAGTCCTGTGAAGCGGCGGCTAAATGGCCGGAGCGCACCAGAATTGCCATCAATATATCGGCCTACCAGTTGCACAGTCCGGGGCTGGTTGATGTGATCAAAGACGCCTTACGCATCAGCCAACTCGCGGCAGAACGCCTTGAAATAGAAATTACCGAATCCGAGAAACTGGATAGATCAATCGCCTTACCTGTACTGCAAGAGATCCGCGCTATGGGTATCGAAATTGCCATGGACGATCTGGGTACTGGGTATGCGGCGCTGGATTACCTGCTGATCTACCCTTTCACCCGCATCAAGATCGCCCGCACGTTGGTCGATAAACTGCAGCAGGATAATGCCAGCCAGTATTTGATTGTGATGCTGATTCAGTTTGCCCATAAGTACAATATGTCGGTCACCGCGGAAGGGGTAGAGACCGCGCAACAGCGCGACATCCTGCGCGACATAGAGTGTCAGAATGTTCAGGGCTATTTCTTTAGCTACCCGCTTCGCGAACGTGAGGTGCTTTCCGCGTTTGCCGAAGAGGCTATTGAAGAAGGTCTGAGCAATGCCTGACATCTTTCACCTGGCAAAACGCCTGCTCATGATGGTTGTGCTGCTGGCTGTGGCCACACCATGCATGGCAGATAAGCAACTGCATACGCTTGAACAGATCGCCAGCAAGAAAACCATTACCCTTGGCTATCAGGATGATGCGTTTCCCTTCTCCTGGCAAAATGGAAATACCCCTGCGGGCTACTCCATTGATATCTGCAACAGTATCGTCAGCGCGCTCAAGACAAAGCTTCAGCTAAAAAACCTAAAAATAGAGTGGGTAAAAGCCAATTCAGCATCGCAGTTTGTGCTGATTAAAAACCACATGGCAGACATCATGTGTATACCTGCCTTTTATTCACAAAGCCGGCACAGCATGAGCGAGTTCTCCCTGCCGTTTTACTTTTCGAGCACCCGCTTTGTGATGCGAAAAACCGAAAGCAACGACAACCTGGCTGAACTTTCCGGACATAGCGTACTGGTAAAAAGCGGTACGATTTACGTTGAGCAACTGCAAAAAGTGAATGCTGCGAATGATCTGGATATTAATATTCAACTCGACACCAATAATATTACGGCCTTCAACGAACTGAAGAACGGTGAGTATTCAGCACTGATCTCCAGCACGGTATTACTTAAAGGGATGATTGCACAAACGCCAAACCCTGAAGATTATGCGCTTTCCGATATCGCGCTCAGCGCCCCCCTTCCGGCAGGACTGTTGCTCCCGTTACATGATAAAGAATTTAAAGAGTTTGTTGATGATGCACTCTCCTCTCTGATGACCAGCAACGAATTTGCTGCGCTGTACAATAAATGGTTTCAGTCACCGATTCCGCCAAAAGCCATTAATTTAAACATTCCCATGTCAGATAACCTGAAAGCACTAACAGCTGCTAAAAAGAAGATCAGTTTTGATTATGAAAAATATAATTAATCGTGAGATGGCAAGGGTGAAACGTAAGGTGCAATGGCTGCTCCTACTGGCAGGTATCGTCATCTCTCCTGCGCTGATGGCGCAGCAAAACGCCGCGACGCTCGACCATATTCAAAACAGCAGCGTGCTAAACGTGGGCTATCGCCAGTTGCCGCCGTTTTCATTTACCGACCACAATGGCAAGGTCACGGGTTATACCATTGCGGTATGTAACATAATTGCCGATAAGTTGCGCCAGTATCTTAAGCTCAACAGCTTAACTATTCATTATATTCCCGTGAGCTTTGGGGAACGCTTTACCGCATTAAACACGCGCAAAATTGATATGGACTGTAGCGTAAATACCAATGCGCCGGAGCGGATGTCCAGCGTCTCATTTTCTCTCAACTATTACATCGCAAAAATGCGCATCATTGCGTTACGTAAAAATAATATCCACTCGATTGACGACCTTAAAGGCCGCACGGTGAGCCTGCCAGGAAGCTCAAAAGATTTGCTGGAGTTTAATAAAACCAACAGAGAGCAGCATCTTAATATTTCGACAATTACTACCACCACGATAAACGGTGCGTTTAACAAGATGGTGCATAATGAAGCCGCCGCCTTATTCCTGGATGATGTGCTGGCCTGGCCGTTAATTAAGGATAGCGAGCAACCGGAACTGTTCAGCGTGTCGGCACAGAGCATCGGCAATGATATGCACTATGCCATTATGATGAGGAAAAACGATCCGCAGTTCGTGACTTTTGTTAACAGCACGCTGAAAGATTTCTTCGCCTCACCGATCAACGCGCAGTTACGCAAAAAGTGGCTGTCTCCCTGGTCCTGCGAAAAGATGAAAATCCCATCGCCAGGCAGCTGTCAGCATAGTAATTGAACACTATCAGCCGCTCTTTACACCACCGCTTGCTGCGCCTGTGGAAAATCCCTGGGGTGCTGCTGTTGCTATTGACAGTCCATTCGCTGCGCGCCGCCTGGGATTTTGCCAGCATCCAGCAGAAATCCGATGCGCTTTACGGTCCCGCGAGTCCGCAAGCGCAACGGCGGATCAAGGCCTGGCAGCAGTTGTTGCTCCAGTTGCGTAATGCAGACGAACAAACACAATTACGCGCCGTAAACCAATTTTTTAACGATAAGCTCCGTTATACCGAAGATATTGACGCCTGGCATGAGGTCGATTACTGGGCAACCCCCATTGAATCACTGCGCAAAGGCGAAGCGGATTGCGAAGACTACGCGATCGCTAAATATTTCACTCTCCGCCAGTTGGGCATCTCCGAAGACAAACTACGCATCACTTATGTTAAGGCCCTGCGTTATAACCGGGCGCATATGGTGCTGACCTGGTACCTCACGCCTGAAGCAATTCCTCTGGTACTCGACAGCCTGACCAATACCATTTCACCAGCTACGCAGCGTATGGATTTATTACCCGTGTACTCCTTTAACAACACTGGCCTTTGGCTTCCGGGCAATCAGAACAATAAGCGCGTTGGGGACAGCAAGAGACTTTCTCGCTGGCAGCAAGTTTTCATCAAAATGCGGGAAGAGGGCTTCCCGATGGATAAATAGGAATCACCTGTGTCTCTTTTTAAACAGTTACTCCTGACAATCTCTCTCTTTATGATGGTTGTGTTTAGCGGCAATTTTATCGTGACGTTAGAAAGCTCTCGCGATCAGTCCAATAACCAACTCCTTTCACATGCCCAGGATGCAGCAACTGCGCTGGGCGTTTCGCTGACGCCCAACGTCAACGATCCGGCGATGATCGAGCTAATGGTGAGCTCCATTTTCGACAGCGGTTACTACAAAAAAATCCGTATTGTCGATCTGCAAAACGGTAAAACGATGCTTGAGCGCCGCGCGGCGGCGTCGATTCCCGATGTTCCCGGCTGGTTTGTTAATCTGGTGGATGTAACTCCGCAAACCGGCGAGGCAACAATTATGCGCGGCTGGCAGCAGGCCGCTCGTGTAGAAGTGACCAGCGATCCGATCTTTGCCGTACAGCGTCTGTGGGACAATACCTTAGGCAATCTGTTGTGGATGCTGTCCTGTAGTCTCGCCTGTTTAATCGCTGGCATTCTGCTGCTGCGCAAACTGCTGCGCCCGCTCAATTATCTGGCAAAACAATCAGAAGCCATTGCCCGCCGCGAGTTTCTGACGCTACAGGAACTGCCAAAAACGCCGGAATTACGCCGTGTCGTTAACGCCATGAATTTGATGGCAGCGAAGCTCAAGTCGTTATTTGAAGAGCAAGCTGTCTATAGCGAACGTTTGCACAATGAAGCTTATCTCGACAGCCAGACCGGAATTGCCAACCGCCGCGCGTTCGATATGCAGTTTCAGGCGCGGCTAAGTGATGCCGATACGGCGCCAGGGTATCTGATGCTGGTTCGCGTTCAGGATTTAGGCGGTCTGAATCAGCGTTTTGGCGGACCGCATACCGATAAGCTGTTGCTCAACATCGCTAACCTGCTGGACGCGCATAAAGAAAAATATGCCTCTCTCGACAGCACCCTCGCCCGCATTCGCGGCGGCGAGTTCGCCCTGCTCTGTCCGGGGGTTACACACGGTGAAATGCTGGACATGGGCAATTCGCTGTGTCAGAAACTGACGGCCTTTTATGCCACCGGTATGTCAGACCAACAGCCGGTCGCCTATACCAGCATGGTGCCATTCAGCGCCGGAGATAACGCGCAATCATTGCTGATCCAGGCCGATCGCCTGCTGGTGGAAGCAGAAACACATACCGACCATCAGGTGGTACCCACCACCGAGGTGCCAGCGGCTACCGAAGATCAGCATTTGTGGTTTGTTCGCCTCGAGCATGCGCTGGAAAATCAGCAATTTCAGTTGGTTTATCAACCCGTTGTGGATTGCCGCTCGCCCGACAAAATCCTGCATTACAAAGTGCTGTCGCGCATTATTGACGAACAGGGCAATACCATTACCGCCGGTCGTTTCCTGCCGTGGATCCACCGCTTTGGCTGGAGCCATCGCCTCGATAAAGTGATGCTGAAACTGACGCTGAACCAACTAAAAACTGCGCCGGGGAAATTAGCGCTGAGTATTTCAGGCAGTTCTGTCGCCAGCGCGAACGCCATTGCTGACCTGCTCAATCCGCTGCGCTATGCACCGCGTATAGCCACCCAGCTGATTCTGGAACTGGATGAAAATCAGCTTCCTGGGCCACATCAGATGGCAGCATTTGTCAAAGCTGTAGGCCAGCATCGCTGCGCGCTCGGTCTGCAACACTTCGGCAGTCGCTTCAACATGATCGGTCATCTGTCGCAGTGGGGGCTTGCTTATCTGAAAATCGACAGCAGCTATATCCGTAATATTGATGAAGAAAACGATAAACGTTTGTTTATTGAAGTGTTGTGCAGCGCCACGCGCAGTATTGATTTGCCGCTGATTGCCGAACGTGTTGAAACACAAGGCGAGCTTAAGGTACTGCAGGAGTTAGGGATTGATGGCGCAATGGGTCAATTATTAGGTGAACCCGCGCCGTTGTGATAACAGCAGGCAGCCTGTATATCGCCGGAGGGCGCTTCGCTTATCCGGCCTACAAGCCGGCTGCCTGCATCAGCTAAAAAATACGGTCATCACTACCAAGCAGTTGTTCCAGTCCACCGAGTTCCTGACGCGCGTTCGCGCGATTCATTAATTTAACCTGCGCCATCGGCGGAAGATCGGTAATGGCAATCACGCCTTTACGAATCAGCAGGTAAATCAGATCGTCGAGCACGCGGACCATCTCCAGGTCGCTTTTTTGCAGCATCTCTAACGTCTGTTGGGTGTCATTGTCAGCATTTTTACCAGCGCCTGCTGCCTGCGCGTGTGGTCCAGAATTCATATCAGTGTCTTTCATTTCGTATACCCTGATGCCGCTGCCCTGTTCGCACAGGGCAGCAAGCAACGGTTAGTGAGTCGGGTTGTGATCGGGTTTGGCTATCAGGTGATCCAACGAGTAGGTCGCAGAATGCAGATCGCCGCTTGCATGAGTAGACAGTGCAGTATCAATGCCATGCGCGACCTTCGCCGGACTGGCGATCTGATGATGATCGCCGCCGCTTTGAATGTACTTCGCAATATCCACGCCTTCGTGCAGTTCACGCGCCAGATCGCTGAGATCGACTTTATCGAGCACGGCCTTCGCCTTATCGTCAGCGCTCAACACGGCAGTTGCCTGCCCGTGTCCGGTCGCGGCTGGCGCATAAGACAGAGATAATGCGTTGTCGTCGAACAGGTTGTGCAGCGCATGCTGCATCGCGGCATGATTTCCTTTATCCGCCGTATGCCCTTTGTGTGGTGCCGGATCGTCCATCGTCACATTCAGCGTTTGCGTATACGGTGTAATATTGCCGTGGTCATCATGCGCCTCGACCAATACGCTCACTCGGTTATGACCTGCCCGGAACGCTGAAGTCTCGGTCTCAATGTCATAGGTCAGCCCATTATTGCCCTGATGAAGAATCGCATCGTACTGATGCCCATTAACCAGCGCTTTAATATGCTCCCCATCATGCACATCACCGCTCACGCTGCCGGTGATATGGGTGATAGTCCCCTGTGCTTCCGCACGTGAGATGTGGTTATCACCGGTGAGTTTATCCACGATAAGCGTGGCGTCTGCCTGTTGATCCACTGCATAGGTGTGGGACGTTGTCTTTGAGTACGGGTTACCTGGCGCATCATGACCGTTGACCTCAACCGAGAATGCGGTGTTCGCTTTCATCACACCGCTGTCTACATCGACATGATAAACCCGCTCACCATTCCCCAACGTATCTACCGAACCTGTATATTCATGACCACCAATCTTTAATTTGATCGAATCCCATACATCCACATCGCCGCCAAGATGCCCGGTTACCCTCACCATCGTTCCCTGGAGTTCCTGATGATTCAGGACGTTATCCTGGGTGACGCTATCAATATCCATCGTTCCTGCAGCGGTCCTGTCGATAGTGATGGTCTTATCGGTCTGGATCTCATCACGGTTACCTGCATCATCATGGGCGGTGACGTGAGCGGTTATCTTTTGATCGTGAATCAGGTCAACCGTACTGGCATCTACGCTAAATACCTTCTGTCCGCCGCTGTTATTCACATCAGCCACCAGATCTTTACCGTTAACCGTGATGGTCACCCGATCGCCAACATCCACATCCCCGGTAACATAACCGCTGATGGTGGTTTTCGCATGCTGAGTTTCCTCGTTATTCAGCACATCATCGACTGACACCTTATCCAGCACGATGCTGGCATCAACCTGCGTATCGATAGTGACCGTTTTGTCGTTTACGGCATGCATTGGGTTCAACGCCGAATCCTGCCCTTCTACGCTGACGTGAATATTCGGGTCATTTTGCAGCCCGACCGTACTCACCATCGCTTTGTAGCCCAGTTGCCCGTTCATATGCGGCAGCTCAATGACACGCGTATGTACTGTGACGCCATCGACGAGAATGGCGACTTTATCACCGAGATGCACGTCGCCATCCACCGTACCACTCACCTCTACGCTTCCGGCTTTCACTTCATCAGCATTGATAATATCGTCGCCGCCGACGGTGTTGATGGTCACGCTGCCGCTTGCCGACTTATCAATCGCATAGCCCTGCGTGAAGCTGGCAGGCTGCACGTTGCCGTGATCGTCATATCCTGAGACTGTCGCGACAATCGTGCGATCGGCCAGCAGGTCTTTGGTGTAAATATCGACGCAGTAGTGATGGTTATTATCGACAGTCGCCGCATAAGGGTTTCCGTTAACCGTCAGCGTCACCTTATCGCCGGGATGCACATCTCCGGATACCGACCCCGTTACTGTCATCTTAGGTTGCAACGATTCCCGCGCGTTCAGCACATTGTCACCGGCAATGTTATCTATCGTCACGCCAGCATTAGCGCTCAGATCGACCACGACATGGCTGCTGGCAGAGGCGCTCCCCTGATTGCCATTATCATCCGTCGCCATGACCGTCGCGATAATATCCGGGTTATTGTGCAGATCGTTGATACTGACCTTCGTCGACCAGACCAGGTGACCATGTTTATCATCATGCACGACCGCAGTTAGCGTATTGCCATTGACCTGCAGACTCACCACGCTGCCATCGTGGATCCCTTCGCCGCTGACCGTGCCGCTGACGGTCGTTTTCCCGCTTTGCGCCTCAGCAGCATTGATAACATCATCACCGGCGATCTTATCCATCGTTATCTGCAGCAGGTTATCCGTATCGACGGTGATGGTTTTCTGCACCGTATCTGTCGCTGCCCCAGCCGTGATAGAGACATCAAACATCGGGTGCGCCTGCAGTTCATTCGTTGGCACATCCACTTCGTATGCCAGCTGTCCCGGCATCGTCGGGATGCTCATAACATGCCCGGTGTACTGCACATGATTGATGGTAACAATCACTTCGTCCCCGGCCTGAACGTCGCCGCTGACCAGGCCACGGATTGCCGTCGTTGCTTTCTGCGCTTCATCGTGGTTGAGAACGTCATCGCCCGCCACCTTATCAACGGTAAGATGCACGGTCGGTTGGTGAGGTTGCGTGGTTCCCGTCCCCGTGGTGGGGACAGTGATCGCAGGTGGCGTAGTGAATCCGTAAGGGGTATTGCCGATTACTGCCGTATGGTGTAACCAGGGCAGATCGATAAATTTATGCTCCGTCGCCGTGGCTGTATTGCCATGATTATCATGAGTAGTGATGGCAACCAAAATATTGCCATTATCGTCAAGATCACCAGTACCAATGTTTGCCTGGTAACCGAGTGTGCCATCAGCCAGAGTCACAACATGGGTGGTATAGACAACTCCGTGACCGACAGTAATGGTTATCGTGTCCCCCGAAATAGCATCGGGGTCTACATGTCCGGATACAGAGATAAAGTCAGGTCTGGAGCCAGGAAGCAGATTATTCGCGACCGTCTGACCTGGCGGTAAACCAGTGGAAGCCTTATCAATCGTGATCCCGGCATCGGCAACGGTATCAACCAGCACCGGCATGTCATCGTGCCCGTGTGCAATATTGCCGGCGTCATCTTTGGCCGTCACTTCGGCATGAATATGCGGATCCATTAGTAGATCCAGAGTCGACACCTTCGTGCTGAAAGCCCGCTGGCCGTTGTGATCTTCCACCTGCGCATAGTAAATCTGATGGTTGATGGTGAGTTCAACCGTATCACCGATTTTGACATCGCCTCCCACCGTACCCCTAACCGTCGTTTGCGGCTTAAGGGCTTCGTCGTGGTTAATCACCGCATCACCACTGCCAGTGACGATCGGATCGATATGAACAATCGCGTCAATCTGGTCGTCGATAATCACGGTGCTGTGCGCATCTGCCGTGACGTTATTTCCTGCCGCATCAGTGGTGGTGATGGTTGCGGTGATATGCGGATCGTTTTGTAGCCATTGCGTATCAACGCCAATGGAATACCCCAAGGTTCCCAGATTTGGCAGGTTCGTCACCGTCGCATCAACCATATGGCCGCCGATATTCAGGTGCACCACATCATTAACCCTGGCATCACCGCCCACCGTACCGCTGACGATCGTCGTGGTTTGCCCCAATTCGATCTTATTCAATACATCGTCGCCCGTTACCGGATCGATGGTGATTGAGGCCAGCGCTTGCGCGTCCAGCGTAACCGTATGATGCGCTGTAATTTGCGCATGGTTCAGGGCATCGTCCGTGATATCCATGGTGACGCTGATATGCGGATCGGCAACCAGATCGGCCGTCGCAACGGGAACGTGGAATCCCATTTGTTGATTACCGCGATCCTCTACCACACCGGAATAGGTATGGCCATTGATGGTCATGGAGAACGGATCGCCGGGGTGAACTTCCCCGCTCACCGTCCCGCTCACCATCGTATAGCCATGCATCTGCTCAGCGAGGTTCAGAGTATTATCCGGCGTCACGGCATCAATGGTTATCTGCGCATCGACACGGGTATCGATAATCACTGTGGTTTCTGCATTGGCCGTCGCCGGGTTGCCCGCGCCATCGGTGGTGCTGACCGTCGCGGTCAGATGCGGATCGGAGATCAGATCGGCGGTACTGACCTTAATGCTATAGCCGAGAACGCCGCCTCCGGTATCGCTCACTTTTCCCGTCAGGACGTGGCCATTCACGGTGAGATAAACGACGTCATTTACATGAACATCCCCAGCCACTTTCCCGGTTACATACGTGAATGGTTGTTTTGATTCATCACCATTAATCATATTGTCGCCAGTGACGGGATCAATCGTCAGCATGGCTTTGGCATGTAAATCAACCAGCAGGTCGTGCGTTATCTCCGCTTGCTGGAAATTATGCACATTATCTTCACCGACTACACGAGCAACGATATGCGGGTCTTTGACCAGATCGCGGCTCAGAACGTCCAGCTTATATCCCAGCGCATTGTTATGTTCCGGGAGTGCCTGCGCGGTTGTTTCGTAGGTATGACCGTTGACGATGACCTGAACTTTAGCGCCCGCGTGTACATCGCCGGACACCGTGCCCATCACCTCAGTGAGATGTTTTGCTGCTTCTGCGCCGTTGAGCTTGTCATCGCCCGCTACCGTATCAACGGTGATTCCCGCCCCGGCATGATTATCAATATGCACCACATGGGTTGCGGTGGTTATAACCTCATTTTCCACCGCATCGTGAGAGGTAACCGTGACCTTAACGGACACATTTTTATCCTGGAACCCCTTATTATCGCTGAATGCCGACGAATTAACCGGGACCTGATAGCCTAAGACGCCGCCCCCAAGGTCGATGACCTTGCCGTTAAACGTCTGGTGATTGATCTCAACGATCACCGCATCGCCAGGTTGCGCGTCTCCTCCCACCTTGCCGCTGATGAGCTGCATCGGCGTATCCAGCTCCTGGTGGTTAAGGTTGTTGTCGTCAGTAACCTTATCAATAGCCACGGTGCTGTGCGCCTGGGTATCCAGCGTGACGGTTCTATGCTCCACCGCAACCGCCTGATTGCCCGCAGCGTCGTGGCTTAACAGCGTGACCATTACGTCGTTGCTGCCTTCCTGCAGCACGCCCGTTGGAACAAACACTTCGTAGCGCAGAACGCCGTGATCGTTAACCACCGTGCCGCTAAAGTCCTGATTTTGCCCCTGCACGTGAACAGTCACCACGTCACCCGCTTTGGCATCCAGACCTTTCGCGATACCGCTAATCAGCGTCGGCATGCGGTTTTCAATGGCGTTTACCACGTCATCGGACGCCACCACTGCGGTCGTCACCACGTTTTTAGCAAAGTTATCGATATGCACTTTATGACTGTCAGTCGCGATGGCAAGGTTACCCGCCGCATCATGCGAGGTAACCGTGACCTGTACGTCGACATCCGTCAGCACATGAACGCTGTTGTTTGCAAACGCTGATGAGTCCACATCAATGCGGTAACCCAGCTTCCCCTGACCAAGGTCAATAACCTGACTCTCGTACTGATGACCATTAACCACCAGTTGGATCGGGTCGCCGACCTTCGCATCTTCCCCCCCGACGATGCCCGTAATGCGCTGTTTCGCCGCAGATAGTTCCTGGTAATTGATGACATTGTCCGTGGCAATGTTATCCAATGAGATAGCGTTATGCGCATGCGTATCGAGGGTGATAATACGGTGCGATTCACTGGCCACTGCGTTGCCCAGCGCGTCATGGCTGAGCAGTGTTGCGACCACCGCATTCTTACCTTCATGCAGAGTTCCATGCGGCAAAACCACTGCGTAGCGTAACTGACCATTGTCGTTGATCACCGTGCCGCTAAAATCCTGTCCTCGTACGCTGATAGTCACCGCATCGCCAACTCTGGCATCGCCCCCCACCACGATACTCACAATGGTGGGCATGCGATTTTCGTTGGCATTCACCACATTGTCCGTCGCTACCGCATCAATTTTGAGCGTGTTTTCCGCATAGTTATCGATATGAACTTTATGCGTATCGGTGGCGATGGCCAGGTTTCCCGCCGCATCATGAGAGGTGACCATCGCGGTAATATTCACATTCGTCAGAACATGGTCGTTGTTATCGGCAAATGCAGAAGAGTCCACATCGATGCGATAACCCAGCTTACCGCGGCCAAAATCAACCACCTTACCGCTGTACTGATGACCATTTATCTCCAGTAAGACCGGATCGTTGACCTTCGCATCCTCACCGCCAACAAAACCGGTAATCGTCTGTTTAGCCGCAAGCAGTTCCTGGTAATTCAGCGCATTGTCTGCAGTGAGGTCATGTATGCGGATAGTATTATGCGCCTGCGTGTCTAACGTGATGGTGCGGTGTGCCAGCGCGGTAACTTCATTTCCCACCGAGTCATGACTGACCAACGTCACCACTACGTCGTTTTTACCTTCCTGCAAGGCCGTCTTCGGCAACGCGACTTCGTAGCGCAACTGCCCGTCATCATCAACGATTGTTCCGGCATAGTTTTGCCCATGGACGCTGACGGTGACCGCATCGCCCGCTTTAGCATCACCACCGGCTTCCCCGCTAATTAGCGTTACCATACGGTTTTCAATGGCGTTGACCACATCGTCCGTCGCCACAGCATCGATGCTGACCTGATTGGTGGCAACGTTATCAATGTGCACGCTGTGGGTGTCGGTGGCGATCGCCAGGTTACCCGCCGCATCATGAGAGGTAACCGTGACCTTCACGTCCACGTTACCGTCGACCGGCACGCTGTTGTTGGCAAAGTCTGCGGTGTTTACCGTGATACGGTAGCCCAGCGTGTTATTGCCTAAATCGATTACCTCCCCCCGGTACTGGTGACCGTTGATCTCCAGTTGTACCGGATCGCCAGGTTTAGCATCTTCATTGCTGCCAATGGTGCCGGAGATCACCTGGTTACGTGCGTAAAGCTCGCTACGATTCAGGGTGTTATCACTATCTACATCATTGATTGACAGCGAGTTATGCGCCTGAGTATCGAGCGTGACGGTACGGTGCGCGAGCGCGGTGACTTCGTTACCCGCCGCATCGTGGCTGACCAGCGTGACCACCACATCATTTTTACCTTCCAGCAGCGTTCCTTTCGGTAATGCCACTTCATAGCGCAACTGACCGTTATCATTGACCACCGTTCCGGCATAGTTATGCCCCTGTACGCTGACGGTGACCGCATCGCCCGCTTTGGCATCACCGCCTGCCACACCGCTAATCAGCGTGGTCATGCGATTTTCAATGGCGTTGACCACATCATCCGTCGCCACCGCGTCAATGTTGACCTGATTGGTCGCAAGATTATCAATGTGCACACTGTGGGTATCGGTGGCGATCGCCAGGTTTCCCGCCGCATCGTGAGAGGTAACCGTGACCTTCACTTCCACGTTCCCATCAACCGATGTGCTGTTATTGGCAAAGTCGGAAGCGTTAACCGCAATACGGTAGCCCAGCGTATGATTGCCAAGAGCGATCACCTGACCGCTGTACTGGTGACCGTTAAGCTCCAGTTGTACCGGGTCACCCGCCTTCGCGTCTTCGCCACTGACGGTTCCGGAGATAAGCTGGTTGAGCGCAAACAGTTCAGCGCGGTTCAGGGTGTTATCGTCGGTGACGTCATCAATCGTCAGGGCGTTGTGCGCCTGGGTGTCCAGTACCACGGTACGGTGCGTCACGGAGATGGCTTCATTGCCTGGTGCGTCGTGGCTGACCAGCGTCACCTGCACCTCATTCGCGCCCTCTTTCAGGGTGGCTGAAGGCACCACGATCTCATAGCGTAGCTGTCCATGGTCGTCGAAAACCGTGCCATGAAATTCTTTGCCCTGAAGGGTCAGCGTGACCGGGTCGCCCGCTTGCGCATCGCCGCTGGCGACGCCAGAAATGACGGTCGGCATACGAAACTCATTGGCATTGACGACATCATCAGTCGCTACTGCTTCAATAGTCACGGCGTTTTGCGCGGATAGGTCGTTATCGACATGATGATCGGTAGAAACCGTTGTGCGATTACCGGCATCGTCGAAAGAGGTCAGCGTGGCGTGAATATTTGGGTCGTTCAGCAATCCCTGAGTCTTTACCGGAATGGTATAAATCAGAGCGCCATTGCCCGGGTCGCTCACAACGCCGGTATATTCTTTACCATCAACCAATAAGGTAACGAGATCACCTGGTTTGGCATCTCCGCCGACACTCCCGTGGATCATCGTCTGCGGCTGGCGGGACTCGGCGTAGTTAATGAGGTTATCCGGCGTGACGCTTTCAACGCTAATGTTGATGTCTGGTCCGGTAATATCAATCAGCGCATGATCGACACTTTCTGCCGTTCGTCCTGTGACATCGGTCGCTATTGCCACTACGGTGACATTTCCTGGCACTAATCCGCCCAGATCGGTATTAATATTCCAGTGACCGTTATTCACCGGAACCTCAACGGTGAATGTGTTTTTTTGGCTATCGGTGAAGGTAAGCGTGACGTGATTTTGATTGCTGGTGCCGCTTAAATGTGTCTGGTGGAATTCACTTTTGTTAATAAAACCGTCATTACCGGCAAACTCGGTAATTTGTACTTCAGGCGGGAAAACGCTCGCCGAGCCTGCTCCCCCAACTGGCAAGTTGATATCCCAGTTCGGGCTGCCGAGACCTTTGGTATTAAAACCCGCCGTAGGATCAACCACCTGTCCGGTTAATTCAAGCTGAACCAGGGTGTGACCACCGCCACCGCCCTCAAGCTGTACCGGCGCGTCATTACCCGCCGCGGTAGCTTCCAACACCTGCGTCGGGTCAGCGCCGTCGGCAATGGCTTTTTGTACGGCGGCAATATCCTGGGCATCATGCTCCGGATTATGGTTGACCTGTAGCCCGTGTTCGCCCCAATGGCTGTTACGGCCAATATCCAGCGTCTTCCCGTCTGGTAAAGAGAGACTCACCGCGCCGCTGGCGCCGGTCACAATTTCCTCACCGCTATATACTCTGTCGCCCTCATGAACAAGTCGTTGTGTGCCACTAGCATCGACAACGTATACCTGCCCAATGATTGCTTTGATCACACCGAGTAATTTGCTCACCGTAACCTCACTTAATTACCATCATTATTTTTATAAAATCGTTAATATATTAACGAACAAACATCACATTCATTTAATGTAAACATTAATATCTCAATGTAGAAAAAAACACATTTTAAAGAATGCAATTACATGAGACTTGACTGGCAAATGAATATAATAAAAAATAACCAAAAATAAAACACGATGTGACAAAACATGTCTGAGAATAGCTGACCACAAGCTTCAATTAAGACAATTTACCTTTGTTAATTAATATAACGTGTTTGTAAAAATGGATGATAGCGACGACAGCAGGATGTCATAACCGTGTCATATAAGGCATTCATGTCATGAAGAAGTTTTTAGTTTTTCTGCTTTCATGCTTTTCAATATCCTCAGTAAATGCAGAAGACTTACAAAATACCGTTAAAAACGCTTTAGCTAATCATCCTGAAGTTAATGCCGCAATAAATAGCCGTTATTCTTCAGAGCAAGAACTGCGGGCCGCACAAGGTGGCTATTTACCCTCACTCAATTTAAATGCTGAAGCCGGGCGTAAAAATGTTGATGATGCAACGACTCGCGCGGCAGGACGCAATAACGGTCTGACCCAGTCACCTAACGAAGCGACGCTGAGTCTTGAGCAAAATGTGTTTAATGGCTTTGCCACCTCCAGCGAAGTTGCACGGCAAAAAGCGACCGTTGACTCGCGCGCCTGGAGCGTGATGAACACCAGCGAAAGCACCGCTTATGCGGTCATTCAGGCCTATTTCGACGTGCTACAACGCGAAGAGTTTGTTCGCCTTGCTGAGGACGATCTGGCGAACCACGAACGCATTTACGACCAGATAAAACTGCGTACCGATCAGGGTGTTGGGCGCTCCGGGGACTTTATGCAAGCCGAAGCGCGTCTGGCGCAGGCGCGTAATAATTTGCTGACCGAACAGACGAATCTTGAAGACGCGAAAACCACTTTTGTCAGCGTGACAGGCATGGATCCGCAAGGTTTAAGCCTGCCCGAGAGTATTGACTCTCAGTTACCCACCTCGCTGGAAGACGCCAAAAGTCGGATGGAAAAAAACAGCCCATTACTGAAATCCGCCAATGCGGATATCGAAGCCGCGCATCAGCAGTATGAGGCTTCGAAATCTACCTTCTATCCGCGCGTGGACGTTGAGCTTTCCCGCGGGATTAGTAATAACACCGACACCACCCGCGCCCATACTGAAGAGTGGGAAGCGATGGTAAAACTGCATTACAACCTGTACCAGGGCGGCAGCGACAAAGCCAATATGAACTCCCGCGCGTATCTGCATAAACAGGCGCAGGACGTACGCAATAACACGCTACGCCAGCTGAATCAGGAGCTGAGCCTGGCCTGGACGGCGTTACAAAACGCACGCGCTCAGCTTCCTTCAGCGGAAGAATATGCCGACCGTAGCGTCAAAGTGCGCACCGCTTATCAGGATCAATTCAGTCTTGGCGAACGTACGCTGCTGGATTTGCTCGACAGTGAAAATGAAGTTTTTTCTTCTAAACGTCGCCTTGTTGAACTGCGTTATCTGGCGATGACCAGCGGCTACCGTATTAGCGAACGCACGGGTGAATTAATGAATATTCTAAAAATCACACCGCCGCCATCAGAACAACCGGTGAATTCACAAGAAGAAAATAGCTTACCGGATCTGCATTAATAATTATTAATCCAAAATAAATCTCTGACCTGCACGCTGATAATTAGCTTGCTATTATTTCAACGTGCACGGTCAGAAATGGTTGCGAAAATGAGTGCACAAGCTGAATTATTAAATGAAGTATCCGGGAATTATGCCTGCCCTAATTCTCAACATCACGATCCCCGCAGTTATAATGACGATCCGCTATTAGATAGCTTACTCATTCTGTGTGCATTACACGGTAAACCGGCGAGTCGTTCAACATTAAGCAGTGGGTTGCCATTAGAAAACGATCGGCTCACGCTGAATATATTTCCACGCGCGGCGGCAAGGGCCGGTTTAAAGGCGCGGGTTGTCACGCGCGCACTCGATAAAATTCCGGTCATGTCTCTGCCTGCGGTCCTGTTACTGCGTTCTGGCGGAACCGGAGTATTACTGGCATGGAACGATGACGGCAGCGCCCGGTTTATGCCCAGCGAAAGCGAAGGTGGGGAAATTCGGATCGACAGCGTCACGCTTGAGCAGAATTATGCCGGGAAGGTCATTTTCGCCCACCCTCGTCACGAATTCGATTTGCAGGCGGAAGCTTTTCTGCCACGTACCAAATCCTGGTTTAAAGACACGCTGAAGCTGTCACGTTTCCTGTATATGGATGCGGTGCTGGCTAGCCTGCTGATCAACCTGATTGCGCTCGGCACACCGCTCTTCACCATGAACGTCTATGACCGGGTTGTGCCTAACCAGGCAACGGTCACGCTGTGGGTGTTGGCAGTCGGTATCTGCCTGGCTTTTGTTTTTGATCTGATATTGAAAATGCTGCGCGGTATCTGCCTTGATATTGCGGGGAAAAAAAGCGATCTCATCATCTCTTCAACGCTGTTTGAGCGCATTATCGGCATGGAGATGAAAGAACGTCCGGCGCGGGTGGGCAGCTTTGCGCAGAATATTCACGAGTTTCAGTCACTGCGCGATTTCCTCTCATCACTTACGCTGACGACGATTATCGATCTGCCCTTCACCCTGCTGCTGCTGATCGTCATCGGGATTATTGGCGGTGCGCTGGCCTGGATCCCGATCCTGACGCTGCCGATTGCTTTGTTGTGCAGTTGGGCGTTACAAAAACCGGTCAACGCGGCAGTCACTAAAACCATGAGTCTCGCCAGCGAACGCCAGGCATTGCTGATTGAAACCCTGAGCAGTCTGGATGCCATCAAAGTGAATAATGCCCAGAGCGAGCGCCAGTATCAGTGGGAACAAACGCTGGGCAGCCTGAGTCGCCTGGAGTTACGGGTGAAAACGTTGTCCAGCCTGGCGAGCAACCTGACCGGCTGGTTCCAGCAAATCTCCGGGGTGGTGATGATTATCGTCGGGGTGTACATGATTATCGGCGGCAAACTGAGTATGGGGGGACTTATCGCCTGCTACATGCTCAACGGCCGGGCATTAATGCCGCTGGGTCAGTTAACCGGCCTTATCGCCCGCTATCAACAGGCGAAGCTCACCATCAAAAATACCGAGAAAATGATGTCGCTGACGCAGGAGCGTCGCGCGGATGAAAATCCGCTCAAACGTGAGCAGCTACAGGGCAGCATAGAATTTCGCGATGTCGATTTCAGCTACCCGGAACAACAGAACCTGTCGCTGCAAAAAATCAATCTGACCATTCAGCCTGGGGAACGAATCGGCATCATCGGACGCAGTGGTTCCGGTAAAAGTTCGCTCAGCAAATTGCTGGTCAATCTGTACCAGCCCAGCGCCGGAAATATTCTGATCGACGGGATCGATTCTCGTCAGTTAGATGTGAACGATCTGCGCCACAGCATCGGCTACGTGCCGCAGGATATCCAGTTGTTCAATGGCACGCTACGCGACAATTTGCTGTGCGGGGCGCGTTATATCGATGACGAAACCATGCTGCGGGCAGCAGAACTGGCGGGCGTCAACGATTTTGCGCGCTTGCATCCAGACGGCTACAACCTGCAGGTTGGCGAGCGCGGCTCCCGACTTTCCGGCGGGCAGCGGCAGGCGGTAGCGCTTGCACGCGCGCTATTGCTGGATCCGCCTCTTCTGTTACTGGATGAACCCACCAGTTCGATGGACAACACCAGCGAGGAGAAGATCAAACACGCTCTGGCTCCCTGCATCGCGGGCAAAACGTTATTACTGGTTACACACCGTGCGTCCATGCTGTCGCTGGTTGACCGCCTGATTATTGTCGATAAAGGACGCATCATCGCGGACGGCCCGAAAGCAGTGGTGATGGATGCGTTGAAAAAGGGGCAGATTAATGCATCTCGCTGATTTCCTGGCTCGTGCCCGCCGCGCTATGCAGCACTACTTTCATGGCCGTGATGAAAATCAAACTGACAGTATCAATGAAGTCAGTCAGGTCATTATTGATGACTCCCCGAGAGTGATTCGACTGACGCTGTGGACGATCCTCGCGCTGGTGGTGTTGTCTTTCGTGTGGGCTGGCTTTGCGAAAATCGATGAAGTCACCCGCGGGGAAGGTAAAGCGATCCCTTCATCCAAACTGCAAAAAATCCAGAACCTGGAAGGTGGGATCGTCACCGAGCTGTATGTTCATGAAGGGCAAATCGTTAACGCCGGAACACCATTACTGCACCTGGATGACACGCGCTTTGCCTCTAACGTCGGCGAAACAGAAGCGGATAAACTCAGCCTGCGGGCAAAAGTTGAACGTCTGACGGCGGAGGTTGAAAACCATGACTTTGTTATTTCGCCAGAGATTGCCAGCAAAGCGCCGGATGTCGCGCGGGGAGAAACCGAACTGTACAACAGCCGCCGGGAGCAGTTTCATAACGAAATATCCGGGCTGGAAGAACAACTGGTGCAGAAAAAACAGGAGCTGCGCGATTTTGAATCTAAGCAAGATCAGTTCAAGCACAGCCTTGGGCTAATACGCCAGGAAATCAAAATGTCCGAGCCGCTGCTCGCCTCGGGCGCCATTTCAAAAGTTGAACTACTGCGTCTGCGCCGTACCGAAGTGGAAACCGCCGGGCAGCTCAATTCTATTAGCCTGTCGCTGCCCAAGGCCGCATCAGAAATTAACGAAATTGAGAATAAAATCGGTGAAAGCCGTGGCCGTTTCCAGAGCGATGCGCTGGCGCAACTCAACGAGGCGCGCACGAACCTGAGCAAGGCACAGGCCAGCGTTAAAGCGCTGGAAGACCGGGTGAACCGGACGATGGTCACCTCACCGGTGAGGGGTATCGTTCAGCAGGTGATGGTGAATACTATCGGCGGCGTCATACAGCCTGGCAGCGATCTGGTAGAAATCGTTCCGCTGGATGACAAGCTGTTAATCGAAGCCAAAATACAGCCGCGCGATATTGCCTTTCTTCATCCGGGCCAGCACGCGATGGTGAAATTTACGGCCTACGATTACACCATCTATGGCGGTCTGCAAGGCGAAGTGGTGCAGATAAGTCCGGACACCGTCACCGATAAACAGGGGCGAAGCTTTTATATTGTTCGCCTGCAAACGGACAAAAACTACCTGGGAACGAAAGAACATCCGATGCTGGTAATCCCCGGCATGGTAGCGAGCGTCGATATTCTCACTGGCAAGAAAACGATTCTCAGCTATCTGTTAAAACCGATTATTCGCGCTCGCGCGGAGGCACTCAGAGAACGTTAATCGCCTGCGCTCCCTTTCATCATGTCAGGGAGCGCATAAATTTATAACGGAGTACAGAAGGAAAGTTTTCCCCGGTTTAATGTGATTTTCCCGTCATTAACCAGTTCCTGTAAAACCTTGTGGATGGCGCTGCGGGAGATATGATTACGGGTCAAAATAAAGGTATATACGGACGTTTTCTCACGCACCTCAGGTTCCATCGACCAAATATATTTTACGTGTTCAATAATCTGCTCACGAATGGTGCGATGTGACTGCAACGCTTCACGCTGAAAATAGCGTTGCAGGTGATGCGTTAAGATATCAAACGCCTGCTTCCATAAGTTTTTAGCGGTAAACATATGATCTGCATTCTGCACGCTCATCGCCCACATTTCGCAATCGGTATCGCAACGTAAATAGTGCCCGGCAACTTCAGTACGCATTTGCGGCAAACCGAGTATGGCCGGAGCAGAAATACTCACGGTGACTAAGTCATTTTCCACACGATAAACAGAGACGGTCCCTTTCTCCAGAAACAAGATATTTCCATCAACCTTCAGATCAATACGCTGGCGTTTTTTGCGTAACGACAGCCAGGCATTCTCTGACTTCTTCATTTCATCACCCACAAGTACTACAGCATTTTCAATTTCTTTCTGGAACATGGGACTCTCTACCGCAAATTATGGCTTTATCAAAATTCACTTAGCATCAAAATAAATGTCAGCCTTCAAGCAGGCTGACATTTATCCCTCTTCTACATCTGCCACCGGCATTCCCTGGTGCCGTGGACGCGTTCAGGCACATGCTGTTTTCGCGTGGTGGCGTCAGGCAGTATATTGCGCTGTTCATAAAGAATTAATGGCAATCATCTTTGCGGTCACTCTTTCATCTTTCTCTTCTTTGCAGCATAGCCAAAAAGACACAACCAATTGATTTATATTCACTTTATTTCAATTAAAAAGTTATCATTGTTAGTATATTATGATACTAATTTGAAACACTTCGCGATCTTCGTTGTAGGATCGGGTCCATGCTGGTAGCTATTATGGGCTAAGTGGTATCATGACTTACCAACCGCCTGGCGCACCATTAAGAGTAGAGACACTATGTCTGAGACTGGCAATGTCAGTTATCTGATTGAAAATAGAATCATATTTACGCCAGACACACAATCTCTGGCGCGAGTAGCGCAACCCAATCAGCAGATAAAACTCAAACACTCAGCCTCATTATGTCTTTTATTACTTATTCAGCATCGCGGTCAGGTGGTTTCACAAAATGAACTACTGGAGTTCGGCTGGGGTAAAAATCATCGTCAGGTTAGTTTCAATGCCTTTTATCAAAGCATTCTCTCCCTACGTAAAAGTTTGCAGCAGCTGGATCTGGAACAACCACTGATCACAACAATCCCTCGTAAAGGGCTGATTATTCAGGAGTCGTTTGACATTCAGGCGATTGAGACGCCAGAGAGTATCTCTTCTTCAGGTGAAGAGTCCGTAGCCCCGGATACCGTTATAGAGGAACTGCTGCCTGGGACGTCGCGTCAATCTTTGTTCACCACCGCAGAAATAATCATGGCGACGCTGACGCTTATAATTTGCGCGCTGATATTATACCCATGGCAGGCCAGCGATGATTATTTTTCCGACTATATCAAGGACAGCAAAACGCCAACTGACTGTCAGTATTATTTCAATAACGATGCCAGTAATTTCTCCCGGCATACGGCGTTTGTCGACAAAAATCCAGGGCTGTGTCAGAGCAATAAATTCATCTATATTACGACCTACCCTGAGTCAAAGAAATTGTCAGTGCTTTTATGTCGCTCACCGATGAAAACCAGGCAAGAAAACGCCTGTCAGTCGGTTTATTACCCCCGGTATGATAGCTAATGAATTTATATCCGCGAACATCCCGTATCCAGACAGGTGTTATCCTGCTGATCTGTTTTGCTGCGCTCATGGTTACTGCCGTCTATCGGTTCAATAAAAACACAGGTGAACTTCATAATCTGACCTGTCGTTCAGCCATCGAAATAGTACGTAATACAAGCTCATTTCGTGGGATTATTGATATTAAAATCGGCGGGAGTAAAGGCATTGTGAATGTTGATGGCATCATCAAAGATGCCAGAAATAATGAGCAAACCGTGCAACGCATGGTCCTGTTTACACAATCCAGCTACGGCTCAAGTCCGGTCTGGATTTCACAGAAAATACAAATATCCAATCGCGAAACAGCCCCCGCCAGCCTTATTCAGGAACTGCTCCCCGACTTTTTCCTGACCAATACCAGCGTATCCAACGTCGATTATTTTGCGCTAAATAGCAAGACGTATCTGATTACCAAAGAAGGGATCCCTTACCTGTACTGCCAGAATTATGCGTTGCCGCAAAATGAATAATAAGTAAGCGTTCTGGCGGCCAAACCTACGGGGGAATGTCCGTGGATGAATTTATCGCTCCCCCCTCCCCAGAATACATTGTCATCGTCTGATTCGCCCCGGAGCGGAACCTGGATCGAGAAGTCATCCTTCCCCGCTTTCCCTGAAAAGCATATCTCCGTTATCATGTGTCTCTTATGTGATAACAACGAAAACAAGAATATCGCAATCCATTGAAAATCAGGGAACTGGACACAACTCCATGAGTACAATCGATAATCTCGACGCCCACACCCCAATGATGCAGCAGTATCTCAAGCTGAAGGCTCAGCACCCGGAAATACTGCTGTTTTACCGCATGGGCGACTTTTACGAACTGTTTTATGACGATGCGAAACGCGCGTCTCAGCTGCTTGATATCTCCCTGACTAAGCGCGGCGCATCCGCAGGCGAGCCCATCCCAATGGCGGGTATTCCCCACCATGCGGTAGAAAACTACCTCGCCAAGCTGGTCAATCAGGGGGAATCCGTCGCTATTTGCGAACAGATTGGCGATCCAGCCACCAGCAAAGGTCCAGTTGAGCGTAAAGTGGTACGTATTGTCACGCCTGGCACCATCAGTGATGAAGCGCTGTTACAGGAGCGCCAGGACAACCTGCTGGCTGCCGTCTGGCAAGACAGTAAAGGCTACGGTTATGCCACGCTGGACATCAGCTCCGGGCGTTTTCGCGTTAGCGAGCCTGCCGACCGCGAGACCATGGCCGCCGAACTGCAGCGTACTAACCCAGCTGAACTGCTGTATGCCGAAGATTTCGCAGAAACCTCACTGATTGAAGGACGTCGCGGCCTGCGCCGTCGTCCGCTGTGGGAATTTGAAATTGATACCGCCCGTCAGCAATTGAACCTGCAGTTTGGCACACGAGACCTGATTGGCTTTGGTGTTGAGAACGCCCCACGCGGGTTATGCGCTGCCGGCTGTCTGCTGCAATATGTGAAGGATACCCAGCGCACCTCGTTGCCGCATATTCGCTCCATCACTATGGAGCGTCAACAGGACAGCATCATTATGGATGCCGCCACACGCCGCAATCTGGAGATCACCCAGAACCTGGCGGGCGGCGTTGAAAACACATTAGCTTCGGTACTCGACTGCACCGTAACACCTATGGGCAGCCGTATGCTCAAGCGCTGGCTGCATATGCCGGTCCGCGATACCAAAATCCTCACCGAGCGCCAACAGACCATCGGCGCGCTACAGGACACCACCAGCGAATTGCAACCTGTGCTGCGTCAGGTGGGCGATCTGGAACGCATTCTGGCTCGTCTCGCGCTGCGTACCGCGCGCCCGCGCGATCTGGCCCGCATGCGTCACGCTTTCCAGCAACTCCCTGAACTACGTGCGCAACTGGAAAACGTAGACAGCGCCCCGGTGCAGATGCTGCGTGAGAAAATGGGTGAATTTGCGGAACTGCGTGAACTGCTGGAACGCGCCGTGGTGGAAGCTCCACCGGTGCTGGTACGCGACGGCGGCGTCATCGCGCCTGGCTATAACGAAGAGCTGGACGAGTGGCGAGCGCTGGCTGATGGCGCAACCGACTACCTCGACAGACTGGAGATCCGCGAGCGCGAACGCACGGGTCTCGATACGCTGAAAGTCGGATTCAACGCCGTTCACGGATACTACATTCAGATCAGTCGTGGACAGAGCCATCTGGCGCCAATTAATTACGTGCGTCGCCAGACGTTGAAAAACGCAGAACGTTACATTATTCCAGAGCTGAAAGAGTATGAAGATAAAGTTCTGACTTCCAAAGGTAAGGCGCTGGCACTGGAAAAACAGCTATACGACGAGCTGTTCGATATGCTGCTGCCGCATCTGGCTGATTTACAACAGAGCGCCAGCGCACTGGCGGAGTTGGACGTCCTGGTCAACCTGGCAGAACGTGCTTATACGTTGAATTACACCTGTCCGACCTTTACCGATAAACCTGGTATTCGTATTACCGAGGGGCGTCATCCGGTGGTGGAGCAAGTACTGACAGAGCCGTTTATCGCCAACCCGCTCAACCTATCCCCACAACGCCGGATGCTGATCATTACCGGGCCGAACATGGGGGGTAAAAGTACCTATATGCGCCAAACCGCGTTGATTGCGCTACTGGCTTATATCGGCAGCTATGTTCCGGCACAAAAAGTCGAGATAGGGCCTATCGACCGTATCTTTACTCGCGTAGGTGCGGCGGATGATCTGGCATCCGGTCGTTCCACCTTCATGGTTGAGATGACCGAAACCGCCAATATTCTGCATAATGCTACCGAGAACAGCCTGGTGCTGATGGATGAGATTGGACGCGGCACTTCAACCTACGACGGCCTGTCGCTGGCATGGGCGTGTGCAGAAAACCTGGCTAATAAAATCAAAGCATTAACATTGTTCGCGACCCACTACTTCGAACTGACTCAGTTACCGGAGAAGATGGAAGGCGTCGCGAATGTACATCTGGACGCGTTAGAGCATGGCGATACCATCGCCTTTATGCACAGCGTACAGGATGGTGCAGCGAGCAAAAGCTATGGCCTGGCGGTAGCAGCCCTGGCTGGTGTGCCGAAAGAGGTGATCAAACGCGCGCGGCAAAAACTGCGTGAGCTTGAAAGCATCGCGCCGAATGTTGCCGCAACCCAGGTCGACGGCACGCAGATGTCGCTGCTGTCAGTTGCGGAAGAAACGTCACCCGCCGTTGAAGCGCTGGAAAACCTCGACCCGGATTCACTCACGCCTCGCCAGGCTCTGGAATGGATCTACCGGTTGAAGAGTCTGGTGTAGTAAAAAGCGCCCGGTGGTGCTACCGCTTACCGGGCCTACGGTAACAAGCGA
Organism: Citrobacter sp. wls615; assembly: GCF_005281355.1. NCBI lineage: Bacteria > Pseudomonadati > Pseudomonadota > Gammaproteobacteria > Enterobacterales > Enterobacteriaceae > Citrobacter > Citrobacter sp. wls615. The sequence continues at coordinate 41,485 of NZ_SZXM01000047.1, read as the reverse complement.
ATACTGCGGAAATGGGTGCGAGAGGCCGAAACCAGACCATCAAGACGCGGGGTTTCCCCCGCGTTGTTGCTACTTCTTCGGTTCGTAAGCGAGAACAGCTTTAAACTCCATATTACGCTCTTTGATACTTAACTCGCACAGCGAATCTCGTACCATTAACGTAAATCCCAGCACCGTGAAACACAGTACTACAATTGCCAAAAGGGCATATTTTGTCAGCATGTCTTGCCTCCCTGCAAAGAAGAGACTAACATCCAAATTGTTCAGGTTTGTACGCTAGCCTCAGGTTGATAGAACTATCTCCTGGGGCTTTTGTCTTTCCGGGACCTTGCAAATGCTCAAAGCTCAGAAAGCCTCAAGCACCCGCCGCTATTCTATTCCAGGTGTCATCTCCTCGAACAAATTAAGCCATTTGCTACGAGCCTGCTCGCAAAATAACAAGCCCCGGATATGCCGAGGCTTAATATTGGTGCGTTGTCGGCCGGGTAACCCAGCTATGTTGATTAACGCTTATCTTCCGCCAATAGCGGCGGAATACTCGGCACCATTGGCGCATCGTCGATATCTTTCTGCGTCATGCGAAACGCTTGCGGATAATGCTCGCGGCTGGTACGGCGTAGCGGCTCGGTATTACGCCAGGTGTACAGACAATGCTGGCACTGATATACGGTCCAGACACCTTTTACCGGCGAGTTCGCCATCACTTCAATATGTTCATCGGCACAACGTGGACAAATCATCTGCTACTCCTTATTTACGGTTGGCCAGCATGGCGGTCAGCTTTTCAGCCCAGGCTTTTGTTTCCGGTAAATCACATACCGGTTGGCTGTAATGACCTCGGTTATCCGGTGCAACCGGTGTCGTGGCATCGATGATGAGCTTATCGGTAATCCCCGCCGGACTGGAACCGGGATCAAGTTCCAGCACCGACATATTCGGCAGTTGCACCAGATCGCCCGCCGGATTGACCTTCGAGGAGAGCGCCCACATCACCTGCGGCAGGTTGAACGGGTCAACGTCTTCATCAACCATAATCACCATCTTCACGTAACCCAGGCCGTGCGGCGTGGTCATAGCACGCAGCCCCACCGCGCGGGCAAAGCCGCCGTAGCGTTTTTTGGTGGAAATAATCGCCAGCAGTCCGTGGGTGTACATGGCGTTCACCGCCTGCACTTCCGGGAATTCGGCTTTCAATTGTTGATAAAGCGGTACGCAGGTCGCCGGGCCCATCAGGTAGTCGATTTCGGTCCACGGCATACCGAGATAGAGTGATTCAAAAATCGGTTTGCTGCGATAAGAGACTTTATCGATACGCACCACGGTCATATTGCGTCCACCGGAATAGTGGCCGGTAAACTCGCCAAACGGACCTTCGATTTCGCGTTTACGGCTTTCAATGACCCCTTCGAGGATCACTTCAGAGCCCCACGGTACGTCAAAACCGGTGAGCGGCGCGGTAGCGATCGGGTACGGGCTTTCACGCAGCGCTCCCGCCATCTCGTATTCAGACTGATCGTATTTCAGCGGCGTGGCGCCCATCAAAGTGATGATAGGATCATTACCCAGCGTGATGGCAATCGGCAAATCTTCACCGCGCTCTTCCGCTTTATGCAGGTGCAGCGCGATATCATGCATTGGCACCGGTTGCAGACCGAGCTTACGTTTGCCCTTCACTTCCATGCGGTAGATGCCGACGTTCTGCTTGCCGAAGTTGTCCCGATCCAGCGGATCGCGCGACACCACGCAGGCTTTATCCAGGTAGAAACCGCCGTCGCCATCGTTCAGGCGAAACAGCGGCAGAATGTCGAAAAGATTAATGTCTTCGCCGTCGACGGTATTTTCAGCCCATGCAGGGTTCGCACGGCGTTCCGGGGCAACCGGAAATTTATCCCAGCGACGGATAAACTCATCAATCTGTTTTTTCACCGGGGTATTTGGCGGCAGACCTAAAGAGATGGCGTGATTCTGCCATGAACCGATGGTGTTCATCGCTACGCGGGCATCGGTAAAACCTCGAATGTTGTCAAACCACAGCGCAGGCGCGCCGTCGCCAATACGTCCGGTTGCGTTGGCCGCCGCGGCCAGATCCGGCTCAGCGTTAACTTCTTCACTGATTTTCAGCAATTGTCCCTGGTCGTCCAGCGCTTGCAAAAAGCTACGCAAATCATCAAATGCCATTATTCATTCTCCTGTGCAAAATTCTGCGCCTGTCTTAATCCCTGCCAGCGCCGGGCGTTAGGATGTTCAAGCCCAAACTGATCGAGCACGCGTGCGACAATGTGCTGCGTGATGTCATCAACGGTTTGCGGATGGTTGTAAAACGCGGGCATGGGCGGGACCATCGTCACGCCCATGCGAGAAAGCGCGAGCATGTTTTCCAGATGAATAGTGCTGAGCGGCATTTCACGCGGAACCAGCACCAGTTTGCGCCCTTCTTTCAGCACTACATCAGCGGCACGCCCCACCAGCCCTTCCGCGTAGCCTGCACGAATACCAGCCAGCGTTTTCATACTGCAGGGGATAATGATCATACCGTCAGTACGAAACGATCCGGAGGAGATGGTCGCGGCCTGGTCCGCCGGGTTGTGGCAATAGTCTGCCAGTGCGGATACATCGCGAACGCTGTACGGCGTTTCCAGCTCAATGGTCATTTTGGCCCATTTCGACAGCACCAGATGGGTTTCCACCTCCGGCATTTCCCGCAGCACCTGCAGCAGCGCCACCCCGAGCGGGGCGCCGGTGGCCCCCGTCATTCCTACAATCAGTCTCATTGAATCTCTCAATTTTGTTCGTGTACGAACATTTTGATTAAAATACTCCCACAACGTATTCCGGGCAAGGCCACCGCGCACGGATCGCTAAAACAGCACTGGTTAAAAAAGGAGGCGTAACCCGTTATGATAGAGACTGACAGCAATCCCGGAGCTCTCATGCCGTTACGAAATAAAGCGTTTCACCTTTTACGTCAGCTTTTTCAGCAGCATACGGCTCGCTGGCAACATGAGTTACCGGATCTGACCAAGCCTCAGTATGCGGTAATGCGTGCTATTGCCGAACAGCCCGGTATTGAACAGGTCGCCCTGACCGAGGCAGCGGTCTGTACCAAAGCAACGCTTGCAGAAATGCTGAGCCGGATGGAAAAGCGTGGACTGGTCAGACGAGAACACGACCCGGCGGATAAGCGTCGACGGTTTGTTTATTTGACTGCGCAAGGAGAAGCATTATTGGTCAGCGCAACCCCGCTGGGAGATCGCGTGGATGATGAGTTTCTGGGCAGACTTAGCGAGGAAGAACGCGAACAGTTCACTCGTCTGGTGCGCAAAATGATGGAATGACCCGCCGGGCAATATTCTACACAAAGAAAAAGGCCAGTCTCGATGAGACCGGCCTTTCTTGATAGAACTTGTGCTTACTCGCGGAACAGCGCTTCGATATTCAGCCCCTGAGTCTGCAGAATTTTCACGCAGACGACGCAGGCCTTCAACCTGAATCTGACGAACACGTTCACGCGTGAGACCAATTTCGCGACCCACATCTTCCAGTGTTGCAGCTTCATACCCCAGCAGACCGAAACGACGTGCCAGCACTTCACGCTGTTTGGCGTTCAGTTCGAACAACCATTTGACGATACTCTGTTTCATATCATCGTCTTGCGTGGTGTCTTCCGGACCGTTTTCTTTTTCATCGGCCAGGATGTCCAGCAACGCTTTTTCGGAATCGCCACCCAGCGGGGTGTCTACCGAGGTAATGCGCTCATTGAGTCGGAGCATACGGCTGACGTCATCAACCGGTTTATCCAGTTGTTCAGCAATCTCTTCTGCGCTCGGTTCGTGGTCCAGTTTATGCGACAACTCACGCGCGGTACGCAGATAGACGTTCAGCTCTTTTACAATGTGAATCGGCAGTCGGATCGTACGGGTTTGGTTCATAATCGCCCGTTCGATCGTCTGACGTATCCACCACGTTGCGTATGTTGAAAAGCGGAACCCGCGTTCCGGGTCAAACTTCTCGACTGCACGGATAAGTCCCAGATTGCCCTCTTCAATCAGATCCAGCAATGCCAGACCACGATTGCCATAACGGCGGGCAATTTTCACCACCAGACGCAGGTTACTTTCAATCATGCGGCGGCGAGAGGCGACATCTCCACGCAGTGCGCGACGCGCAAAATAAACTTCTTCTTCGGCTGTTAACAGTGGTGAATAACCAATCTCACCAAGGTAAAGCTGAGTCGCGTCCAACACACGCTGTGTGGCCCCCTGCGATAACAGCTCTTCTTCAGCCAGGTCGTTATCACTGGGTTCCTCTTCACTCAAGGCTTTCTCATCAAAAGCCTCTACTCCGTTCTCATCAAATTCCGCATCTTCATTTAAATCATGAACTTTCAGCGTATTCTGACTCATAAAGGTGGCTCCTACCCGTGATCCCTAACGGAACTAGCAAGTGAAAGCCTGGTTCCGCCGAATTATCGCTGCGGCAAGTAACGCAGCGGGTTTACGGATTTCCCCTTGTAACGAATTTCAAAATGCAAGCGTGTTGAACTGGTTCCGGTACTACCCATGGTAGCTATTTTCTGCCCCGCCTTGATTTCTTGTTGTTCCCGGACCAGCATTGTATCGTTATGGGCGTAGGCGCTCAGGTAATCATCGTTATGTTTGATGATAATAAGGTTACCGTAACCACGCAGCGCGTTACCGGCATAGACGACGCGTCCATCTGCGGTCGCGACAATAGCCTGTCCTTTGCTGCCTGCAATGTCGATCCCTTTATTGCCACCTTCGGTAGCCGCAAAGTTTTCGATCACTTTGCCGTCAGTTGGCCAGCGCCAGGTAGAGATTGGCGCGCTGGTCGACGTTGAGCTTGCAGTTGATTCGGTTGTGCTAACTGCTGGAGCCGTTACTGGCGCTGTGACCACGGTCCCAGCAGGCTTGTTGTTCGGCAACATTTTGTTAGCACTTTGTTCACCTGAATCCTCAGAATACGTAATTGTTGGTTTCGAAGCAACAGCAACGGTGGAATTTTGTGCAGGGTTGGTCACAACTCCTTGCTGTGCTGCATCCGCCTGGGTGATGGCATTCCCACCGGTAATCGGTGTACCCGAGGCGTTGCCCACTTGCAGAGTTTGGCCGACATTCAGGCTATACGGGGCCGGAACGTTATTGCGCTGTGCGAGGTCACGGAAATCGTTCCCGGTAATCCAGGCAATATAGAAAAGCGTGTCGCCTTTCTTGACAGTATAGGTGCTGCCGCCCGTGTAGCTACCTTTCGGAATATTCCCATACTTACGATTGTACACGATACGACCGTTTTCCATCTGTACAGGCTGTTCTGCAACAGGTTGAATTTGCGTTGGTTGCATAGTCGGAGTCTGCACCGGTTGGATCTGTGGCGTCTGTTGTACTGTCGACGTCGAGCCCATTTTTGGCGGAGGCGTAATCAGCATGCCGGAACTGGTGTTCGTGGATGCACCGCCGTCAACCGAGCTGACCGGCGCTGGTGGATTCGAGGTGTTTGAACAACCTGCCAGCCATAATGAAACCAGTGACAATGCCGCAATACGGCGAATGGTAAATTTGTGGCTTCCCGCGCTCATTTATCCCCCAGGAAAATTTGGTTAAAACCCGTAACGTAATCACCGTGTAAAAGCATCGACACGATACGCTGACTAATTCCAGAATATCCAGGAAAACTCCAGGTATTCAGAGCCAGTTTCTACGCAAGCTCCCCTTTAACTAAGGGAACAAAACGTACGGCCTCCACGGTATCAATAATAAATTCGCCTCCCCGACGACGCACCCGCTTCAGGAACTGGTGCTCATCGCCCACGGGTAAGACGAGAATGCCGCCTTCATCCAACTGCATCATCAGCGCAGTTGGGATCTCAGGCGGCGCTGCCGTTACAATGATAGCGTCAAACGGGGCCCGCGCTTGCCAGCCCAGCCATCCATCACCGTGACGGGTAGAAACATTATGTAAATCAAGCTGTTTCAGGCGACGACGCGCCTGCCATTGCAGGCCTTTAATGCGCTCAACGGAGCATACATGATGCACCAGATGCGCCAGAATCGCCGTCTGGTAGCCTGAGCCCGTGCCAATTTCCAGCACCCGCGATTGCGGCGTTAACTCAAGCAGCTCAGTCATACGTGCAACCATATAAGGCTGCGAAATCGTCTGCCCCTGACCAATCGGCAAGGCAATATTGTCCCAGGCCTTATGTTCAAACGCCTCATCAATGAATTTCTCACGCGGCACGGCAGCGAGAGCATCGAGGACTTGCTCATCTCTGATGCCCTGGGCACGTAATTGTTCAAGAAGAGTATGTACGCGTCTGCTTACCATTGCGTGTCGACTCCCACGCTGTCCAACCAACTCGAAACCACCTCATGCGCACCGTAGGCGGTTAAATCGACATGCAGCGGCGTGATGGAAACATAGCCTTCATCGACGGCGGCAAAATCTGTATCTGGCCCGGCGTCGCATTTTTCCCCCGGCGGCCCAATCCAGTACAACGTATTCCCGCGTGGATCCTGCTGTGGGATAACCTGATCCGCCGGATGGCGACTGCCGCAGCGGGTGACGCGAATACCTTTAATCTGATCCAGCGGTATATCCGGAACGTTGATATTCAAAATACGCCCGGTGCGCAGCGGTTCACGACTCAGCGCCCGTAATATACGACAGGTTACTGCCGCGGCAGTATCGTAGTGCTTATGGCCATCAAGCGAGACAGCCAGCGCAGGGAACCCAAGGTGACGACCTTCCATTGCCGCCGCAACGGTACCGGAATAGATGACATCATCCCCGAGATTAGGACCTGCGTTAATACCAGAAACGACAATGTCCGGACGCGGACGCATTAATGCGTTCACGCCCAGATAGACGCAGTCGGTGGGCGTACCCATTTGTACGGCGATATCGCCGTTATCATAGGTAAACGTGCGAAGTGAAGATTCCAGCGTCAGCGAGTTAGACGCGCCACTGCGGTTACGATCCGGGGCAACCACCTGTACATCAGCAAACTCACGCAGCGCTTTCGCCAGCGTTTGTATACCGGGTGCATGGACCCCATCATCGTTACTCAGCAATATACGCATAATCACCCATTGTGTTAATAAGTTCCCTTACTACACTGGTGGCGAAGCTACCTGCCGGTAGCCAGAAGCGTAACTCAACGGTTACGTCATCCCACCAGTTCCAGCTTAATTGTTGTGGATACAGCAACATAGCGCGTCGCGATGCCTCGACTTTCTCGCGCAATAACAGGGACTGCAGCACGGTTTCATCCGCAACAGCGCCTTCTTCAAACGCCAGCGCGTCGCGCTGAGTTCCCCACTCACCGCTACCCGGTAATGCCGCTGTAATCATCAATTCTTTATCATCGACGCGACGCTGTAATTCAGTCTGTTCTTCCTGCGTGGCGACAAACCAGCTTCCGCGTCCCGACAATTGTAGCGCATCGCCGTCAACAACTTGATTAAAGTCTGTTTTTTTCAAGCGTTCACTGACGATCTGATTAAACAACGCGCTACGGGCCGCCGACAACCAAAAACTGCGTTTATTGCGATCGCGCACCGGCGCATCGCTTTGCGCCCAGCGCAGTGCCCCTTGCAGATTGCTACCGCCGATCCCAAAACGTTGAGCGCCAAAATAGTTCGGTACGCCGCGCTCGCTAATCGCCTGTAAACGCGCTTCAACGTCATTTCGCTCGCTCACTTCACGCAGCACCAGCGTAAATTCGTTGCCTTTCAGCGCCCCTAAACGCAGCTTACGCTTGTGGCGCGCGTACTCCAGCACTTTACAGCCTTCGAGCTCAAATTTGCTTAAATCAGGCATTACATTGCCCGGCACGCGCGCGCATAGCCACTGTTCCGTGACCGCATGCTTATCTTTTTGCCCGGCAAAGCTCACTTCACGGGCGTGAATTTTCAGGAACTTCGCCAGCGCGTCGGCGACAAAACGGGTATTACAGCCGTTTTTCAGGATACGCACCAAAATGTGCTCGCCTTCGCCATCCGGTTCGAAACCTAAATCTTCGACGACGACAAAGTCTTCCGGATTCGCTTTCAGGACACCATGGCCCAGTGGTTTACCATGAAGATATGTCAGATTTTCAAACGCAGTCATTTCGTTGCCTTAATGAGTAACGCCACCGCTTCACAGGCAATCCCTTCCCCACGCCCGGTGAAACCGAGTTTTTCCGTGGTGGTCGCTTTCACGTTAACATCATCCATATGGCAGCCGAGATCTTCGGCAATAAATACACGCATTTGCGGAATGTGCGGCAGCATCTTCGGTGCCTGAGCAATAATCGTCACATCCACATTACCAAGCGTATAGCCTTTAGCCTGAATACGCCGCCAGGCTTCACGCAATAATTCGCGGCTATCTGCACCTTTAAAGGACGGGTCGGTATCCGGGAAGAGTTTACCGATGTCACCCAGCGCCGCCGCGCCCAGCAAAGCATCGGTTAGCGCATGTAACGCCACATCACCATCAGAATGCGCCAGCAGTCCTTTTTCATACGGGATGCGCACGCCACCAATGATAATTGGGCCAACGCCGCCAAAAGCGTGTACGTCAAAACCGTGTCCGATTCGCATTATGCATTCTCCTGATGAATTGTTCGGGACAGATAAAATTCCGCCAGCGCCAGGTCTTCCGGGCGGGTGACTTTGATGTTGTCAGCGCGTCCTTCGACCAGTTGCGGATGAAAGCCGCAATATTCCAGCGCCGAGGCTTCGTCCGTAATGGTTGCGCCTTCGTTAAGCGCACGGGTCAGGCAGTCATGCAACAGTTCGCGAGGGAAAAACTGCGGCGTTAACGCATGCCATAAGTCGGTACGATCGACCGTATGGGCAATGTCTGTGCGGCCCGGCTCAGCGCGTTTCATCGTATCGCGTACGGGTGCGGCCAGGATCCCGCCAGTGCGGCTGGTTTCACTGATTGCCAGCAAACGCGCTAAATCATCCTGATGCAGACACGGCCGCGCGGCGTCATGCACCAGTACCCAACGGGCATCTCCTGCGGCTTGCAAACCGGCAAGGACAGAATCGGCACGTTCATTGCCACCATCCACTACGGTAATTTGCGGATGCGCGGCAAGTGGAAGTTGGGCAAAGCGGCTGTCGCCTGGGCTGATAGCGATGACGACTCGCGTCACCCGGGGATGGGCCAGTAGCGCATCAACCGAGTGTTCAAGAATGGTTTTATTGCCAATTGAGAGGTACTGCTTAGGACACTCTGTTTGCATTCGGCGGCCAAATCCGGCAGCCGGCACCACGGCGCAAACGTCCAATAAAGTGGCTGCCATGTTAGATCCCTGGACGGTTTATCGATTATTTTGCCCTGCAGTCTGGGCGCGTTTAGACGCGTCAGGCACCAGACGATAAAAAGTTTCGCCCGGCTTAGTCATGCTGAGTTCGTTGCGCGCGCGCTCCTCAATAGCCTCTTGTCCGCCATTGAGATCGTCAATTTCTGCAAAGAGCTGATCGTTACGCGCTTTAAGTTTCGCGTTTGTAGCCTGCTGCGCAGCAACATCATCGTTGACGCGACTATAGTCATGTATGCCGTTCTTACCGAACCACAGCGAATACTGTAGCCAGACTAATAAAGCCAGCAACAGCAGCGTAAGTTTACCCATCCTGCCCCCTGAAAAACGGCATTAACATCCCATAACTTCCGTAGACGACTTTACATCAACGGACGGGAATGCCGCGACAACGCGGGCAAATGTACCACATTTGCCCGTTGTTACGTATACCCTGTGTAAGGAGAACATAATCTCATTGTTGGTTACGGTTTGAATTATGACCAGACAGTGAACGACATCGGCGAGCGTTTAAAAAGGACGTTAGCCTAGCCCAAAAGCCAAAAGAATAGCGCGCTAAACATTCCCCCCACCACCAGCAGGGTGCTGGTAATGCTCAGCAGCAGCTTTCCCTTTAATAGCGAGTGCAGGGCAATACCCGCCACAATCGCCACGGGCAGCAACGCGAGGAAGAAAGGCCAGGTATAAAGGAAGAAAAACAGTGTGTTAGGGCCATACATCAGACATGGGAACCCCAGCGCCAACAGCCACGCGGCAAAACCGACCACGGCCCCCGGGAGTGACCAGGTGGTTTCGTCGTCGGCGGCGAAGGTCTCTGACTCTGTGATAGTAATGTTATGGCTGTTACGCATATCTAATCCTGTGACCGTGACTGACCGGGCATGCAAGCTCGGGTGTCTCAGGATCTGATAATATCTTCCTGCCTCAGCAGGTCTAATAATTGGGGAACCAAATTTGTTACCAATTGTTCACCATCCAGATGAATCTCTGGCGATTCAGGCGCTTCGTATACCGAATCAATTCCGGTGAAATTGCGCAACTCCCCCGACCGGGCTTTTTTATACAGCCCTTTTGGATCGCGCGCTTCGCACGTTGCTAATGGCGTATCGACAAAAACCTCAATAAAACGCCCTGCGCCAAGGCGTTCGCGGACCATTTTTCGCTCGGCGCGATGGGGAGAGATAAACGCGGTCAACACCACCAGACCGGCATCCACCATCAGGTTCGCCACTTCGCCAACGCGCCGGATATTCTCCTTACGGTCAGCATCGCTAAACCCCAAATCGCTACACAGGCCGTGACGCACGTTATCGCCATCCAGCAGATAAGTGCTGACGCCCAGCTTGTGCAGCGCTTCTTCCAGCGCTCCCGCTACGGTAGATTTACCGGAGCCAGACAGCCCGGTAAACCACAGCACAACACCACGGTGACCGTGGCGTTGCTCCCGCTGTTGCGGTGTAACAGGATGGGCATGCCAGACGACGTTTTCGTCATGCAGCGCCATTATTTGCCTCCCAGCAGATCGCGCGCACCCCAGTGTGGGAAGTGGCGACGCACCAACGCATTCAGCTCCAGTTCAAACGCGCTGAACTGAGAAGCGGCGGCCTGTTCCTGAATGATAGGCTCGCGCACCAGCCCCGCGCCAACGGTGACGTTAGTCAGGCGGTCAATGATAATCAACCCACCCGTAACCGGGTTCTGCTGATAGGTATCCAACACCAGCGGTTCATCAAACGTCAGATTAACCAGACCAATGCCGTTCAGCGGTAACGCGTCGACCTCACGCTGGGTCAGGTTATTAATATCGACCTGATACTGCACGGTATCCACGCGTGCACGGGTCTTCTTGCCGGCAACTTTGATGTCGTAGCTCTGCCCCGGCGACAGCGGCTGTTCCGCCATCCACACCACATCAACGGCAGCGCTTTGTACCGCTGGCAACGCTTCACCAGCATCCAGCAGCAAATCGCCCCGGCTGATATCAATCTCATCTTTCAGCACCAGGGTGATCGCTTCACCTGCATGCGCTTGCTGTAAATCACCATCAAAGGTAACGATCCGCGCCACGCTCGACTCAACGCCGGACGGTAACACCTTGACGCGTTGCCCTACCTGCACGCTACCGGAGGCCAGCGTTCCGGCATAACCACGAAAATCCAGATTTGGTCGGTTCACATACTGCACCGGGAAACGCATCGGCTGGGTATCGACAATGCGCTGGATCTCAACGGTTTCCAGCACTTCGAGCAGCGTCGGACCGCTGTACCATGGCATGCTGACGCTTTGTGAAGCCACGTTATCGCCTTCCAGCGCGGAGAGCGGCACAAAGCGGATATCCAGGTTGCCCGGCAGTTGTTCAGCAAACGTGAGATAGTCTTCGCGGATGCGGTTAAATGTCTCTTCGCTAAAGCTCACCAGATCCATTTTGTTGATTGCTACCACCAGGTGCTTGATCCCAAGCAGCGTGGAGATAAAGCTGTGACGACGGGTCTGATCCAGCACGCCTTTACGCGCATCGATCAACAGGATCGCCAGGTCGCAGGTCGACGCACCGGTCGCCATATTGCGGGTGTACTGTTCGTGTCCAGGGGTATCCGCAATAATAAATTTGCGCTTCTCGGTGGAGAAATAACGATAAGCCACGTCGATGGTGATGCCCTGCTCACGCTCGGCCTGCAAGCCGTCAACCAATAGCGCCAGATCGAGCTTTTCGCCCTGGGTGCCGTGGCGTTTACTGTCGTTATGCAGCGATGAGAGCTGATCTTCATAGATCTGCCGGGTATCGTGCAGCAGGCGACCAATCAGGGTACTTTTCCCGTCATCCACGCTACCGCAGGTTAAAAAACGCAGCAGGCTTTTGTGTTGCTGGGCAACCATCCAGGCTTCAACGCCGCCTTCATTAGCAATTTGTTGTGCAAGTGTCGTATTCATGGCGGCTCCTTAGAAATACCCCTGACGTTTCTTCAGCTCCATGGAGCCCGCCTGGTCGCGGTCAATCACGCGGCCCTGACGTTCACTGGTGGTTGAGACCAGCATCTCTTCAATAATTTCCGGCAGCGTCTGCGCGTTAGACTCCACCGCGCCGGTCAGCGGCCAGCAGCCAAGCGTGCGGAAACGCACCATGCGCTTTTTAATCACTTCGCCGGGTTGCAGATCGATTCTGTCGTCATCAATCATCATCAGCATACCATCGCGCTCCAGCACCGGACGCTCAGCCGCCAGGTACAGCGGTACGATGTCGATATTTTCCAACCAGATGTACTGCCAGATATCCTGTTCGGTCCAGTTAGAGAGCGGGAATACGCGAATGCTTTCGCCTTTGTTAATTTGTCCGTTGTAGTTGTGCCACAGTTCCGGACGCTGATTTTTCGGGTCCCAGCGATGGAAGCGATCGCGGAAGGAGTAAATTCGCTCTTTGGCGCGCGATTTCTCCTCATCACGGCGTGCGCCGCCGAACGCGGCGTCAAAACCGTATTTGTTCAGCGCCTGCTTCAGCCCTTCGGTTTTCATAATATCGGTATGCTTGGCGCTGCCGTGAACAAACGGATTGATGCCCATCGCCACCCCTTCCGGGTTTTTATGCACCAGCAGTTCGCAGCCGTAGGCTTTCGCCGTGCGGTCACGAAACTCATACATCTCGCTAAATTTCCAACCGGTATCAACGTGCAGCAAGGGGAACGGCAGCGTACCAGGATAAAACGCTTTGCGCGCCAGATGCAGCATTACGCTGGAATCTTTACCGATGGAGTACATCATCACCGGATTAGAAAACTCGGCGGCCACCTCACGAATGATATGGATGCTTTCCGCTTCCAGTTGCCGCAGGTGGGTAAGTCGTTTTTGATCCATAACCGTTCCTATGTAATGCCGTTATTTTGCTAACGATGCTCAGATAACCTGACTATAGGGAGGGCAAGGAGGCGAATGAAATTACGAATTGGAATGAGTAGTTCCTCAAAGGAATAACGATCTGGAAAAGCAAATATCAAAAAGTGCTTAAGCCACCGGATTTCGGGCATTTAGGAGCAAATGAAATTGTTTTACCGCGATCACGGTTTCATACTAGCGGCTAAAAATTTCTGCTTGGTATTTAAGGACTCACTATGTTTTCCGCATTGCGCCACCTGACTACCGCCCTGGCGCTCGGCGCGTGCTTCATCCTTCCCGCACAGGCAACATCTTCGAAGCCCGGAGATATCGCAAATACCCAGGCGCGATATATCGCAACGTTTTTCCCTGGCCGCGTGACGGGATCTCCGGCAGAAATGTTATCTGCTGATTATATACGTCAGCAATTTCAGCAGATGGGCTATAGCAGCGATATTCGGACGTTTAACAGCCGCTATATTTATACCGCCAAAGATAATCGTAAAAACTGGCATAACGTAACGGGCAGCACCGTCATTGCAGCCCATGAAGGCAAGGTGCCACAGCAGATTATTATCATGGCGCACCTCGACACCTACGCTGCGCAAAGTGACGCCGATTCCGATGCCAATCTGGGTGGATTAACCCTGCAGGGTATCGACGACAACGCCGCAGGGGTAGGCGTGATGCTGGAGCTGGCTGAACGGCTCAAAAATGTGCCGACGCAGTACGGCATTCGCTTTATCGCCACCAGCGGCGAAGAAGAAGGCAAACTGGGCGCAGAGAACATCCTGAAACGAATGAGCGCCGCCGAGAAGAAAAACACGCTGCTGGTTATCAACCTCGATAATCTGATCGTTGGCGATAAGCTCTATTTCAACAGCGGGAAAAGAACCCCGGAAGCCGTACGAAAACTGACGCGCGACCGGGCGCTGGCCATCGCGCGCAGCCGCGGTATTGTCGCCAGCACCAACCCCGGACTGAACAAAGACTATCCGAAAGGTACAGGCTGCTGTAACGACGCAGAGGTGTTCGATAACGCGGGAATTGCCGTCCTGTCCGTTGAAGCGACCAACTGGAGCCTGGGCAAGAAAGATGGCTATCAACAACGCGCCAAAAGCCCCTCGTTCCCCGACGGCAACAGTTGGCACGATGTACGGCTGGACAACCAACAGCATATCGATAAAGCGTTACCGGGCCGGATTGAGCACCGCAGCCGCGACGTGGTACGCATTATGCTGCCGCTGGTAAAAGAGCTGGCGAAAGCGGGGTAATCCTGAAGAAAAAGAGCCTCGGTAATGCATAAAGCTTACCGAGGCTGATATTACCCTTCGTGCAACCCACACTCGCGCTTCAGCCCGAAGAAGCGCGTCTCTTCTTCCGCCATGCCCGGCTCCCATTTGCGGGTGGTGTGCGTATCGCCAACCGACAGATAGCCCTGATCCCACAGCGGATGGTATTTCAGACCGTGTTTTTGCAGATACTGGTAAACAGTACGGTTATCCCAGTCGATGATCGGCAGCACTTTAAACACGCCGCGCTGGATAGCCAGCACCGGCAAATGCGCGCGACCGCCTGACTGCTCGCGACGCAGGCCCGCAAACCAGGTCTGCGCGTTAAGCTCTTTTAACGCCCGGTTCATCGGCTCAACTTTGTTGATATCATTGTATTTTTCAATACCCTCAACGCCCTGCTCCCACAGTTTGCCATAGCGTGCTTCCTGCCAGGCTGCGCTCTCTTTGGCGCGGTAAACCTTGAGATTCAGCTTGAGCTTGTCCGTTAACTCATCGATAAACTGGTAGGTTTCCGGGAACAGATAGCCAGTATCGGTCAGAATTACCGGGATATCCGGGCGGATCTGATTGACCAGATGCAGACTTACTGCGGCCTGAATACCAAAGCTGGAAGAAAGCACATATTCTCCCGGCAAATTCTCCAGTGCCCACGCCACGCGGCCTTCGGCGTCCAGCTTTTCCAGTTGGCTGTTAGTTTCAGCCAGAGCCATAACGCGTTCAACTTTCGGCAGATCGTTCAATGCGTGTAGATCGAGTACGGACATAATTACCTCATCTTATGCCTGATGGCGCTACGCTTATCAGGCCTACAAAACCGTCGCGTCACCAGGCAAAGGGAACTTATTCCCAGAAATCACGCGCTGGATCGAGCACCGGGCGAATGATGCCCGCACGCACCGTAAAGTCGCCGAAGCCTTCACCCGCTTCGCGCTCTTTCGCCCAGCGCCCAACCAGTTCGTCAACGGAATCGAGAATTTCTGATTCCGTAATGTTTTCGCGATACATACGCGGAATACGCGTCCCCATGCGGTTGCCGCCCAGATGCACGTTGTAGCGACCCGGCGCTTTGCCCACCAGCCCCAACTCCGCGAGCATCGCGCGGCCACAGCCGTTCGGGCAGCCGGTCACGCGCATCACAATATGCTCGTCCGGGATACCGTGTTTTTCCAGAATCGCTTCGACTTTGTCCGTGAACGACGGCAGGAAACGCTCGGCTTCGGCCATCGCCAGCGGGCAGGTCGGGAACGAGACGCAGGCCATCGAGTTTTCACGTTGCGGTTTCACCGCATTCATCAACCCGTGGTCGCGCGCCAGCTTCTCGATCTTCGCTTTCTGACTTTCCGGCACGCTAGCGATGATCAGATTCTGGTTGGCGGTGATGCGGAAATCGCCTTTGTGGATCTTCGCGATCTCCAGTAAACCCGTTTTCAGCGGACGTCCCGGGTAATCCAGGATACGACCGTTTTCGATAAACAGCGTCAGGTGCCAGTTGTTGTCGATCCCTTTCACCCAACCAATGCGATCGCCGCGACCGGTAAACTCATACGGGCGGATCGGCTCAAATTTGATCCCCGCGCGACGCTCAACTTCTTCTTTGAACGTGTCGACACCGACGCGCTCAAGCGTATATTTGGTTTTCGCGTTTTTACGATCGGTACGGTTACCCCAGTCACGCTGGGTCGTCACCACCGCCTCGGCTACCGCCAGGGTATGCTCCAGCGGCAGGAAGCCAAACTCGCTGGCCGTACGAGCGTAGGTTTTCTTATTACCGTGCTCAATAGACAGACCGCCGCCAACCAGCAGGTTAAAGCCCACCAGCTTGCCGTTTTCGGCAATCGCCACGAAGTTCATGTCGTTGGCGTGCAGATCGATATCGTTCTGCGGCGGGATCACCACCGTGGTTTTAAATTTACGCGGCAGATAGGTTGCGCCAAGGATCGGTTCTTCGTCGGTGGTCGCGACCTTCTCCTGATCGAGCCAAATCTCCGCATAGGCGCGGGTGCGCGGCAGCAGATGTTCAGAGATCTTTTTCGCCCACTCATAGGCTTCCGCGTGCAGCTGCGACTCATACGGGTTTGAGGTACACAGCACGTTACGGTTCATGTCGTTGGCAGTCGCCAGCGCATCCAGCCCCACCGAATGCAGCATCTGATGCACCGGTTTGACGTTCTTCTTCAGAATACCGTGGAACTGGAAGGTCTGACGGTTAGTCAGACGGATGCTGCCGTAAATTGTGTTGTCAGCGGCGAATTTATCGATCGCCTTCCACTGGGTAGTGGTAATCACTCCGCCCGGCAGACGGCAGCGCAGCAGCATCGCGTGACGCGGCTCCAGCTTCTGCTCGGCGCGCTCAGCACGAATGTCACGGTCATCCTGCTGGTACATGCCGTGGAAACGGATCAGCAGGAAGTTATCGCCGTGGAAGCCGCCGGTCAGGCCGTCATTCAGGTCTTCCGCGATGGTGCCGCGCAGGAAATTACTTTCACGCTTCATGCGCTCGGCGTCAGTCAGTTTGCCTTCGACCACTAAAGGCCCTGGGTGTTTTTCGCTCATTAGTAGACATCTCGCTGATAACGGCGCTCGACGCGCAGCTCACTTAAAAATTCATCCGCCGCTTCGATGTCCATTGCACCGAATTCAGCAATCACTTCCAGCAACGCCTGCTCAACGTCTTTCGCCATGCGATTAGCGTCGCCGCAGACATAAATGTGGGCACCGTCATTGATCCAGCGCCACAGCTCTGCGCCCTGTTCGCGCAGTTTGTCTTGTACGTAGATTTTTTCTTTTTGATCGCGGGACCAGGCCAGATCTATCCGGCTCAGCACGCCTTCTTTTACGTAGCGCTGCCACTCGACCTGGTACAGGAAGTCTTCGGTGAAATGCGGGTTACCGAAGAACAGCCAGTTCTTGCCTTCCGCACCGTCGGCGGCGCGCTGCTGCATAAAGGCGCGGAACGGCGCGATACCGGTACCCGGACCAATCATAATCACCGGGGTCTGCGGGTTAGCCGGCAGGCGGAAGTTGTCGTTGTGCTCGATGAACACACGCACTTCCCCTTCCTCTTCCACGCGGTCGGCGAGGAAGCTGGAAGCTCCGCCAGCGCGGGCGCGGCCTTCAATCTCGTAACGCACAACGCCGACGGTCACGTGGACTTCGCTTTCAACTTCCGCCTGCGCGGAGGCGATAGAATAGAGACGCGGCGTCAGTGGACGCAGCAGGCCGATTAACGCGTCGGCATCAAGCTGTGCCGGGGAGAAACGCACCATATCGACGATTGGCGTGGTAGCCGCATACTGCTGCAGCTGGGCTTTATCGCCCACCAGCGACAGTAGCGATTCACTGCGCGTCAGCGTGGCGTAGTTTTCCACGATATTCGCGGTGTTGACCGTCAGCTCGAAATGCCACTCCAGCGCTTCGGCCAGCGGCAGGATTTTTCCTTCGACCGTGACCGGTTCATCCCCTTTCAGCCACAGCAGTTCAACCAGCTCTTTCACCAGAGCCGGATCGTTCTGATACCACACGCCCAGCGCGTCGCCCGGCTGATAACGCAGACCGGAATCGCCAAGGTCGATTTCGATATGGCGGACGTCTTTTTCCGAGTTACGACCGGTAATTTTCTGGTTCACCGACAAGGACGCAGTCAGAGGCGCTTCTTTGGTGTAGGGGCTGGTATGTACTTCATTTACCGCACCGCTCGCTGCAACTTGTACAGACGGGGCAGCAGGCGCACGCGCTTTCAGCACATCGACCAGACGCGCGCGCCATTCAGAGGCGGCAGCCTGGTATTCCACGTCGGCGTCGACGCGGTCGAGCAGGCGCTCACCGCCCAGCTCGGCCAGCTTGCTGTCGAAGTCTTTCCCGGCCTGGCAGAAAAATTCGTAAGAGGTATCGCCAAGACCCAGCACCGCAAAGGCGGTATCGGTAAGCTTCGGCGCTTTTTTCGAGAACAGGAACTTATGCAGCGCGACGGCTTCTTCCGCTGGTTCGCCTTCTCCCTGAGTCGATGCCACCACAACCAGCAACTTTTCATTGGCGATTTGTTTGAATTTGTAGTCGCCGGCATTGATCAGAGTGGCATTGAGCTTCGCGGCAATCAGATCATCGCGCAGGGCTTCCGCCACACGGCGCGCATTACCGGTTTGCGAGGCAGAGATAAGCGTAATCCCTGGCATTTCTGCGGCAGGCGCAGGGGCTGTCGCATTGCTGGCTGGCTGCTGATTCAGCACGCCCCAAAAGTAACCAGAAACCCACGCCAACTGTGCGGGAGTGAAATCGGTAGTGGCCGCCTGAAGGCGCGCCAGTTGCTCCGGGTTTAGCGGTAGCAGAGCGGAAGGTGGGGCCTGTGTCGTCATGCGTTGTCATGTTCCAGTAAGCAAAGCGGATTTCAGCAATAAAACCCAAACTGAAGATAAGGTTAACGGCGGGCATAGTAACAATTAAAGAAGGGATAGAAATAACAAATAACCAAATGAACTAACCTGTTTTAGTTATAGTTATTAACAGCAAAATCGATTTAATAAGCCTATGATATATAAAAATTTATTAAGCATTATCTTTATGAATGGATTGTTCTGATACTCTGCGCCCTTTTAACTAATGATAAAATTTGCTCTTTACGGTACCCTACGGCGGTTTTTCGCATTCTTGAGAGTAAAAAATGTCCACCACCTTGTTTAAAGATTTCACCTTCGAAGCCGCTCACCGCCTGCCGCATGTACCGGAAGGGCATAAGTGTGGTCGCCTGCATGGTCACTCATTTATGGTGCGTCTTGAAATTACCGGTGAAGTCGATCCGCATACCGGTTGGATTATGGATTTCGCAGAGTTAAAGGCGGCGTTTAAGCCGACTTACGACAGACTCGATCACTACTATCTGAACGATATTTCAGGCTTAGAAAACCCAACCAGCGAAGTGCTGGCAAAATGGATTTGGGATCAGGTTAAACCTGTTGTCCCTCTGCTGAGCGCGGTAATGGTGAAAGAGACCTGCACGGCGGGTTGCGTGTATCGCGGCGAGTGATAGTGACTTTGCCGGATGGCGATGCGTAGCCCACCCGGCAGAATTTATCAGGCAATATTCAGGTATTTATGGGTCTGCATCGACAGACGCCAGTTACGCGCGATACAGGTATCAATGCACAGACGCGTCGCATCTTCTTTCTGGCTGATTGGCTGTAAGGCAATGATCCGTGGCTTGTCATCGCTCAACGTTGCCAGCAGTTCATCCAGCGCTTCAATATCGCGAACGCGGCCGACCGGATGTTTGATTTCATTCGCGCGTTCCAGCGCCTGTGACAGCACATCATAACCGCCGCGCATATTTACCTTTGGCGATACGGTCACCCAGGTATTCGGCGTACAGCGTACCTCGTGGGTACCGCTGGTTTCAATCTGGCAGCTAAAGCCGTTCTTTTCCAGCAGGTCAGTCAGCGGCATCAGGTCATGAATGCAGGGCTCACCGCCGGTGATCGCCACATGACGGGCGGTATAGCTCTGACGCTGAATAACAGCCAGCAGATCTTCACTGCTCGCCGCGCCCCACTTATCGCTCTCTTTAGTCTTGGCCAGGATGCTGTACAGGGAGACTTCCCGATCCTCAAGCTTATCCCAGGTGTGTTTGGTATCGCACCAGGCACAGCCAACCGGGCATCCCTGTAAACGAATAAAAATGGCGGGGACGCCGGTAAAGTAACCCTCACCTTGCAGGGTCTGGAACATCTCGTTAATCGGGTACTGCATAGCGTTCTCAATATGGGGATAAACGCTAATTATCGCAGATCCCCGCCAAAGTATCATGCCCCATCGATGCTTTACGAGGCGATCGCCGCGACAAAGCGTGCCGTTATCTGCTGCGGACGCGTGATAGCGCCTCCAACCACCACGGTATGCGCGCCTAATGCCAGACAACGTGCGGCGCGTTCCGGGGTATCGACGTTACCTTCCGCCACGACTGGTATGGTGACCGCCGCCAACACCTCACGTAAAAAACCGCAGTCGTTTTCCGCCAGCACATGCCCGGCAGTGTCCGCGGTATAGCCATAGAGCGTGGTGCCCACGCAGTCAAACCCCAGCCGCTCAGCTGTTACCGCCTCATCAACGGTGGCGATATCCGCCATCAGCAGTACGGACGGGTAGCGGGCGCGGATTTGCGTGACCAGTTCTTCCAGCGTTTGCCCACCGGGGCGCGGTCGCGCTGTCGCATCCAGAGCAATAATTTCCGGCTCAACGGTCATCAGCTCATCCACTTCCTGCAGGGTGGCCGTAATAAACACCTCGCTGCCCGGATAATCGCGCTTGATAATCCCTATTACCGGCAGGGAGACGCTCTCTTTGATCGCGCGAATATCTACCACGCTGTTCGCACGAATACCTATCGCCCCGCCCTGCGCTGCCGCCAGCGCCATACGAGACATAATAAACGGGCTGTGCAGCGGCTCATTTTCCAGCGCCTGGCAGGAGACAATTAACTTACCTTTCAGGGAATCCAGTACAGTTTTCATCACGATAAGATCTCTTCGACTTCATTTTTAATAATGGTGACATGCGGGCCATAAATCACCTGAACACCGTTGCCGCGAATAATTACGCCGCGCGCTCCGGTCGCTTTCAGCCCCGCTTCATCTACCTTGCTGCTCTCTTTCACCGTCACGCGTAAGCGTGTGGCGCAACAGTCCACCTCTTCCAGATTCTCTTTGCCTCCCAGCCCGGCGATGATTGCCGCTGCGCGTTCGCTCTGAGGCAGACCGGACTCCACCTGGGCAGCGTTCTCACGCCCCGGCGTCAGCCAGTTAAAGCGGTTAATCAAATAACGGAAGGTGAAGTAGTAAAGAAAGAACCACGGAACCCCAACCAAGGGGACGTACATCCAGTTAGTTTTCGCTTCTCCCTGTAGCACGCCGAAGAGGAGGAAATCGATCAGTCCACCCGAAAAGGTTTGCCCAATAGTGATATGTAAAATATGCGCCATCATAAACGCCAGCCCATCGAAGAAGGCGTGAATGACATATAACACCGGAGCCACAAACAGGAAGGAGAACTCAATAGGCTCAGTGATGCCCGTCAGGAAAGAGGTCAGAGCAGCCGACAGCAACAGTCCGGCGACAAGCTTTCTGTTCTCCGGTTTTGCCGTGTGGTACATCGCCAGGCATGCGCCAAGCAGGCCAAACATCATGGTGATAAAGCGCCCGGACATAAAGCGCGAGGTACCGGCATAAAACTGCTGCGTATTCGGATCGGCAAGTTGGGCAAAGAAAATACGCTGGGTGCCTTCGACCAGTTGACCGTTGACGATTTCGCTCCCGCCCAGCGCCGTCGTCCAGAACGGCAAATAAAAAATATGGTGTAAACCCAGTGGACCAAGCATACGCAGGATGAAGCCGTACAGCAGCGTCCCCAGATAGCCCGTCGCATCCACCAGACCGCCCAGTCCAAAAATGAGCTTCTGGAAATGCGGCCACACCACCGTCATGATCGCCCCCACCACAATCGCGGCAAGCGAGCTGATAATCGGTACAAAACGCGAACCACTGAAAAAACCAAGAAACTGAGGGAGTGAGACTTTATTGAAACGACTATGCAGCGCGCAAGTGACCAGACCAATCACTACCCCACCAAACACGCCCGTTTCCAGCGTCTGAATGCCCAGCGTCATCCCCTGGCCCACAGCACCTGGATTCTCGTGCGCCAGCGTTCCGTTGAGCGTTAACAAAGCGTTGATGGTGGCATACATCACCAGAAATGCCAGCAAGGCCGCAAGGCCCGCCGTGCCTTTATCCGTTTTCGCCAGCCCCACGGCGACACCAACCGCAAAAAGCACCGACAGGTTGGCAAACACGATAGAACCCGCGCTGGTCATAATCGTGAAGATTGCCTGCAGCCAGTCGACATTCAAGAATGGGTAGGCCGTCAGCGTATTGGGATTCGACAAAGCCCCACCAATCCCCAGCAACAACCCCGCTGCGGGCAATACCGCAATCGGCAGCATGAACGATTTGCCGAACCTTTGCGCCTTTTCAAACCATGCGCCTGACGAAGCACCGCTAAATATTTGCATCATTTTTTCATCTCCCCGATCATTGATGAAAATTTTTACCATAATTAATTATAAAAATGAAAATTACCATCAAAAACCAGGAAGCCGATCATACTTTTTTAAAATGACTGGCATCTCTCCCCTGCTTTCCGCCACACTATCGGCAGAGAAACGCATTAAGGATTTTGCATGTCAGAAAATGAAAACCTGTTGCTGAGATTGCGCCAGGGCGTTGATGGATATAGTCGAACTCAACAAAAGCTGGGAGAGTTTGTGCTTAGCGATCCGGCAAGAGTGGTCTATCTGACGATTACCGAACTGGCGCGTGAAAGCGACACCAGCGAGGCGAGCGTCACGCGTCTGTGCCGTACGCTGGGGTGTAAGGGCTATAACGAATTTAAGATGGCGCTGGCACTCGATCTCCGGCAAGGAGAGCCGGTAGAGCACAGCGGTGATGAGATTGACAATGTCGTCAATGAATCCGTGCAAGCGCTGCAGGACACGGCAAAATTACTCGACAGAACATTACTGGAAGCAGCCGCTCTGGCGCTGCATCAGGCTCAGTCGGTACAAATTTATGGCGTAGCGGCCAGCGCTATTCTGGGGGAATATTTACATTACAAACTCCTGCGCCTCGGCAAACCCGCGCAATTGTTCAGCGACATGCATCGTGCAGCCATGAACGCCACAACGCTAAGCAAAGACACGCTGGTAGTGGCGATATCCAGTTCGGGCTCCACCCGCGACCTGCTGCATGTGGTTAAACTGGCGCGTAAGCAAGGCGTACGCGTACTGGCGCTGAGTAATACACCGCGTAGTCCGCTGGCTTCGCTGAGTGATATTCAACTGGTCGCAGCCAAACCGGAAGGTCCATTGAGTGCTGGTGCGCTAAACGCCAAGGTGGGTGTCATGCTGTTAGTGGAACTGCTCACCACGTCGCTGATTGCGCTGGATGAAAAGTACAGCGATGTGAGCCAGCAAACGGCGAGTGCGACCCTACCGCTACTGCTTTAAAGACGTAAAAAAACCCGCCGCAGCGGGTTTTTACGTTAAGAGTTAAAGAACAGGATTACGCCTGACCTTTGATCTCTTTACGACCGTTGTACGGAGCCTGTGCACCCAGCGCTTCTTCGATACGAATCAGCTGGTTGTACTTAGCAACGCGGTCAGAACGGCTCATAGAACCAGTTTTGATCTGGCCTGCAGCGGTACCAACAGCCAGGTCAGCGATGGTAGCGTCTTCAGTTTCGCCAGAACGGTGAGAGATGACAGCGGTGTAGCCAGCGTCTTTCGCCATTTTGATCGCAGCCAGAGTTTCGGTCAGAGAACCGATCTGGTTAAATTTGATCAGGATGGAGTTAACGATGCCTTTTTCGATGCCTTCTTTCAGGATCTTGGTGTTGGTTACGAACAGATCGTCACCAACCAGCTGGATTTTGTCGCCCAGAACTTTAGTCTGGTATGCGAAACCGTCCCAGTCAGACTCGTCCAGACCATCTTCGATGGACACGATCGGGTACTGTTTGGTCAGTTCTTCCAGGAAGTGAGTGAATTCTTCGGAGGTGAATGCTTTGTTGCCTTCGCCAGCCAGAACGTATTTACCGTCTTTGTAGAATTCAGAAGCTGCACAGTCCATCGCCAGAGTGATGTCTTTGCCCAGCTCGTAGCCAGCTGCTTTAACCGCTTCAGCGATTACAGCCAGAGCTTCAGCGTTGGAACCCAGGTTCGGCGCGTAGCCGCCTTCGTCACCAACTGCAGTGTTCATACCTTTAGCTTTCAGAACCTTAGCCAGGTTGTGGAACACTTCAGAACCCATACGTACGGCTTCTTTCAGAGTCTTAGCGCCAACCGGCTGAATCATGAACTCCTGGATGTCGACGTTGTTGTCAGCGTGCTCACCACCGTTGATGATGTTCATCATCGGAACCGGCATGGAGTATTTGCCCGGAGTACCGTTCAGTTCAGCGATGTGCGCATACAGCGGCAGGCCTTTAGCAGCAGCTGCTGCTTTGGCGTTCGCCAGGGACACAGCCAGAATGGCGTTTGCACCGAAGTTGGATTTGTTTTCAGTACCGTCCAGATCGATCATGATCTTGTCGATGCCAGCCTGATCTTTAGCATCTTTACCCAGCAGAGCCTGAGCAATTGGGCCGTTAACAGCTGCAACAGCTTTCAGTACGCCTTTACCCATGAAACGGGATTTGTCGCCATCGCGCAGTTCCAGTGCTTCGCGGGAACCAGTAGAAGCACCTGACGGAGCTGCTGCCATACCAACGAAACCACCTTCCAGGTGTACTTCGGCTTCAACAGTCGGGTTACCACGGGAGTCGATGATTTCACGACCGATGATTTTAACGATTTTGGACATTAGGTTTTCCTCAGTACAAGTTAAACTAAAACTCCAGACAAACAATGCACCCGAATGGGTGCATTGCCGTTCTAACTTTTTACTTCTTACTTCGCCTGACGCTTCTGATGTTCACTGGCGGCTTTCACAAAGCCGGCAAACAGCGGGTGCCCATCACGTGGCGTGGAAGTAAATTCCGGGTGGAACTGACAGGCCACGAACCACGGATGATTCGGTACCTCGATGATCTCGACCAACTGATCATCACCGGAACGGCCTGCAACACGCAGACCAGCAGCTTCAATCTGTTTCAACAGCATATTGTTGACTTCGTAGCGGTGGCGATGGCGTTCAACGATTGTCGGCGTGCCGTACAGTTGACGGACCAGACTTTCATCGCTCAGTTGACACTGCTGCGCGCCAAGACGCATGGTGCCACCCAGATCGCTCTTCTCGGTACGGACTTCGACGTTGCCGTCTTCGTCACGCCATTCGGTAATCAGGGCCACCACCGGGTACTTACAGTCTGGCACAAATTCCGTGGAGTTGGCGTTGTCCATACCCACTACGTTACGCGCAAACTCAATCAACGCAACCTGCATACCCAGGCAAATGCCCAGATAAGGAATATTGTTCTCACGCGCAAAGCGCGCCGTCGCGATTTTACCCTCAACACCACGGTAGCCGAAGCCGCCAGGGATCAGGATAGCATCCAGACCTTTCAGGATCTCAACGCCGCGCGTTTCGACATCCTGCGAATCGATCAGCTTGATGTTGACGGTGACACGATTCTTCAGACCACCGTGCTTCAGCGCTTCAATCACTGACTTATAGGCATCCGGCAGTTCAATGTACTTGCCGACCATACCGATAGTCACTTCACCTGCCGGATTCGCTTCTTCGTAGATAACCTGTTCCCATTCTGACAGATTAGCTTCCGGACAGTTCAAGCTGAATCGTTTACAAATATAATCGTCAAGGCCCTGGGATTTCAACAGGCCCGGAATTTTATAGATGGAATCGACATCTTTCAGAGAAATCACCGCTTTTTCCGGAACGTTACAGAACAATGCAATTTTCGCACGTTCATTAGCCGGAACTGCGCGATCGGAGCGGCAGATCAGGATATCTGGCTGAATACCGATAGAAAGCAGCTCTTTTACAGAGTGCTGAGTCGGTTTCGTTTTGACTTCACCTGCCGCCGCCATGTACGGAACCAGCGTCAGATGCATAAACAGCGTGTGCTCACGGCCAATTTCTACGGCCATCTGGCGAATCGCTTCAAGGAACGGCAGAGATTCGATATCCCCAACGGTTCCGCCGATTTCGACCAGAACAACATCATGACCTTCACCGCCTTCCAGAACGCGCTCTTTAATTGCGTTGGTGATATGCGGGATAACCTGAACAGTAGCGCCCAGATAGTCGCCACGGCGTTCTTTACGCAGAACGTCAGAGTAGATACGACCCGTGGTGAAGTTGTTGCGGCGGCTCATTTTCGTACGGATGAAACGCTCATAGTGACCCAGGTCCAGGTCGGTTTCAGCGCCGTCTTCGGTAACGAACACTTCCCCGTGTTGGATTGGGCTCATAGTACCCGGATCGACGTTGATGTACGGATCCAGTTTCATCATGGTCACGTTGAGGCCACGGGCTTCAAGAATGGCTGCGAGGGAGGCTGCGGCAATGCCTTTTCCCAGAGAGGATACGACCCCGCCGGTCACAAAAATATAGTTCGTTGTCATGCTGGACCTGAGAAGTTAGGGTGAAACGATGGAATTACCAAGACGGGAAAGTAGTATACCCGAACATGACGAGCGCCACAAACTTTCATTATCCCTCCTCTTCACCAGGCTCACATTAACATCGGGAGTGAGAAAATAGCCCCTTTGGGGTAAATGTTTTTGACGTAAATCAAGCGCTTGTTATTTAAAAAATCACACAAAACGCCCTTGACCGACGAAATCCCTTAGAGATCAATTTCCTGCCGTTTTACCTGTTGCCAGACTTCTTCCATCGTTTCCAGATCAACACCCGTCATTTCCAGACCGCGTGCAGCGACAATTCGCTCAACTTCACGAAAACGTCGTTCAAATTTCTCGTTCGCTTTTTGTAACGCAGTCTCGGCTTTTTTCCCCAGATGACGAGCCATGTTGACTGTGGCAAACAGCAGATCTCCTATTTCTTCCTCCAGTTTAGCCTGGTCGACAACAGCCTGCTTTGCCTCAAACATGACTTCGTCGATCTCTTCATAAACCTTGTCGACAACCGGTCCTAATGTTTTCCAATCGAAGCCAACATTAGAGCAACGTTTCTGGATTTTCTGGGCGCGCATTAGCGCCGGTAAACTGCGGGGAATATCATCGAGCGCGGAATGCTGTGCTTTCTCGGCGCGTTCTTCGCTTTTAATTTGCTCCCAGCGGGTGAGCACTTCAGTACTGTTGCTGGCAGAAACATCAGCGAATACATGCGGATGCCGGCGTTCAAGCTTATCGCTGATGGCGGCGCAGATATCATTGAAATCAAAACGGCCTTCTTCCTGCGCCATCTGGGCGTAAAACACCACCTGGAACAGCAGGTCGCCGAGCTCTCCACGCAGGTCGTCGAAGTCTTCACGCGCAATCGCATCCAGTACTTCATAGGTTTCTTCGAGGGTGTAAGGGGCAATAGTGGCGAATGTCTGCTCTTTATCCCACGGACAGCCGTTTTCCGGGTCGCGCAGGCGCTGCATAATACCGAGCAGTCGATCGATTTGGTTCATGTGAAAATCCTGGAGATTCGAATAACTGTAGGCCGGATGGCGGCTTCGCCTTATCCGGCCTACGTTCGTATTAATTACCGTGCAACCGCCGCGCGTCGATCACATCCGGCACCTGGTTCAGCTTACCAAGCACGCGCCCGAGCACCTGCAGGTTATAGATTTCGATGGTCATATCGATGGTGGCCAACTGTTGTTTGGTATCGCTCCGGCTGGCAACCCCCAGCACGTTCACTTTCTCGTTGGCAAGAATGGTGGTGATATCACGCAATAAACCGCTGCGATCGTTGGCCTGGACGCGAACCACCAGCGAATATCCCGCCGAGTAGCTTTCGCCCCATACCGCATCAACAATCCGCTCCGGCGCGTGTGAACGCAGCTCTGCCAGCTGTTCGCAATCGGCCCGGTGCACGGAAATACCGCGCCCCTGAGTGATAAACCCAACGATTTCATCGCCAGGAATCGGCTGGCAGCAGCGGGCAATGTGGTGCATCAGGTTACCAACCCCTTCCACCACGACGCGACCATCGTCTTTACGGCGACTCTGCGGCGCCTGGGTTTTCTGCTGAAGCTGTTTCAGCGCGGCAGCATCCTGCTCAGCAGCGCTCGGCTTATTAAACTGCGCCTGCAGGAAGTTCACCATCTGGTTGAGACGGATGTCTCCTCCGCCAATCGCCGCCAGCAGTTCATCCAGTTCATTGAAGCTGTAGCGCGGCAGCAGATGTTTTTCCGCCTCTTTCAGGCTAATGCCCAGGTGCGCAAGCTCATCGTCGAGGATCTGGCGGCCCGCAAGGATGTTTTTGTCACGATCCTGTTTACGGAACCAGGCGTGGATCTTCGAACGACCACGGCTGGTGGTTACATAGCCAAGGTTAGGGTTCAACCAGTCACGGCTTGGGTTTGGCTGTTTCTGGGTGATAATTTCAATTTGATCGCCCATCTGTAACTGGTAGGTAAACGGCACGATGCGCCCACCAATTTTCGCGCCAATGCAACGATGCCCTACATCACTGTGAATGTGGTACGCAAAGTCCAGCGGCGTGGAGCCTGCAGGTAAGTCCACAACGTCACCTTTTGGCGTAAAGACGTAAACCCGGTCATCGAAGACCTGGCTGCGGACTTCATCCAGCATTTCGCCGGAATCCGCCATCTCTTCCTGCCAGGCGATCAGCTTACGCAGCCACGCAATGCGGTCTTCATGCCCAGAACGCGCCGCGCCTGATGCAGTCCCTTCTTTGTACTTCCAGTGTGCCGCCACGCCCAGTTCGGCATCTTCGTGCATCTGTTTGGTGCGGATCTGGATTTCAATGGTTTTTCCACCCGGTCCCAGTACAACCGTATGGATTGACTGATAGCCGTTGGGTTTCGGATTAGCGACGTAATCATCGAACTCATCCGGCAGATGGCGATAGTGAGTATGTACTATCCCGAGCGCGGCATAGCAGTCCTGTAAGCGCTCCGCCACGATACGCACCGCGCGCACATCAAACAGCTCATCGAAGGCTAACTGCTTTTTCTGCATTTTTCGCCAGATGCTGTAGATATGCTTCGGACGCCCGTACACTTCGGCTTTGACGCCTTCCGTTTTCATCTCTGAGCGCAGATGTCCAACGAACTCTTCAATATAGTGTTCGCGATCGATACGACGCTCGTGCAGCAGCTTGGCAATGCGTTTGTATTCGGCCGGGTGCAGGTAGCGGAAGCAGTAATCTTCCAGCTCCCATTTTAATTGCCCGATGCCCAAACGGTTGGCCAGCGGCGCATAGATATTGGTGCACTCTTTTGCCGCCAGAACGCGTTCATCTTCCGGCGCGTCTTTCACTTCACGCAGATGCGCGATCCGCTCTGCCAGCTTGATGACCACGCAGCGGAAATCATCCACCATTGCCAGCAGCATACGGCGGACGTTATCGACCTGCTCAGAAGAGACTGAGTCGGTATGCGTGGCTTTCAGCTGGCGTATCGCCGCCATATCGCGCACACCATGGATAAGATGCACAATCGATTTACCCACGCTTTCACGCAGGATATCCTCACTGACCACGTTGGCATCCGCCAGAGGAAACAGCATTGCTGCACGCAGTGTGTCGATGTCCATACTCAACATAGAGAGTATTTCTACCATCTCCACGCCACGCCATAACAGCAGATCTGCATCAGGATGTCCCTGTGTTTGCTGCTGGCAGTACGCCCAGGTTTCGGCTAAGCGTTCACACGACTGCTGGCTGGAGATTCCCAGACTCGCGATCCATTTCTTGGGATCAAACTCACCAGCTTTATTTATATGTGCACTTCTTACCGCAACCATTGTCCTCTCCTTTAGGGGCCAGGCCTGTCGAAGTCGACAAGCCTTACCCATTGTCTTTCATGCTGCATTACAACCCGAAATCCAATGGGTACAAATTTCATTACAAACGCTCAAACAGGACCATTGATTCCAGGTGTCCAGTGTGCGGGAACATATCGAGCATCGCCAGTCGCCGTATGGCATATCCCGCGTTGAGCAAAGCGTCGCTGTCACGAGCCAGCGTTGCAGGGTTACAGGATACATAAACAACGCGTATAGGTTCTAATTTTATAATATGTTGCATTACACCGGCAGCCCCCGCACGCGCAGGATCGAGCAACACTTTGTCGAATCCGTTTTTCGCCCACGGCTGCCGGGTAACATCCTCCTCAAGGTTTTCATGAAAGAATGTCACGTTGTGTAATCCGTTATTCAGCGCGTTTTCCCGGGCTTTTTCGACCAGCGCCGGAACCCCTTCAACCCCTACCACGCTTGCTGCCCTTACTGCCAGCGGCAGGGTGAAATTCCCCATACCGCAGAACAGATCGAGCACGCGATCTTCAGGTCGCACATCCAGCCATTCCAGCGCGCAGGCGACCATTTTTTGGTTTACCCCTGCATTGACCTGAATAAAATCACGCGGGCTGAAGCTTAACCGTAGTCCATTTGAGTCATACCAGGGCGATTCTTCTGATACTGATTCAAGTATCTCGCTTTGCGGGGCCAGAAACAAAGACAGCCCCTGAGAATGCGAAAAGCATTCCAGTTTTTCTTTATCCGCAGCACTTAATGGTGCCGTGTGGCGCAAAATCATCAACGCGCCGCTCCCTGCCTGCACCAGTTCAACATGCCCCAGATGACGTAACCCTTGCAAACTCTCCAGACACGCCCTGATATGGGGCAATAGCGCTTCAAGTTGGGGCACCAAAATAGGGCATTGTTTGACATCAATAATGTCGCTGGATGCGGATTTGCGAAACCCCATCTGCAATTTTTGTTCTTTTGGCCGATAGTTAAGGCTCAAACGTGCGCGACGACGATAGCCCCATGGAGTATCAGCGATAATATCCGACACTTCACATTTCATTAAACGCGCTAACGCCGCGCTTTTGCTACGCTGCTGCAACGGGATGCTGGCGTGCTGCTGCTGGCAACCGCCACAGACGCCAAAATGCGGGCAACGTGGCACTTCACGCTGCGGGCTGTCGTTTAAACGTCGTTTTACTTGCGCGCGGGCGAACTGTTTTTTATCTTCGGTAATCACCACCTCTGCGCTTTCCTGGGGTAGCAATTCCGGTATAAACAACGCCTTTCCGTTATGGCGAGCGACACCCTGACCAAAAGGATCGAGGTCATTGACGGTAACGGTTATGATCTGACGCGTCGTCACGCGTCGTTTTGCAGAGTAGAATTGCGCCATCGACGAGATATTTCTCTATTTAACAGTGTGACCCTAATTGTCCCATAACGGAACTCCATGACCAACTACAGCCTGCGCGCACGCATGATGATTCTGATCCTGGCCCCGACCGTCCTGATTGGTTTGCTGCTCAGTATCTTTTTTGTTGTGCATCGCTATAACGACTTGCAGCGTCAACTGGAAGATGCCGGCGCCAGCATCATAGAGCCACTGGCGGTCTCCAGCGAATATGGCATGAACCTGCAAAACAGGGAATCCATTGGCCAGCTTATCAGCGTACTGCATCGCCGCCATTCCGATATCGTGCGGGCAATTTCTGTCTATGACGAGAATAACCGGCTGTTTGTCACCTCCAATTTTCATCTCGATCCATCTGAAATGCAGTTGGCGACCGGTTCACCGTTTCCCCGTAAGCTGAGCGTCACCCGGCTCGGGGATATCATGATCCTACGAACTCCAATTATATCGGAAAGCTATTCGCCGGATGAATCTGCCATAAGCGACGCCAAAAATACGCAAAACATGCTGGGGTATGTAGCGCTTGAGCTGGACCTCAAGTCGGTTCGACTGCAGCAATATAAAGAGATCTTTATCTCCAGCGTAATGATGCTGTTTTGTATTGGTATTGCGTTAATTTTCGGCTGGCGTCTGATGCGCGACGTAACCGGCCCGATTCGCAACATGGTGAATACCGTTGACCGTATACGTAGAGGGCAGCTCGACAGCCGTGTGGAGGGTTTCATGCTGGGCGAGCTGGATATGCTCAAAAACGGTATCAACTCGATGGCGATGTCTCTTGCAGCCTACCATGAAGAGATGCAGCACAATATCGATCAGGCGACTTCCGACCTGCGTGAAACGCTGGAGCAGATGGAAATCCAGAACGTCGAACTGGATCTGGCGAAAAAACGCGCCCAGGAGGCGGCCCGAATTAAGTCTGAGTTTCTGGCTAACATGTCGCACGAGCTACGCACCCCGCTGAATGGCGTGATTGGCTTTACGCGCCTGACGCTGAAAACCGAGCTTAACACCACGCAGCGCGATCACCTGAATACGATTGAGCGATCGGCCAACAATCTGCTGGCCATCATCAATGATGTTCTCGATTTCTCCAAACTGGAAGCGGGCAAGCTCATTCTGGAAAGCATCCCATTCCCGCTTCGCAGCACGCTGGATGACGTCGTCACGCTGTTAGCGCACTCATCCCATGATAAAGGGCTTGAGCTGACGCTGAATATTAAGAATGATGTGCCGGACAACGTCATCGGCGACCCGCTGCGCTTACAGCAGGTCATTACCAATCTGGTCGGCAATGCCATCAAATTTACCGAGGGCGGTAATATCGACATTCTGGTCGAGAAACGCGCCCTCAGTAACACGAAAGTACAAATTGAAGTGCAAATCCGCGATACCGGCATCGGTATCCCTGAGCGCGATCAGTCACGCCTGTTCCAGGCCTTCCGTCAGGCGGACGCCAGTATTTCCCGCCGCCATGGCGGTACCGGACTGGGTCTGGTCATTACGCAAAAACTGGTCAACGAAATGGGCGGGGATATTTCCTTCCACAGCCAGCCAAACCGGGGCTCCACCTTCTGGTTCCATATCAGTCTCGATCTCAACCCTAACGTTCTCATCGATCGCTCGACAACCCGGTGCCTTGCGGGTAAACGACTGGCCTATGTCGAACCTAACGCCACTGCCGCGCAATGCACGTTAGATATATTAAGTGAAACGCCGCTGGAGGTGATTTACAGCCCTTCATTCTCCGGGCTGCCGAAGGATCACTACGATATTCTGCTGATTGGCATTCCGGTCACTTTACGCGAACCGCTCACCATGCAACATGAGCGGTTGGCAAGCGCAGCGGCGATGACCGATTTCCTGTTATTAGCCCTGCCCTGTCACGCGCAGATTAACGCCGAGAAATTGAAACAAGGCGGCGCAGCGGCGTGTCTGTTGAAGCCTCTCACCTCAACCCGTCTGCTGCCTGCGCTGACAGAGTATTGCCAGTTGAACTACAGCGCGGATCAGCCGTTGCCAGATGAGAGCAAAATTGCCATGACCGTTATGGCGGTGGACGACAACCCGGCAAACCTCAAGCTGATTGGCGCACTGCTGGAAGATAAGGTACAGCACGTCGTGCTCTGCGACAGTGGACACCAGGCGGTGGATCGTGCCAAACAGATGCAGTTTGATCTGATCCTGATGGATATTCAGATGCCCGACATGGACGGTATTCGCGCCTGCGAGCTGATCCACCAGTTGCCTCATCAACAACAAACGCCGGTTATTGCGGTTACCGCGCATGCGATGGCCGGGCAAAAAGAGAAACTGCTCAGCGCCGGGATGAATGATTACCTGGCGAAGCCTATCGAAGAAGATAAGCTGCACAATCTCCTGTTACGCTACAAACCTGGCGCGACCACATCGCTTCGGGCGCTCGCGGTTGAACCTCTGGAGCCGGTCGTCAATCTGAATACCACGCTCGACTGGCAACTGGCATTAAGACAAGCCGCGGGGAAAAACGATCTGGCGCGGGATATGCTGCAAATGCTGCTCGATTTCCTACCCGAAGTACGCAACAAAATTGAAGAACAGCTGGTAGGCGAAAACCCTGAAGGTCTGGTGGATATGATTCATAAGCTGCACGGTAGTTGCGGCTATAGCGGCGTCCCCCGCATGAAAAACCTGTGCCAGCTCATTGAGCAACAATTACGTAGCGGGACTAAAGAAGAAGAGCTGGAGCCAGAATTTTTAGAGCTGCTGGATGAAATGGACAACGTTGCGCGCGAAGCGAAGAAGTTGTTGGGCTGATATTCGCCGGATGGCGGCGTGACCGCCCTATCCGGCCTACAACTCAGCGTAACAGTTGGCCCGCTTTCAGCGTCGCAGCCACGTTGCGCGCCGTCATTCGTACGTTCTCACTCGCATTCTTCAGCGCCTCATCCAGCGAACAAATGGTATAGATGACGCTAAAAACCGCATCCAGCCCATGCTCATGTACGACACCGACATCCGCCGTCAGGCTACCGGCAATGCCGATCACCGGTTTGTTGTAACGCTTTGCGATCTTCGCCACGCCAACCGGAACCTTACCGTGAATAGTCTGGCTATCGATACGCCCTTCCCCCGTCACCACTAAGTCCGCATCCGCAACGCAGGCATCCAGGCGTAACGCATCCGTCACGATCTCAATACCGCGGCGTAGCTGTGCGCCGCAAAACGCATACAGCGCCGCCCCCATACCGCCAGCAGCGCCACCGCCGACCAGCTCCAGCACATTGACGTCCAGATCGCGTGCGATCAGTTGCGCATAGTGCGTAAGCGCCCGATCAAGACGCGGAATCATCTCCGCCGTCGCCCCCTTTTGTGGACCAAAGACCACTGAGGCTCCTTCTTTACCGGTCAACGGGTTAGTGACGTCGCAGGCCACTTCGATACGGCATCCGGCAAGACGCGGATCTAACTGCGAGATATCAATTCGGGCGAGCGATTCCAGGCCCATCGCGCCATGGGCAATATCTTCATCTTGCGCATCCAGCAACCTTGCGCCCAGCGCCTGCACCATACCAGCACCGCCATCATTGGTGGCGCTACCGCCAATCCCGATGATGATATGTTCCACGCCCGCATCCAGCGCATGACGAATTAGCTCCCCGGTTCCCCAGGAGGTGGTTTTCAGCGGATCGCGTAAATTCGCAGGAACCTGCTCCAGCCCGCTGGCGGCTGCCATTTCAATAAACGCCGAGCGCTCATCGCCGGATAAACCATAAAAAGCCTGAATTGTATTGCCCAAAGGGCCGGTAACATCAACATGCACAAGGTGACCTTGCATTGCGGCAACCATCGCTTCGACCGTTCCCTCACCGCCATCCGCAACCGGGATCTTCACGTATTCCGCCTCAGGCCAAATCTCACGGAATCCCAGTTCAATAGCCGTTGCCACTTCAAGCGCACTCAAACTTTCCTTATAGGAATCCGGTGCGATCACTATTTTCATAAAGCATCCTTACGCATGTTGACTGTGTTAAGCATACACCAGGAGGAAAACCGCTCCACTTTGTGGGATCGGTCCCAGTTCGCTTAGCGTACCATGCACGGGCGCTTATTATCAAACGTCCAGTTCGGGATCAGATACTGCATTCCCATCGCATCATCACGTGCACCCAGTCCATGTTGCTGATACAGCTCATGCGCTTTCATCACCTGATCCATATCCAGCTCCACGCCCAGGCCCGGTTTCGCCGGAACCTGCACCATACCGCCCTTGATTGCAAAAGGTTCTTTGGTCAGGCGCTGGTTACCTTCCTGCCAGATCCAGTGGGTATCGATAGCGGTAATTTTCCCAGGCGCTGCCGCCGCGACATGAGTAAACATCGCCAGCGAAATATCAAAGTGGTTGTTAGAGTGAGAGCCCCAGGTCAGCCCGAACTCATGACACATCTGCGCCACGCGAACAGAACCCTGCATGGTCCAGAAATGCGGGTCCGCCAGCGGGATATCCACGGACTGCAACGACAGCGTATGCCCCATTTGTCGCCAGTCGGTGGCGATCATATTGGTGGCGGTCGGCAAGCCAGTAGCTCGACGGAACTCCGCCATCACTTCACGACCGGAGAAGCCCTGCTCGGCGCCGCACGGATCTTCCGCATAGGCCAACGATCCTTTCAGGTACTTACCAATTTTAATCGCTTCATTCAGCGACCATGCGCCGTTGGGATCGAGCGTGACGCGCGCCTGTGGAAAGCGTTTCGCCAGCGCGACAATAGACTCCGCTTCTTCTTCCCCGGCCAGTACGCCGCCTTTCAGTTTGAAGTCGTTGAAACCATATTTCTCATACGCGGCTTCCGCCAGACGTACTACCGCATCCGGGGTCATCGCCTCTTCATGACGCAGGCGATACCAATCGCATTTCTCATCCGGCTGGCTTTGATACGGCAGCGGCGTCGCTTTACGGTTACCAACGAAGAACAGATAGCCCAGCATTTCGACTTCGCTACGCTGCTGACCATCGCCCAGCAGAGATGCGACGTTGACGCCCAGATGCTGACCTAACAGATCCAACATCGCCGCTTCGATCCCGGTAACCACATGAATAGTGGTACGTAAATCGAAGGTCTGCAAACCACGGCCACCGGCATCACGATCGGCAAACGTATTGCGTACCGCGTTCAGCACGTTTTTGTACTCACCCAGCGTTTTCCCCACCACCAGCGGAATAGCATCTTCCAGAGTCTGACGAATTTTTTCGCCGCCAGGAATTTCCCCTACCCCGGTATGACCAGAGTTATCTTTAATAATCACAATATTACGTGTGAAGAACGGGGCATGGGCACCGCTCAGGTTCATCAGCATGCTGTCATGACCTGCAACCGGGATCACCTGCATAGAGGTCACGACGGGGGTAGTAAATTGTGCGCTCATAATTAAATCCTTATTCAAAATTAGTGGCGGCCGAAAACGGGACGTTTACGGTCAAAAGTCCATCCGGGAATCAGATACTGCATTGGGCCTGCATCATTACGTGCGCCGCCAGGCAGCGCCTTATAGGCCTCATGGGCTATCTGTATCTGATCCCAATCCAGCTCCACGCCCAAACCGGGCGCATCAGGTACCGCAATTTTTCCGTTTTTAATCTCCAGCGGATTTTTGGTCAGACGGCAATCGCCCTCCTGCCAGATCCAGTGGGTGTCGATAGCCGTCGGGTTGCCCGGTGCCGCTGCACCGACGTGGGTAAACATCGCCAACGAAATATCAAAATGGTTGTTGGAATGGCAGCCCCAGGTCAGGCCCCAGTCATCGCATAACTGTGCCACGCGCACCGCGCCGGAAAGGGTCCAGAAGTGCGGATCGGCCAGCGGAATATCCACAGCGTTCAGCATTACCGCATGGCCCATCTCACGCCAGTTGGTGGCGATCATATTGGTCGCCACCGGCAGGCCGGTCGCACGGCGGAACTCGGCCATCACTTCGCGACCGGAAAAACCCTGTTCGGCACCGCACGGATCTTCTGCATAAGTCAGAACATCGTTCAGCCCTTTACACAGAGAGATGGCTTCATCCAGCAGCCAGGCCCCGTTGGGATCAACCGTAATACGCGCATCCGGGAAGCTTTTTTTCAGCGCGCGTACGGTGTCGATTTCCTGCTCGCCTGGCAGTACGCCGCCTTTGAGTTTGAAATCTTTAAAACCGTAGCGATCCTGCGAGGCTTCCGCCAGACGCACCACCGCATCCGGGGTCATCGCTTGCTGGTGACGCAGGCGGTACCATTCATGGTTGCCCGGCGTGCTTTCCAGATACGGCAGATCGGTCTTCGTGCGATCGCCTACGTAGAACAGATAGCCGAGCACAGTGACCGCATCGCGCTGTTTGCCGGGTCCTAACAGTTCACAGACCGGCACGTTGAGCGCCTTGCCCAGCAGATCGAGCAATGCGGCCTCCAGCGCGGCCACCGCATTAACCCGCAGTTCAAAGGTCCAGGCGCCTTTACCAAACGTGTCAAAATCAGCGGCCTGGTTGCCTTTATGCACCTGCTGAACCACTTTATTCAGACGCGCGACTTCCTGTCCCAACACCTGTGGGATTGCATCCACCAGCGTCTGATAAATCACTTCACCGCCCGGCGCTTCACCAACCCCGGTATTGCCAGCGTTATCGGTGAGTACCACGATATTGCGGGTAAAGTATGCGTTATGCGCACCGCCAATATTGAGCAGCATGCTGTCATGCCCGGCCACTGGGATGACCTTCATATCGGTAATAATGGGACTCGATTGTGTTGTCATCGTCATTGTCCTGCGACAGGTTTCAGTTCGATACGTTTAATATCACCCACCAGCACCAGATAGCTGACGACCGCAATCAGCGCATGTACCCCTACGTAAATCAACGCGCCGTTAAACGAGCCGGTAGTGCCCACAATGTAGCCA
Organism: Citrobacter sp. wls615; assembly: GCF_005281355.1. Lineage (NCBI taxonomy): Bacteria > Pseudomonadati > Pseudomonadota > Gammaproteobacteria > Enterobacterales > Enterobacteriaceae > Citrobacter > Citrobacter sp. wls615. The sequence continues at coordinate 3,222 of NZ_SZXM01000047.1, read as the reverse complement.
ATGGCAATTGGCGTGACGATGCCGGAAATGTTGCCAAACATATTGAACAGGCCGCCGCTCAGACCGCTGATCTCTTTTGGCGCGGTGTCGGCCATCACCGCCCATCCCAACGCGCCGATGCCTTTGCCGAAGAAGGCCAGCGCCATAAAGCCAATGATCATCCACTCGACGTTGACGTAGTTACAGAACACCATCACCATCGATAGCAGCATCCCCATGACGATTGGCGTTTTACGCGCGATATTCAGTGAACCGGTACGGCGCATCAACCAGTCGGAAATAATGCCGCCGAGCACACCGCCCGCAAATCCGCAAATGGCCGGGACCGAGGCAACAAAGCCGGCTTTCAGAATAGACATACCACGCGCCTGCACCAGATAAACCGGGAACCAGGTGATAAAGAAGTAGGTCAGCGCGTTAATGCAGTATTGGCCGATATAAATACCAATCATCATCCGTGAACCCAGCAGCTGTTTGATCTGCCCCCACTTCACGCTGAACGGTACTTTAGCTTTGGCGGCCGCCTGATCCATATTGATCAGCGCCCCGCCTTCGGCAATGTACTCCAGCTCTTTTTGGTTTACGCCCGGATGCTGGTTTGGTTCATGAATCACCTTTAACCAGATAAAGCTGATAACAATCCCGAGACCGCCCATAAAGAAGAACACATGTGACCAACCCACTTCATGGGTCAGCCAACCCATGATTGGTGCGAAGATAACGGTGGCAAAGTATTGCGCCGAGTTAAAGATAGCGACCGCCGTGCCCCTTTCCTGCGCCGGGAACCACGCCGCCACAATACGACTGTTGCCGGGGAAGGAGGGGGCTTCGGCTAACCCCACGAGGAAACGCAGGGTAAACAGCGCGACGATAATTCCAAAGCCGCTAAAGATATCGACGAAGCCCTGCAGCAGGGTAAACATGGACCAGATAAAAATGGACCAAAAATAAACACGTTTGGAGCCGAAGCGATCGAGCAACCAGCCGCCGGGAATCTGGCCGATGACATACGCCCATGAGAAAGCGGAGAATACATACCCCATGCCTACCGCATCCAGGCCAATGTCTTTGGCCATCTCCGAACCGGCAATGGATAAGGTGGCGCGATCGCCGTAGTTGAAGGATGTGACGATAAACAGCATCACCACTATCCAGTAGCGAGCGTTAGTGCGTTTTTCCGCGCTGCTCGCCGCCTGACTTAATGAACTCATTGTTGCACTCCTGAATCCTGGCTTGCGCCAGTTCATTCTGTACAGCACCTGTAGGGTGATCAGAATGAGAGGTTAGTGTGTGGCAGTTTTGGTACAGCTCAGGGCCGTTTTATTCTGACTCGCTGCCATTCCGGGAACTGACGGGAAAAGTATATGAAGGAGTGCCACTTTCCCTCACCGTGCATGAACACAACATTAGGGAGGCAGTGAGAAGTTGTTTGGGGCATAAGCCCAAAGCAGTGGAAGTTAGTTCACGTAATTGGGGTTTTATTGCCGGGTGGCGGCTTCGCCTGACCCGGCCTACGGTTTTCTAATGAGGGGGGTGCATGCCCGTGCGGGCGAGGGATTATTTAAGCAAGGTTCCCCATTTTTCTACCCAGGGATTAGATTCGCTTTCCGGTTCAGGATGCTCGCTGGCATCAATCAGCAGCATTTCACCTACGCGCTGCGCGCTTTGTTCCTGTAACAGCGCATCGAACTGCTTGCCGCCATTGCAAAAATTAACGTAGCTGCTGTCGCCAAGCGCAATGACGCCATAACGCAGATTAGGCTGGAAACCGAGATTATCTTTGATTCCCTGAAACAGCGGCACGATGCTATCCGGCAGATCGCCCTGCCCGGTCGTTGAGGTCACCACCAATGCATATTTATCCTGATAAGCCTGCCAGTCGGTAAGCTCCGGGTCTTCAAATACCGTAGCTTTATGGCCCTGCGCAGTTAAAATCGCCTCGGCCTCTTCGGCAACCAGCAGCGCGTTTCCATACATCGTGCCGACAAAAATTCCAATTTCCGCCATAACCTTTATCTCCAGGGACTTAAGAATCTATCTGTTCATCCTGACCTGACAGCCCGCTGAACTCAACCCTTTCATTCTCAGGGAGAAGTCCGCGCCAGCCAAACTGTGATAGCGCCTGCATCCAGACCTCATCCAGCCCGGCGCGAATAACCAGCGGTTCGCCAGTAAAGGGATGAGTCAGCTCAAGCTGGCTGGCATGCAGCATCAAGCGCTGACAGCCGAAATGCTCTGCGGCGCTGCGGTTTTGCCGTAAATCACCATGCTTGCTGTCGCCAATTATCGGATGGCGCAAGTGAGCCAAATGGCGTCTGAGCTGGTGCTTACGACCGGTCTGAGGCTCCAGCTCCACCAGCCCGTAACGGGTGGTGGGATAGCGCCCGGTCGCCACCGGCATTTCAACCGTCGCCAGACCGCGATAATGGGTGACCGCAGGCTGCGGCTCTTTATCCTCGCGGGCAAATTTATCGGCTATCTTATCCAGCTCTTCCACCAGCGGGTAATCCAGCACGGCGTCGTCCATCAGCCAGCCACGCACAATCGCATGATAGCGTTTCTGCATTTGATGATGTTCAAACTGCTGAGACAGCAAACGCCCGGCTTCGCTGGACAGCCCCATCAGCAGCACGCCGGAGGTCGGCCTGTCGAGCCGGTGGACGGTAAACACGTGCTGACCAATCTGGTCGCGCACCGTTTGCATCACCACCACTTTCTCATCGCGGTCGAGCCAACTGCGGTGAACCAGCCAACCAGAAGGTTTATTGACCGCAACCAGCCATTCGTCCTGATAGAGGATCTCCAGCATCAGGCGTTATCACTTGTAAATAGCGCATCCAGTTCCTGCAATGCCGTCAGGAGAATGTCACGTTGCGGGTGATCGGCCGTCAGCGCCATTTCGTAATACGGTGCGATGGCAAAAGCCTGCGGCAGCGGCTGCGCATTATCAAGCAGGGTATGCATACGGGGAATCAACACCCACTGCAGCCATTCGACCGGCTCCATGGTATCCATACAAAAAGGCTGCGTGCTGGTAAACAGATGCTCCGCTGGCTCGTCCATCCGCCAGTGATGATGTTCACGCAGTAGCGCTTCAAGCGCGTGTAACTGCTGGCGCACACGGTCATGAGTCGTCATGAAATTAACCTCAATGATGAAAAATCTGGCGCGAAGAATAGCACTAGTGAAGAGGAAATAAATATCCTCCGGCATAGCCGGAGG
>NZ_SZXM01000003.1:0-92167 GCF_005281355.1 Citrobacter sp. wls615 | reverse complement strand
CCTGTCACGCAGGGGGTCGCGGGTTCGAGCCCCGTCCGTTCCGCCACTTATTAAGAGCCCTGAGCTAACGCTCAGGGCTTTTTTCTTTGCTTGTCATATGATTATTGCTGTTTTAGCAAAAATCCTCTGCTTTAATCGATCTTTTTCTCGATCCTCTCGTTCGTCATAATGATTCCAGTTAACCCATTTTGATAAATAAAGAGGAATTTCATGACTATCCCTGCATTCGGTTTAGGTACTTTTCGCCTGAAAGATGACGTGGTTATCGCTTCTGTTAAAACGGCGCTTGAACTGGGCTACCGTGCTGTCGACACCGCGCAAATCTATGATAATGAAGCGGCTGTTGGCCAGGCGATTGCTGAGAGCGGCGTACCACGTAGCGAGCTGTACATCACCACCAAGATTTGGATTGAAAACCTTAGCAAAGACAAGCTGATCCCAAGCCTGAAAGAGAGCCTGAAAAAACTTCGTACGGATTATGTCGATCTGACGCTGATCCACTGGCCATCTCCGGGGGATGCCGTGTCTGTCGAAGAATTTATGCAGGCATTGCTTGAAGCTAAAGAACAAGGGCTGACTCGCGAAATTGGTATTTCAAACTTCACCATTCCGCTGATGGAAAAAGCTATTGCTGCAGTGGGCGTGGAGAATATTGCCACTAACCAGATTGAACTGTCTCCATATTTGCAGAGCCGCAAGGTCGTTGACTGGGCGAAAGCGCACGGTATCCACATCACCTCTTACATGACGCTGGCTTACGGTAAAGCGCTGAAAGATGAAGTGATTGCACGCATCGCCGCAAAACACAATGCGACTCCGGCACAGGTTATCCTGGCATGGGCAATAGGTGAAGGTTACTCAGTAATTCCTTCTTCCACCAAGCGTGAAAACCTGGCAAGTAACCTACTGGCACTGGAACTGCATCTGGATGCCGAAGATAGAGCAGCGATCGCGGCACTGGATTGCAACGACCGCCTGGTTAGCCCGGAAGGCCTGGCCCCTGAGTGGGACTAATTGCCTGACCCTTTGTAGCCTTTAACCCTCTTTCACAGCTCCTTCGGGAGCTGTTTTTATATGTTCACTTAAGAAGTCGATAAATGCCCGAATACGTGTGCTGACGGCACGATCGCTGTAGTAAACGGCACTGAAAGGCATTTCTACCGGCAGACGTTTATCGGCCAGAAGTTCCACCAGTTCTCCCTGCTCGATCTCTTTGTCAATCATATAATCTGAAAGACATGCAATGCCGTTACCGCTCAGGCAAAGCTGTTTTAACGTTTCCCCGCTGTTGGACGAAATCCCACATTCGATCTCATGGAGCTGTCCGTCACTACAGGCTATCGGCCAGGTATTGAGCGAGATGGGTTCAGAAAACCCCAGGCACAGATGCTGTTTTAGCTCTTCAACGCTCTCAGGCTTGCCAAAGCGGGCAATATAGTCAGGTGAAGCGATAATCTTGCGATAGCTGGTAAATAACGGGCGTGCGCGCAGACTTGAATCTGTTAACGTGCCTGCGCGGATCGCAACATCCACTTTTCGTTCAATAAGATTGATGAACGTTTCTGAGGAGACAAGAGACAACGTCATCTCGGGATACCGCTCACGGAACGGTTTAATCAGCGGCATCAGGAAATGCAGCATTACCGGCGTTGCCGCATCGATACGCAGTAAGCCGCGCGGAGTATTACGCGACTCCATGATTTCCGTTTCTGCTGCGGCCATTTCTTGCAGTATCTGCTGCACACGCCTGAAGTATCGCTCTCCTTCTTCTGTCAGGCTCAGCTGTCGGGTCGTACGATTAAGCAGACTGACGCCGAGCTTCATCTCCAGCTTTTTAACTGCCCGACTGACAGCGGAATTGGCCTGTCCAAGCTGCTCTGCCGCCCGGCTGAAGCTGCCGCTTTCCACGACAGCGACAAAAATTGCAAGTTCTTCGGAGGTTGCTTTCATTTTTGCACCTGAAGCAAAATTAAATTGATATTTTGAATATTTTTGTCATTAAAACATCCAGGCATACTGCGTGTCATCTGATTACTGATGTTATGGAGTTATTTATGCCTCTCGCTTTATTTGCACTGACAATAAGTGCCTTCGCTATTGGCACGACTGAGTTTGTGATTGTCGGCCTGGTGCCGACCATTGCACAACAACTGGCGATCTCGTTACCTTCCGCCGGAATGTTGGTTTCAATCTATGCGCTGGGCGTGGCTATTGGCGCGCCGGTGCTGACTGCTCTGACCGGACGCCTGCCGCGTAAACAGTTACTGGTCGCGCTGATGGTCTTGTTTACGGCCGGAAATTTGCTGGCATGGCAGGCACCGGGCTATATGACATTAATCGTCGCCCGTCTGCTGACGGGGCTGGCGCACGGTGTGTTCTTCTCAATTGGCTCTACCATCGCGACAAGTCTGGTGCCGAAAGAGAAAGCGGCTTCCGCCATCGCCATTATGTTTGGCGGCTTAACGGTGGCGCTGGTAACCGGCGTACCGCTGGGTACGTTTATCGGTCAGCACTTTGGCTGGCGCGAGACTTTTCTTGCTGTATCACTGTTAGGAGTGATTGCACTGATTAGTAGCCAACTGCTGATCCCGGCCAACATCCCCGGTCGGGCTGCCGCCAGCATTCGTGACCAGGTGAAAGTGCTGACCCATCCTCGTCTGTTGCTGATTTACGCCGTTACGGCGCTGGGCTACGGCGGTGTATTCACGGCATTCACCTTCCTGGCGCCGATGATGCAGGATCTGGCTGGATTCTCCCCGGCAGCAGTGAGCTGGATCTTGCTGGGTTATGGCGTATCTGTGGCTATCGGCAATATCTGGGGCGGTAAACTGGCAGATAAGCATGGCGCCGTTCCTGCGCTGAAATTCATTTTCGCCGCGCTGTTTGTTCTGCTGATGGTCTTCCAGGTGACCGCGTCTACTCAGTACGCCGCACTGGTCACTATTCTGGTGATGGGGATCTTTGCCTTTGGCAACGTACCGGGTTTGCAGGTCTACGTTGTTCAGAAAGCCGAACAATTCACGCCTAATGCGGTAGATGTGGCATCAGGACTCAACATTGCAGCGTTTAACATTGGTATTGCATTGGGGTCAGTGATTGGCGGGCAAACGGTGGAGCATTACGGTTTGGCGCAGACGCCGTGGATTGGCGCCCTCATTGTTCTGGTGGCTTTCTTACTGATGGGCGTCAGCGGTCGTCTTGATAAACCTGTACGCATTGCTCTGGGGTAAATCATTGATGTAAGCGCCCACTTACAAAACAAACTGCAATTGTTCGTTGAAAGTGAGTGCTAAAATCCCTATAACAGAAGAACCAGTCCGGCTGCGGACTGGTTGACGTTACAGAGGTTTGAAAGTCTAAAGTGCGAAAAAACACCTATGCCATGCGTTATGTTGCCGGACAGCCGGTTGAGCGGATTTTACCGCCAGGCTCGTTTGCGCATATTGGCCAGGCATTACCCGCAGGCGCTCCGTTAAGTACTGAAGATCGTATTCGCGTGCTGGTTTGGAACATTTTTAAGCAGCAGCGTGCAGAATGGCAGTCGGTGCTGAAAAATTTTGGCAAAGACGCGCATCTGGTGTTATTGCAGGAAGCGCAAACCACGCCTGAACTGGTCCAGTTTGCGACCGCTAACTATCTCGCTGCCGACCAGGTACCCGCCTTTGTGCTGCCTCAGCACCCCTCTGGCGTTATGACGCTCTCCGCCGCCCATCCTGTTTACTGCTGTCCATTGCGCGAGCGTGAGCCTATTTTACGGCTGGCGAAATCAGCGTTGGTGACAGTTTACCCGTTGCCTGATACGCGTTTATTGATGGTGGTGAATATCCACGCGGTAAATTTCAGCCTTGGCGTTGATGTCTATAGTAAGCAGTTACTTCCTATTGGCGATCAGATTGCCCATCACAGCGGTCCGGTTATCATGGCGGGTGATTTCAATGCCTGGAGCCGTCGACGGATGAATGCGCTGTACCGCTTCGCGCGTGAAATGTCGCTGCGCCAGGTGCGCTTTACCGACGATCAACGCCGACGCGCGTTTGGTCGCCCTCTCGATTTTGTGTTCTATCGTGGTTTGAACGTGAGTGAAGCCTCTGTGCTGGTCACCCGCGCATCCGACCACAATCCGCTACTCGTTGAATTCAGTCCCGGCAAACCTGAACAATAACGGTGTGTCAGGTCTGCCGTAGGGCAGACCTGTAGTGGTGCTGCCCTTCCTATTAAACAACAACCGAAGGACAACACAATGACAACACGCTCTCATCATGACAACGTCGAAAAACAGTTTGGCTCTCAGGCTAATGCCTATTTGACCAGTGCGGTACATGCCTCTGGCCGCGATTTGCAACGCCTGTCCGCAAGGTTGTCAGCATTTCCGCAAGCCCGGTTACTGGATATGGGATGCGGAGCAGGGCATGCCAGTTTTGTGGCTGCGCAGCAAGTCAGGCAGGTCGTAGCTTATGATTTATCGTCACAAATGCTTGAAGTGGTGGCGGAGGCGGCAAAAGACAGGGGGCTGGAAAACCTCTCCACGCGCCAGGGTTATGCCGAAAGTCTGCCATTTGAAGATAACGCGTTTGATGTGGTGATTAGCCGCTATTCCGCGCATCACTGGCATGATGTCGGGCGCGCGCTGCGCGAAGTGAACCGCATCCTGAAGCCCGGCGGCGTACTGATCGTGATGGATGTGATGTCGCCGGGTCACCCTGTACGTGATATCTGGTTACAAACCGTGGAAGCGTTGCGTGATACCTCGCACGTACGCAATTATTCCAGCGGGGAGTGGCTGTCTTTAATCAATGACGCCAACCTGATTGCTGACACCTTGTTAACTGATCGCCTGCCTCTGGAGTTCAGTTCGTGGGTTGCGCGGATGCGTACGCCTGCGGCGTTGACCGAAGCGATTCGTTTATACCAGGAGAGTGCTTCTGCTGACGTGAAGGCCTACTTTGCATTACAGGAAGAGGGTTCGTTTACCAGCGACACGATAATGGTAGAGGCGCATAAAGCAGGATAAATAAAAAAGGCACTGGGGGGGAACCAGTGCCTTCATTTCAACAGTGTTATCAGGAGTCCGGCATACCGTTGTTTTTCACAAACAACGTTAGCTGATCGCCAGGCTGCAGGTTGTCCGTATCGCTATTCCAGCGCATCACATCCTTGATGTTAACCCCGTGACGTTTGGCAATGCTCGACAGCGAGTCGCCCTTACGCACACGATAGGTGATGCTATCGCTGTTGTTAGCCAGTCGCTGCGCGCTGGTTCCGGCGCCTACCGTCAGGCTTTGGCCTACTTTCAGGGAAGAACCACGCAGATTGTTCCACTGTTTCAGGTCTTTTGTGCTCACGCCAAGACGTGAAGCAACGCCAGAAAGCGTATCGCCAGAGCGAACCTTGTAGCTACGGCTGTTCAGCGGCGTGTTATCCGCGAGCAGCGTTGACTGCACGGCTGCAATTTCGCCTGAAGCCAGAGACTCACGCAGTTTTTCTGCATGCTTCTTTGGCACCATCACATATTGCGGACCGCTGGCACCCAACGTGGAGCCTTTCACGCCTGCATTGAAGGTCTTCAGCTTGCTGACGGATATACCCGCCATATCAGCAACCTGAGCCATCTCAACCGGGCTATTCAAGCGAACACGTGCCAATGCGCGGCTTTCGTCTGTTGTAGGCAGACGCACGCCATAGCGCTTGCTGTTTTTGAGAATATCGCTCAAAGCCAGCATTTTGGGCACATACAGCTTCGTTTCCTGAGGCAACGGTAACGACCAGAAGTCGGTGGATTTACCACGCGCTTTGTTCGTTTTGATCGCCTTCATCACGCGACCTTCACCGCTATTATAAGCAGCAATGGTCAGCAGCCAGTCGCCATCAAACATCTTGTTCAGACGCTGCATCATGTCGAGCGCGGCAGTGGTGGAAGCCACAATGTCGCGACGTGCATCATAATTGCGGGTCTGCTTTAAACCATAATTGCGCCCCGTGCTCGGAATGATCTGCCAAATACCTGCGGCATTGGCGCCAGACGTTGCGTGAGGATCAAAAGCGCTCTCCACTATGGGTAGTAGTACCAGTTCCATTGGCATGTTACGTTTCTTAACCTGCCCGGCTATCCAGTACATATACGGCTCTGCCCGTAAAGTTACATCGTGGAGATAGCTCTTATTGCGTAAATACTTCTGTTTCTGTTCGCGAATCCGGCTGTTTTCCGGAATTCCCATCTTTAGCTCGTCACCAATGAAAGCCCACAAATCTTGATCAGCAGCGATAGATGTTCCATCGTCCATCCATCGCGCCTGACTTGTAAACTTTCCTGCTTCCCCTTGACCAGCTGCAGAAAGGCTCTGTGCGTGCTGTTGGACGTTACCAGTATTCTGGCACCCAACAAGCAGGACAGAGGCGAGTAATATCGCTTTTGCCTTCATGTGTGTGTCAATAGTTGCTTAAAAGACGACCGATCATAACGGCGAAGTTTTCAAAAGGCAACCCGGAATTGTCAGAACGTATCTTTCTTTGACCTTAACCAGGCAAAACGCTCTTCAGGTTGTTGCAATATTGTTTCTTTGTTTATTTCATTAATTAAATCAATATCTTCAGTTCGCAAAAAAATATTATTTCGCCGCTCATTTTTCAGAATTACGGGTAGTGTCATTTGTTTTTTTACGCGTAACTCATTAACTTTACGATAATATTCATTTATGAACGAATCGTGCGGGAGGATGCTTAAAGCAAACTTCATATTTGCTAATGTGTACTCATGTGCGCAACAAATCAAAGTATCATCGGGAAGAGCGCTGATTCTCTTAAGTGATTGATACATCTGCGTTGCAGTACCTTCGAAAAGCCGACCACAGCCCCCGGAAAAGAGCGTATCTCCGCAAAACAGGTAAGGTTGGCTAAAGTAACAGATATGTCCTAAAGTGTGACCCGGCGTGGCAATTACCTTAAATTCATGCCCCAATACGAGTGCAATATCGCCATCTTCGACTATGTGCGTCGTTCCCTTATCTTGCGTTTCAGCCGGTCCGTATACCACTATTTGTGGGAAGTGTTGTAGGAGTTCTTTCACGCCGCCAACGTGATCCTGATGATGATGGGTCAGCAAAATGGCCTCTGGCACCCAGTTATGTTCTGCAATGGCTTGCAGAACTGGGGCGGCTTCGCCCGGGTCGACAATCAGGCAATGTTGGTCATTGTTTGACAGGACCCAGATGTAATTGTCCTGAAATGCAGGAATACTGTTAAGATTCATATCTTACCTCTCAAAGCGAAACGGAAGGTTATGATGAAACCGGCAAGGATCCCTCAAACTGTCGTAGCGCCCGTGAGCTGGGGTGATTTACCCTGGGGCGAATACTATCGTGAGGCGCTGGAGCATCAGCTTAACCCGTGGTTCGCAAAAATGTACGGTTTTCATCTGCTTAAAATTGGTAATTTAAGCGCAGAAATCGATTCTGAAGCGTGCGCGGTTTCTCATCAGGTAAATGTTTCTTTGCTGGGGTCTCCCATGCAGGTAACGGCAGATCCTTTGCATCTGCCCTTTGCCGATAAGTCGGTGGATGTCTGTTTGTTGGCCCATACGCTACCGTGGTGTTCCGATCCACATCGGTTACTGCGTGAAGCCGATCGCGTGCTGATTGATGACGGCTGGTTGATTCTGAGCGGGTTTAATCCGGTAAGCCTGATGGGACTGCGTAAACTGGTGCCGGTATTGCGCAAGACCTCGCCTTACAACAGTCGGATGTTTACCCTCATGCGTCAACTGGACTGGCTCTCTTTACTCAATTTTGAAGTGCTGCACTACAGCCGTTTTCATGTCCTGCCCTGGAACAAGAAGGGCGGGAAAATGTTAAGCGCCCATATTCCTGCCCTGGGATGTTTGCAACTGGTGGTCGCACGTAAGCGCACCATTCCGCTTACGCTCAACCCAATGAAACAAAATAAAAGCAAAACGCCAATCCGCCAGGCCGTTGGCGCTACCCGGCAATACCGCAAACCGGACGCTTAAGACTCGGCCTGATAACCAATATCATCCTGAGTGGGGCTCATTGCCGCGGCGCGCGCAAGCTCATCGCAGCGTTCGTTTTCCGGATGACCCGCATGGCCTTTAACCCATTCCCATTTGATTTGATGTGGACCCAGCGCGGCATCCAAACGTTTCCACAGATCGACGTTCTTTACCGGTTTTTTATCTGCCGTTTTCCAGCCGCGCTTCTTCCAGTTGTGGATCCATTGCGTGATGCCCTGGCGTACATACTGGCTGTCGGTACTGAGTATCACTTCACACTGTTCTTTCAGAGCTTCCAGCGCAACGATTGCCGCCATCAGCTCCATGCGATTATTGGTTGTGAGGTTGTACCCTTGACTAAAGGTTTTTTCGCGCCCGCGATAGCGTAAAATTGCCCCGTAACCACCTGGCCCTGGATTACCCAGGCAAGAACCATCGGTGAAAATTTCTACCTGTTTAAGCATCTCTGGTAGACTTCCTGTTTTAGCAAATCGAAATCAAACGATAAGTCTGACATAAATGACCGTTATGAGCACTGGAATTACACGACAGGTAGTCCTCGATACCGAAACCACCGGTATGAACCAGATTGGCGCCCACTACGAAGGCCACAAGATCATTGAGATCGGTGCGGTTGAAGTGGTGAACCGCCGCCTGACCGGTAATAACTTCCACGTTTACCTGAAGCCGGATCGGCTGGTGGATCCGGAAGCGTTTGGCGTACACGGCATCGCAGACGAATTCCTGCTCGATAAGCCTACATTTGCCGAAGTTGCCGATGAGTTTCTCGACTACATTCGCGGCGCGGAGCTGGTCATCCATAACGCATCGTTTGATATCGGCTTTATGGATTACGAGTTTGCTAAGCTCAATCGTGGTATTCCGAAAACCAACGAATTTTGCAAAATAACCGATAGCCTGGCGCTGGCAAGGAAAATGTTTCCTGGCAAGCGAAACAGCCTTGATGCGTTATGCTCGCGTTATGAAATAGACAACAGTAAACGAACCCTGCACGGCGCATTGCTCGATGCCCAGATTCTGGCCGACGTTTATCTGATGATGACCGGTGGGCAGACCACCATGGCGTTCTCAATGGAAGGCGACAGCCAGCAGCAAAATGACACGGGGATCCAGCGCATTGTTCGACAGTCCAGCAAACTACGCGTTGTTTTTGCCACTGATGAGGAGTTAGCGGCCCATGAATCGCGGCTTGACCTGGTGCAGAAGAAGGGGGGAAGTTGTCTCTGGCGGGCGTAGATGACCCAATTACAGTGCAGAAATGACCATTCGGGTGATTTTTGCAGCAAACGATTAAAAACGTGAGAAAAAGCGTTGACGAGGCGCGAGGCAATCCGTAATATTCGCTTCGTTCCCAAGCGGAACACAACGCGGAGTGGTAGTTCAGTTGGTTAGAATACCTGCCTGTCACGCAGGGGGTCGCGGGTTCGAGTCCCGTCCATTCCGCCACTATTCAGAAATCCTGAATCAGAAATGATTCAGGATTTCGTCGTTTTAGTCCCACCCAAAATAACAATCCCTTCATTACACTGTATCGATACATCCGCGCTGCTGGGCGGGAAACACATCAGGTCATCCTTAACCCGACGCATATCGTAGAGGCGATTAACCCGCGAAGTGATTCATCACGCAGGCGAAGCGGGGTGAAAAGTTATCGCCAATAAGAACCGTTTCCTCATTCAGGTGCTTCAGCATATATAGCTTGTCGGCACGTTCGTAAGCGTCGAAGAAGAGATAATCGACAGCATCCGTTGCGTCATCATCGGGGGATTTTTCACGTCCATCGGGAGTGAGCATGAAAACGCCTGCGGTATGGCCGAGCGGACGGGCGTAGCGAAAGAACAGTTTTCGGTTAACCGTGAACTCACCATCATCACTTTTGAATTTCCCTTGTACTGACAATGAAAGGTGTCCGGAATTGTAGCTAGTGATCAGCATAATTCCGTTGAGTTCCTTTTTGCTATTTTGGATATCGAGTATTGACGTGAATTCCGATGAGCATGAAAAGCTGATTTCTTGTTTCTTCGCATTCCCGGCGATAATGAAAAAAGCAATGGCCGCCAGCCCAAAAATGGCAATTACCACTGACCATAGTAAAGGAGAGTGATCGCTTTCCTGCTTCATATCATTCCTCATAATGACGATACTGGCTGACGCAATGGTAATAGCCGAGGTTTAGTCCGCATTCAGCGGCAAACGACCACTCAACCAGGTTATGGTTGCTCGCCCACGTATTAAGATAGAGATCTTTTGGATGCGAACAGTTTGGGTTAATACCCACTGACTTGAATATATCCAGCGCTTTCTTTTCAGTTATGGTATCGGTGAGAGCATTCCCTAATATATGTACCCGGCATTGCTCGTAGTCGATTGTTCGCAGTATAGCTGCGTCCGTCATGGCGATTTCATTGGGTATCCATGTTAACCACGCTGTCGCCAGCACTGCGAGGCCGGTGATTAACGTTGTTATTGCGACAGGCCATCGGTTCCGGTTCTTTTTGTTGAGCTTCGTTGCAACATTGGCAATTCGCGCTGGAGTTTGCGCCTCTTCCAGTTGCTGGATATTGACATCGCCCATCCGAAATCCCATTCGCGGAATGGTGACGATGAGCTCTGCAGGGTGACCCGTTGACGTTATTGCTTTGCGCAGAAATGAAATGTGCTGGTTGAGATTGGCATCCGTCGCCCGGGCGCCATTATGCTGGAAAACATTCAGCAGAATTTCATCGCGCGAGGAAATCTCTTTACCATTTTGCAACAAATAGAGCAGTAATTGCGTTGCCACATTATTCAATGTGGCCATTTCACCGGATGTCAGGTCTTTTAGGGTATTTTTATTTGGTCTGAAAACTAAGCCATCACCAATAATTACGGATTTAATTTTGTTTATTGGTATATGAGAAATCACTGATGTCTCCTTTAAAGCAGGATATCTCGCATTCGAGTGGGGGAAGCAATAGCATAACATAATTCATTTATAAAAAATGGTTGCGCCATAGATCGCTTCATTAATATTTATATAACAATATTTTAATATTTCTTATAGATGTCTCATTCTCCTTTCTCTCTGTCACTATCTTATTGTCATTACTCGGTTTTGATATCCACCTTCATTTTTACAAAACTTTCATAAATACATTTTGCCTGGTATCCGGACTAAATAAAAAAATAGTTGATAGATAAAAACTCTATAAAAACTCAAAATAATAGATATTAACACTAGCAGTTACCTGAATTTTGGCGATTTTTTAGGTAAACGATCGTTGTGCAGGCGGTGATACAACACGATTCCCTGAGTTTGATTAATACCGTATTTTTGCATTGTGTCATTTTTCTGCCGACTTAATATAAGCCCCGAAACAGCCTGAACAGCTGTAGACGGTATTTCGTATGGAATGCCAGCGATGTTCAAAATAAGGGGCGGGTTGAGATGGATTGTTTGCAAGGATATGCGCTACCGCCACCTGCAGATCAGCATTTCCATGACTTAAATGTCTGCGGAAATAGATCATCGGAATAACTAAAAACGGATATAAGGTTAAGTAGTAATATGAAAATGAAAAACGTGGCTGTGGCCTGCGCGCTGATGGTGGGAATGACTTTGACTGCCTCTTCTGCTTTCGCTGCAAAAAATGTTGAACCGACTAACGGTAAAATTCAGTTCACCGGTTCTCTGGTTAATTCCGCATGCGGTCTGGCACCTGAATCCAGCCCGGTGCAGGTTAATTTTGGTGAGATCCCAACCTCTCAGTTAAAAGACAACCAACGTGCTGGCGTTAAGCATGCCAAAATCGTTCTTCAGGGCTGCGACACCACCGTTGCGAAAACGGCCACTGTGACCTATACCCCGGCAACAATTGATACAGACAACAACGCGCTGGCCGCATTCACCTCTGGTACTGCAAAGGGCGCGGGTATTGGTATGGTTGACAGCGGCAACCAGGATGTGGAATGGGGTAAAGCTGCCTCTCAGGTCAACATCACTGACGGCGAAACCGACATTGATTTCGTGGCTTATCTGCAGGCAAACAACGCTTCTGCAGCGGTAACG
Organism: Citrobacter sp. wls615; assembly: GCF_005281355.1. Lineage (NCBI taxonomy): Bacteria > Pseudomonadati > Pseudomonadota > Gammaproteobacteria > Enterobacterales > Enterobacteriaceae > Citrobacter > Citrobacter sp. wls615. Next base: position 80,096 of record NZ_SZXM01000003.1, on the reverse strand, counting down.
CCGGGTGATTTCGAATCTACCGTTAATTTCCAGATCGACTATCAGTAATTACCCGCAGCGGGCGCATTAATGCGCCTGCTTAACCCTTCCTGCGAATAACTGAAAGGAAATACGGTTATGCCTGGATGGCGAATTTTACTGCTTTTTGTCTTTATCTCGCCTGCATGGGTTATGGCTGGCGCCAATCGTCTAAACAGTACGCCCGGCAAAATGCGCATGCGAGGAAATATTATTGAGGCTGCCTGTTATGTTGATCCGCGCGACCGGTCACTACTGGTTGAATTCGATGATCTCTCTGCCAGAGATATTTCTGGAAGACCAGAAAAAGTGTCCGCGCATGATTTCAGTATTCATTTGCTGGGATGTTCATTAGGGGATTCTCAACATTCCGGGAATGTGTTTCAACGCGCCAATATTACCTTTTCTGGTGCGCCCGACAGGGACAATCCTGATTATCTGAGCGTGCAGTCGGAAACTGAAAATTTAGCAATAGAAATATACGACAGCAAAGGACAGCAAATTCATCTGGGCGAACCATCACCGGATTATGTGCTTAATCCCGGGAAGAACACGCTCAACTTTACGGCTTATTTGATCTCCCGTGACGGAAGAATGACATCCGGCGAATTTACTGCGGTCACGCATTTTGTTGTGAATTATCTCTGAGCTGCACTGCAATTCGGGTATCTGAAGGTTTGCGAACGAAAATGATCACGCTGAAAACAGATAAAAAACGCCTGGCGCTATTTATTACTCTGGTTTGTGCCTCTGCATGGGCTGAAGCGGATGAGGCCGTTGAATTTAATACTGACGTACTGGATGCCAGCGACCGGCAGAATGTCGATTTGCAGCGTTTTTCCGAAGGCAACTTTGTGACTCCCGGTGAATATCTGCTGGATGTTCGTATTAACAGCCAGGAAATTCCTCAGCAATCGATCCGCTATATCGTCGATCCTGCCAACTCGCATAAATCCATGGCGTGTCTGACGCCACAGCAACTCGAATTACTGGCGCTCAAAGAAGAGGCACTGACCTATGTTCATCCGATTAGCGCGACATGCTATGACATTTCCCATCTGCCGGGTGTGGTGTTGAATAATAGCGCAGGCGTACTGGACATTACCGTGCCGCAGGCATGGATGAAATATACCGATCCAGACTGGACGCCGCCGGAACGCTGGGATAATGGCGTCGCGGGGCTGATTTTTGACTACAGTATCTCGGGTCAGGCCACACATTACGAGCAGGGGGGCGATCGTTACCGCTCTCTTTCTGGCTACGGGCAAACAGGTTTTAACCTCGGCGCGTGGCGCTTTCGCGGGCAGTATCAGGCCAATTACGCTTCTGATGATAATCGTGGGCGTATCGACTGGGATCAGATCTATGCTTATCGCCCATTACCGATGCAGGCGGCAAAACTGACGCTTGGCGAAATCTATCTGAATTCTCAGGTCTTTGATTCGGTTCGTTTTACCGGGGCTAACCTCGCCAGCGATGAGCGTATGCTGCCACCGAATTTGCAGGGTTACGCGCCTGAAGTTCATGGCATCGCTCGTAGTAACGCCAAGGTCACCGTTAGTCAGCAGGGACGTGTTATCTATCAAACCACCGTTCCTGCGGGGCCGTTTAATATTCAGGATCTGCACGGCTCGGTACGCGGCACGTTGGATGTACGCGTTGAGGAGCAGGATGGCAGCGTACAAACCTTTCAGGTTAATACCGCTGATATTCCCTACCTGACGCGCCCAGGCTACGTTCGCTACAACGCCGCGGTCGGTAAGCCATCGCTTTACAACCATGACATTCAGGGCCCTGCGTTTTATACCGGCGATTTTTCATGGGGGGTCAGCAATGCGTGGTCGCTGTACGGCGGCGCGCTGCTCACTGGCGAGCGCTATAACGCCTGGTCGATGGGGATTGGGCGGGATTTGAGCTGGCTGGGGGCGTTGTCGGCGGATGCGACGCAATCCGTGAGCCGTGTGAAGCATCAGGCTGAACAAAAAGGTATGTCCTTTAAGCTCAGCTATGCCAAAACCTTTGATGAATACAACAGCGCCATCACCTTTGCCGGATACCGCTTTTCACAGCGTAACTTCCGTACTTTTTCACAGTTCCTCGACGAGCAGTATGCCAATAACAACAGCGCCGGTAACGAAAAAGAGATGTACACCATCACCGGTAACAAGACCTTTTTTGCCGACGATCCGCAGTTAGCCACCACGCTGTATCTGACCTACACCCACCAGAACTACTGGGATCGTCGTTCGCAGGATCGTTACGGGTTGTCGATGGGACACAGCTTTTCGTTGGCGGGCATCCAGGGGATAAGCGCCAACCTTGCGGCTTACCGCTCTGAGTATCAGGGCAAACGGGACGACAGTCTTTCGCTTTCAATTTCGATTCCCTGGAGCGATGGCCGCTCCATGGATTATGAGTTGCAGAACAGCGGCAACCAGACCAGCCAGATGGTTTCGTATTCCGATAACCGCGACCGTGACAACCCGTGGCGTTTGCGCGCAGGGGTTTCCGGTGAAGGGCGCACGGCATTTGATGGCTATTACAAGCACCGCAGCATGATGGCGGAGCTGGAATCTAACGTCAGCTGGCAGCAATCACGCTATTTCTCCGTAGGCGGCACGATGCGCGGCGGTTTTACCGCGACGCGTCACGGCGCGGCGTTGCACAACAGCCAGGCGTCAATGAATACCGCCAGAGTGATGGTTGATACCGACGGTGTGGCGAATGTACCGCTGAACGGCGAACAGGCGCATTCAAACCGCTTCGGTATTGCCGTGGTACCGGACGTCGTCAGCTATCACAGCTTTGATACCCGCATCGATGTGGACGCAATGGACGAGGATATTTCCGCGACCAAAGCCATCGTCACCAACACCCTGACGGAAGGGGCGATTGGCTATCAGCGCTTTGCCGTGGCGCAGGGGCAAAAAATGATGGCGCTGCTGCGCCTGAAGGATGGTTCGGTCCCGCCGTTTGGCGCCGAAGTGTTTAACGCCAACGGCGTCAGCGTCGCCATGGTGATGGAAAACGGCATGGCCTGGATTGCCGGTGTGAATCCAGCCGAGCGTCTTTCCGTTGCCTGGGGCGGACGAGCGCAGTGTCACTTACAGGTGCCACAACAACTCAACCCGGAAGGTAACGTGCTGTTGCCTTGTGAATAATTTCAATAACCAGAATGAATTTTGTCATGAAAAATCAAGCTTTTTACTCCGTGCAGCGTTGGCTCAAACCCGTGACTTGTGGCCTGCTTTTTATTGCAGAGATCAACGCTTCCTGGGCGGGTATTGCGCTCGACCGTACCCGGATGATCATCACCGGTGATGCGCGATCTGTCAGCGCGAACTTAACCAATACCAGCCCGAGCATTCCGTTTTTGGCCCAGTCGTGGGTGGAAGACACCAACGGAACAAAAGTTACCTCGCCGCTGATGGTCTTACCGCCGCTGCAGCGAATTAACGGTGGGCAAAAGGGCATAGCCCGCGTGACAAAAACCAGCGGGATTAACGCTCTACCCCAGGATCGCGAAAGCCTGTTCTACCTGAACGTGCGTGAAATTCCACCCAAGCCGGATAAGCCAAACGTGCTGCAGCTGGCGATGCAGTCGCGCATCAAATTGTTCTACCGTCCGACCGCAATCGTGCCGGAAACGCCGGGCGCGGTGTGGCAAAACCAACTGGTTTTTCACAAGCAGGGTCTACGCTGGACTGTGGATAACCCAACGCCATACTTCGTCACCTTAATCGGTTTAAGCCGTAAGCCGGAAGCGCAGGGCGGCGGCAGGCTGACTGACTTCCCTGGGGTTATGGTCTCACCAAAATCCTCGCTTGATTTCAGCGTCACCGACGGCAGCGTTAGCCAGTTCAGCATGATGTATGTGAACGATTTTGGCGGTCACCCTGAATTGAAATTCAGCTGCACAGGCAATGTGTGTAAAGCATTGCCGATGGAGCAACAGCCCCGGTAAAGGACTCGTAAATGAAAAAGATGCTTTGCGCTCTGCTGATGGCAGGTATGGCCTGCCCGGTTCAGGCCACTAGCGGCCGCCAGGATATGAGCAACGTTTCCGGCGAGTATGGCAACGTCCGCTTTCATGGTCGGGTGTTCGTTTCGCCGTGCGTGCTGGATATGGCTTCACGCGATCAGACCATCGATCTGGGTGATATTTCCGCCAGCCGCTTTCGCCAGAGCGGCGATCGCAGCGATCCGGTATTAGTGACGCTGAACCTGAATGGCTGCTTAAAAGGTTCTGGCCATACCTTAAGGGATTTTCCCGGACAGACCAGCGAAATGCCGGAGCTGGCGCATAGCACGGTGGAACGTGGCGTTTCGATGACGCTGATGGCCGAAGGCGCGCCGGAAAACAGCGATCTGGGGAGTATTCGCGGCGATGTGCGTGGTGCGGGCATTCGGCTACTGACCGAACGCAACCAGTTGATCCACCTGAATCAACCGCAACGCATGTGGATCCTCAAACCGGGTGATAACGCGATTCACTTTCTTGCCGCGCTGGAATCTTTTGGGCAGGAGGTGACCGCTGGCGAATTTAACGGTCTGGTCAGACTTAAGCTGGAGTATCTATGAGCGTATTGCATAAAGCGCTGCTGTGGGTCGTGCTGGCAGGCAGTCCTCTGGCCGGGCATGCATTCACACAGGGGGAAGGTGAGCCGGAGGGCGGGTCGCCGCATCAGTACGATATTGAACTGAGTTCGCTGGATGTCAGCAAAAACCATGTAGGCGGCAGAACGGAGCCTTTTACCTGGAATCTGGGCAGTTGGTATGTGGTGAATTTTTATTGCGAACAGGCCGATATCTCTCGGGAGCCTATTTATTACACCACCACGACCACCATGCCGCCTTCAAATCAGGGGGCGAACCGTTTTCGGTTAAACGAGTATCTGGATGTGGAAGTTCAGGTGTGGGTTGCCGGACGTTACAACAAATACGTCCAGGCGCCTTTTACCAACGTTTCAAACCGCAACAGTAACAACAGCTGCAAAAAGCGTAAGGGCTACACGCGCGCCACGAACGTTGAAAGTGGTTCAAAAGGGAAAGTGACGTTTATTGTCACTAAACCCATTATCAATGGCATCAATATCACTTCCCAGTCGCTGGTGGAGGTTGCCGGGCGCATGGGCGGTGCGGGACCTACGCCAACCACGGCGATTTCACGCGTGGTCATTAAATCCGGGCTCATTACCGTGCCGGATAAATGCACCTTCAATCGGGGAGACAAAATCAGCATTGAGTTTGGCGATCTGCCCGGATCCGCTGCAAAGCTCAACGGCACCAATTACAGCAAGTCGATCCCGATACATGTGGTCTGTGAAGGCGGCAGTTTCGATCAGGGCGCGCTGAACATCAATTTAGGTGTACAAACCACCACGGCGTCAGGTACGGCTGGGTTTAACGATCATCTTCTCGGCACGTTGAGTGGGGGACAAAAACGCGACGATCTCGGCATTATGATCAAAGACGAGAGCGGCGGCACCGTAGTGCCCAATCAGTTCTACAACGTGAAGGGTTTTTACCAGAATCAGGGCGACTGGAATCTCACTGCCGCACCGGTGGCAAAGCCGGGCGTGGGGAGCGTTAAGGAAGGTGAGTTTGAAGCCTCTGCCACCGTTGTCGCGCAGTTTCAGTAGGGTAATACCATGACTTTCAGAACGTTAATCGCGATGAGTACGCTGTTGTTTGGCGCAACGGTACAGGCTGATACCAAACTGGTCGGTGGCGATATGTATTTTCACGGCACCATCAGAGCGCTGGCCTGCAGCCTTGCACCCGGCGGCGACAAAATCGAGGTCGATTTCGGGCAAATCGCGACGCAGGATCTCTATCTCTCAGGACGCAGTAAGCCGGAAAAATTCAGCATCCAGTTACGCGACTGCAACCCGGAGGTTTTCCGCGGGATCTCGGTCACTTTCAGCGGCAAGGAAGATGCGGAGCTTACCGATCATCTGGCGCTGGATAGCAGCGAGCAGGACGGGGCATCGGGGATTGGGATTGGAATGAGTGAAGACGTTGGCACGGCAATCCGGTTTGATGAAAGCACGTCAGTTACAGAGATTACTGAAGGGTCGATGACGCTGAATTTTTTGGCGTGGGTCGCGGCAGAACCGTCGGCGATAAAAAACCAGTCTCTTGAATACGGTCCGTTCAGCGCCAGCGGGACCTGGACGTTGAATTACCAGTAGCATGATGAACGCACTGAATCGTATTGCGCCGCTGCCTGGCCAGAAATTATTGCTGATTGTCAGTCTATTTTTCTGGTGCGGGATCATGCACCTCTACTGGCTGAATAACGGCGGCAGCGGTCTGTCGTTGCCGCTTAATATTACCAGTTGGATCTACGCTGCGGTATTGATTGTAAGCGTAACGATGCTACTGCCTAACCGACGCTGGCGCATCACTGTACCTGCTATTGGATTTATGCTGGGTGCGCTGATCCTGATGCTGCTTTGTCTGCTGACGCCAGACATCTGGAGGTCCGAGGCGCTGCTGGTGGCGGGGGCGTTACAGGGTGGCGTGCTTGTCTATCTGGTGACGTTACAAATTCCACTTACGACAAACGTTCGCACGGTATTGCTGGCCCTGTTATGGGGGGGATGCGTCATCGAATGTCTGGCGTTTGTCTATCAGTACTGGCATTGGCCGGGCGTTGATTACTGGGAGTTCGCCTGGCGGCGCGGCACGCGGCCCTACGGTATTTTTCAGCAGGTCAACCTGCTGGCCAGTTTCACTGCGTGCGGCGTGCTGCTGTCAGCGCTGCTCTTTTTACGCCAGGGCGGCAGATATCGAGTTGTTTTCGGGGTTGCTCTGGTGATGATGGGATTTGTGCTGCATGAATCCCAGTCGCAAACCGGCTATTTGTCTCTGGCGGTCGGGGAAGTGTTGCTGCTGGTGGTGTTCCCTGCACAACGCCGCACGCTGTTGCTACTTCTCCTGCCGTTGGCGTTAGGTATGGCGACAGGCGCTGCCGCTCGCCATTTTTTGTCCGTTGCCACGGTTGATCATTTAACGACTTCTCATGTGCGCTGGACGGTGCTGAAAACATCACTGGCATTATTTGCCGAACGCCCGTGGATGGGATGGGGCGTGGGCAGTTTCGCTGCTGTTTTTCTCGAACGAGCGGGGCCATTGGGGCTGAGTAGCATCTCGCATCCACATAATGAACTGGTGCTGTGGCTGGTGGAGGGCGGTCTGGTTGGACTGGCGGGCGCGCTGTGTTTTATTGCGGGTGGGTTATGGCTCTGGCTGCACGGAAATTGCTGGCGTCGTGCCTGCCTGGTGGCGGCGTTGCCAGTGGTTATCCATATGTTGACGGAATACCCGGTCAGACAGTCAACGCCACACTGGTTATTGCTGATCCTGCTGCTTCGTTGCGCAGATGGCGCGCTAAAAGGGACAAGTCTGACGCGCCCGGCGACGTCGTTGATTCGTGGGCTGGCATTTATCTCGTTTCTGATAGCCACTCCCTTGTTACTTCTCACGCTACAGACGCAACAGCAACTGACGCTGGCGGAACGGCAGTCAACACAGTGGCAACTTGCCGAATCGCTCCCGGTGGGCGGTTGGTTGCTTGCCACACGCTACCACTTTGATCTCCAGATGGGATACCTGCAACGGTATCAACGTACCCGGAATGCTCGCTGGCTGGCGTTGGTCCGCCGTTGGGCGCCTGACTATGTGCGTGTTCACCCGGACCCGAATATCTCCTTCACGCAAATCTTGCTGGCGTTGCAGCAGCACGACATGGTTGAGGCGCAGCGTCTGGCGACCCGCTTTTACCTGATCTATCCCAACGATCGCCGTATCTCCTGGTTACAGGATGCACGACGTCCTTTTAATCAAAAAATGGAATGACATGAACAGACTCAGCGAACAGGCTCAATATGTACCCGAGCTTCCCCGTAATGCCGAACTGCTGCGGATCTCCGGGATCCGTTTGCAGCGCATTCATTTTTTTGATGATGCATCACTGGATGTCCGTGAGGTGTTAAGCCAGGTACGCACACCGCTCCCGCTGGATCTTTTTTTCAAGCATCTTTCTGTCACCGCGAAACAGCAGCTGTTTATGTGGCAAATGCAGCGGGTACTCTTACTCCCAGGAAGCTATTCGCTGAATTTATCCGTCAGGATGCTGACCTGTCTGTCGTGGATCTCGCGACTCACCAGGCAGGCGCATCAGGGGCGGATTGTTATTGAAATTCAGGATCCCGCTACCATGATGCGTCTGGAAAAGGCAGAACAGCAGGCGGTATGCATCGCCATAAAAACCCTGGTGCGCCATGGTTTTCGCGTGTGGCTGGATGACGTTTCGCCTGAGCTGTTTTTTGTCTGGCGACTGTCTGGCATCCGTTTTGATGCCATTAAAATTGAAAGCGGGATGTTTCATCAGTTCAGATCATCGGAGTGGCAGTTGAGGGTACTGGTCAATCAATTTCGCGGGCTGGGAGAGCGGGTGGTGATCGAGGGAGTAGAAACCGCGCAGGATTACGCCATCAGCCGTATGAGCGGCGCAGATGCTGTACAGGGCTTCTTTTTTCAGCAGGAGACTGTACCGAAAAGCCTGAATCATTGCTGATCCAGGCCCTGGAGATTACTCGCTCAGCGTTTGCGCGATATCTTTTTGTACCTGCTGGCGCTGCTCCGGAGTCAGCACTTTGTTCAGGTCAAAGTAGTATTTCACACGATAATAACGTGCCTGCTGTTCGATATTGCTGAACGCGGAAAGCTGGTTCTTGACGGCCGCTTCATCCCATTTCCCGGACTTGATGACGTCAATCAATGCACCGTCTTTAACATCTTTCACCGAAATCTGACCAACATTGGTTTCAAGCTGCTGGTGCAGTTTTTTAATCTGCGCAACCTGGTCGTTGGTCAGCTTAAGGTGCTGGACTACCGGGTCCTGAGCTGGAGCGGGAACATTGGATACATTTGCTGCAAATGTGCTAAAAGAAGCGCCAGCCACGGTAGCTGCCAGCAAGGTCATGCGTACGAAGTTCTTCATTTAGAGATCCTGATAAAGGAATTATTAACATTGCCAGTCACTCGCCGGTCCGGTTACGAGTGATTATCCGTTGCAGAATACGTTGCCCGCAGCATGTCGCCACGCGAATTTGTTTTGCGGTTGGTTACGGAGTGCAACAATCCCGCTACGTAAAAATGTTACGCAGCGGGAGGAGAGGCGATATCTACAGCGCGAACGGGTCGGCGTCCTGCCAGGCGGGAAACTTTTCGCGATACTCACGCAGTGCCGAGAGCGACAGTTCAGCGTCAATACGTGTGGCTTGATGCGGCTCGGCGGTGGCAATAATCTCACCCTGTGGATTTATCACCCGGCTGTCACCGCGATAATGATGACCGTTACCGTCAGTTCCTACACGGTTACATCCTGCTACATACGCCTGATTCTCAATCGCCCGTGCAGTGAGCAGAACCTGCCAGTGCAGTGAACGCGGCGCGGGCCAGTTAGCCACATACAAGGCGAGGTCGTAATCGTTACGGTTGCGCGACCACACCGGAAAACGCAGGTCATAACAGACTAACGGCAGAATGCGCCAGCCGCGCCATGTAAAAATAACGCGCGCTTCTCCCGCCTGGTAATGCTGATGTTCATCCGCCATGCGGAACAGATGACGTTTGTCATAGAAATGCACATTACCTTCGGGCTCGACCAGTAAAAAACGGTTAACCGCACCGCGTTCGGACTGAATCGCGGCACTGCCCGCGATCAGGGCGTTCGTCTGTTGCGCTTTGGCGCGCATCCAGCTTACGACTTCTTCCTGCGGCAGCGATTTGTTTGCTGCTTCCATCGCAAATCCGCTGGTAAACATCTCGGGCAACACAATTACATCACGTCCGGTGACGGTTTCCAGTTGTCGGTCGAAATGGCGCAGGTTGGCCGGGCCATCCATCCAAATCAACGGTTGTTGCAGCAGAGTAATTTTCAAACCAGGCACGATCGAGGCTCCTCGTTGAACAACATTTTGACACTGTAGCATGAGCTTTAACGAAAATGTGGCAATAAAAAGCCCCGCATTAAGCGGGGCTAAATGTTATGCGTGTGTCGTTATGCCGCTTCGACTTTACGCACTTTCTCTGGCAGCTTTACCGGCTGAGTCGCCAGCTCCTCGGGTTCAAAGTCATCCACGTTGATACTGCGCAGACGGCTCGCTTCGGCTTTCACCAGAATCGCGGCTTCGTCTTTATCAATCAACCCTTTGGCCAGCGCGTTATGCGCCAGTTCGTCCAGGCGGGTAAACGGCAGGTTTTTACCCAACTCTTTGCAGATCCGCTGGTGGATAGGGTCGGCTGCAATCACGTCCAGCAGAGCCTCTTCCAGCAAACCGACCGGATTATGCTCGCTTGGCGTCAGGTATTGACCGCGACCAAGGCGAGAACGGGTGGCGCTCGGAACCTGCAAAATCTTCGCGACCTTATGATCCAGCTTGTCGGACGGTGCATGATAGTGGCGACCGGTCGGGAAGATAACCACACTCAGCAAACCGGCAACCAAACGGTTCGGGAAGTTTTTCAGCAGATCGTCCATCGCCTGTTCGGCTTTGTACAACGCATCCTGGACGCCCCAGTGAACCAACGGCAGGTCGGCTTCATTACGGCCTTCATCGTCATAACGCTTCAGCACCGCAGAGGCCAGGTACAGCTGGCTTAACACATCCCCCAGTCGCGCCGAGATACGTTCACGACGCTTCAGGCTACCGCCCAGAACAGCCATGGACACATCCGAAAGCAGTGCCAGGTTGGCGCTCAGACGGTTCAGGTGCTGATAGTAACGTTTGGTCGCATCGGCGGTTGGCGTGCTACTGGTTAAGCCACGCGTCAGGCCCAGCCAGAAACTGCGTACTTTATTGCTGCCAACGTGACCGATGTGTTTGAACAGCAACTTGTCGAACGCATTCACATCGTTATTCTGCGCCGCAGCCATCTCTTCCAGCACATACGGATGGCAGCGAATCGCACCCTGACCGAAGATCATCATACTACGGGTCAGAATGTTAGCGCCTTCAACGGTAATGGCGATAGGCGCCCCCTGATAAGCACGGGCGAGGAAGTTGCTTTCGCCAAGCATGATGCCTTTACCGCCAGTAATATCCATGGCATCGATGATTGATTGCTGCCCACGGTGGGTACAGTGATACTTCACGATAGCCGACAGTACCGCCGGTTTTTCACCCAACATAATGCCGTAGGTAATCAGCGACGCCGCAGCATCCATCACGTAGGCGTTACCGGCAATACGCGCCAACGGCTCTTCAATACCTTCCATCTTGCCGATAGAGATTTTGAACTGGCGACGAATATGCGCATACGCGCCGGTTGCCATTGCGACCGATTTCACGCCGCCCGTGGAGTTAGACGGCAGGGTAATACCGCGCCCCACAGACAGACATTCCACCAGCATACGCCAGCCCTGACCGGCCATTTTTGGGCCACCGATAATGTAATCAATCGGCACGAAGACATCTTTGCCCAGCGTCGGACCGTTCTGGAACGGCACGTTAAGCGGGAAGTGGCGACGGCCAATCTGTACGCCCGGGGTTGAGGTTGGGATCAGCGCACAGGTAATGCCGAGTTCCTCTTCCCCACCCAGCAGTTTTTCCGGGTCGGAGAGTTTAAATGCCAGACCCAATACGGTAGCGATAGGCGCCAGCGTGATATAACGTTTGTTCCAGGTCAGGCGCATCCCCAGCACCTGCTGACCCTGCCAGTCACCCATACAGACCACGCCGGTATCAGGGATCGCGCCTGCGTCGGAACCTGCTTCCGGGCTGGTCAGGGCGAAACATGGGATCTCCTGACCACGTGCCAGACGCGGCAGGTAATGATTCTTCTGCTCTTCGGTGCCGTAGTGCTGCAGCAGTTCGCCTGGGCCTAATGAGTTAGGTACGCCGACTGTGATTGCGAGGATCCCGGAGACGCCGGAGAGTTTCTGCAATACGCGAGCCTGAGCATACGCGGAGAATTCCAGCCCGCCGTACTCTTTTTTAATGATCATCGCGAAGAAGCGGTGTTCTTTCAGATACGCCCACAGTTCCGGCGGCAGATCCGCGAGTTCGTGGGTGATCTGGAAGTCATTCGCCATGCGGCATGCTTCTTCAACCGGACCATCAATAAACGCTTGTTCTTCAGCTGTCAGATGCGGCTGAGGATAGTTATGCAGTTTTTTCCAGTCAGGTTTCCCCTGGAACAGGTCGCCTTCCCACCAGGTAGTACCGGCATCAATCGCTTCTTTCTCTGTACGCGACATTGGCGGCATGACTTTACGGAAACCGCGGAACACCGGCGCAGAGATCATGGATTTGCGCATCGGCGTAAAGTTAAACGGTACGAGAATAATGGCCAGAGGAACCAGCAGCCAGACTGACCACAGACCTGCCACGCCAAGCGCAGCCGTCCAGGCGAGCAAAATTAAGCTGCTGAGGAATAAGCTCACGCGGTGATAGAACAATACGCCGAGCAGAACAACCGTAGCGATAATACTCAAAATCATCATAACGAAAAGCTCCCTTGCTTGTAGGAGGTCTGACCACTTGTGATGATATGGTTGTAGTGGATGTAAATTCTTTTAGCAATGTGTTTACAAAATAATTACAACAAAGCTCACATTGTTGGTGTTTTAACCGGCACAAAAAATCAAAAGCCGCGGCCATTCCTGTGGCTTGTACTTCTCGCTGGTAGCGCTATCCGGTACACTGCATCTTGTCATTTACATTCATGCTGAAGGATATCCTCATGTACCAGGATCTTATTCGTAACGAACTGAGCGAAGCGGCGGAAACGCTGGCTAATTTTCTTAAAGATGACGCCAATATTCACGCCATTCAGCGCGCGGCGGTCCTGTTGGCAGACAGCTTTAAAGCCGGTGGTAAGGTACTTTCTTGCGGTAACGGCGGTTCCCATTGCGACGCGATGCACTTCGCCGAAGAGCTGACCGGGCGCTATCGTGAAAACCGCCCTGGTTATCCGGCTATTGCTATCTCTGACGTTAGCCACATCTCCTGCGTCAGCAACGATTTCGGTTACGATTATGTGTTCTCCCGCTACGTTGAAGCGGTTGGCCGTGAAGGTGATGTCCTGTTAGGCATCTCGACGTCGGGTAATTCTGGTAACGTGATTAAAGCGATTGCCGCAGCGCGTGAGAAGGGGATGAAAGTCATCACCCTGACCGGTAAAGATGGCGGCAAAATGGCGGGCAGTGCGGATATCGAAATTCGTGTGCCGCACTTTGGCTACGCTGATCGTATTCAGGAAATTCATATCAAAGTGATTCATATCCTGATTCAGTTGATCGAAAAAGAGATGGTTAAATCATAAGAAGGCGATTGCCGGATGGCGGCTGAAGCCTTATCCGGCCTACATGAGCTCCACGTAGGCCTGATAAGCGCAGCGCCATCAGGCAGTTCACGGTTTTAAGGTAGGTGATGTATGTGCGAACTGCTCGGGATGAGCGCCAATGTGCCAACCGATATCTGCTTTAGCTTCACCGGGCTGGTTCAGCGCGGCGGAGGGACCGGGCCGCACAAAGACGGCTGGGGTATTACGTTTTATGAGGGTAAGGGTTGCCGTACGTTTAAAGATCCGCAACCCAGCTTTAATTCGCCTATCGCTAAACTGGTACAAGACTATCCCATCAAATCCTGTTCCGTAATTGCCCATATTCGTCAGGCGAATCGTGGAGAAGTGGCGCTGGAAAATACCCATCCATTTACCCGTGAACTATGGGGACGCAACTGGACGTATGCCCATAACGGGCAGCTCAGCGGTTATAAATCGTTGGAGACTGGTAATTTCCGCCCGGTCGGTGAAACCGACAGCGAAAAAGCCTTCTGCTGGCTGCTGAACAAGCTGACAGAGCGTTATCCACGCACGCCAGGTAATATGACAGCGGTGTTTAAATATATCGCGGCGCTGGCAGGAGAACTGCGGGAGAAGGGCGTCTTCAACATGCTGTTGTCTGACGGTCGTTATGTGATGGCTTTCTGCTCGACCAACCTGTTTTGGATCACCCGTCGAGCGCCATTTGGCGTAGCGACGCTGCTGGATCAGGATGTGGAAATTGATTTTAGCTCAGAGACCACACCCAATGATGTGGTCACCGTGATTGCCACTCAGCCGTTAACCGGCAATGAAACCTGGCAAAAGATTATGCCAGGCGAATGGGCATTATTTTGTCTCGGGGAGCGCGTAGTTTGATGCCAGCTGCGGTTGAACGACTTCGTGACTCAATGGCTTGCTGATAACGTAACGGCCATCGACGACGGAAACGGTCGGTGGCTTACGCGTTTGTTCAAAGTAATCGTATCCTGGCTTTAACTGGGCCCAGAAATCTTTGTAATACGAAAACTTATGACGCTGCATGTTGGCATCGGTCATGCGGAACGGGTAAATGCTCACCTGTACGCTGGATTGTCCGAACACCAGAGCGCCGGTGACAAACTGGAAAATCTCATCAATACCGTTGTCGGTCATCGCATAGCAGCCGACGGAAACGCAGGCGCCGTGGATCATCAGGTATTTACCTTCATAACCGTGTGCACGGTCGTAGGCGTTAGGGAAACCGATGTTAATCGCCTTATAGAAGCGGCTATCCGGTTTGAGCTGTCCGCGTTGTACGCTGTAAAACCCTTCCGGGCTTTTGAAATCGCCCTGACGCTGTTTCGGCCCTAAACCGCCGGAATAATTACAGATCTTATAACTGTCGAGCAATTGATACTGTTCGCCCATCTTGACGTACAGATCCAGCGTTCGCTCTTCTTTGAAGATCTGGATATAGACAGGGGAGCCCATTAACTGCTGCTTATATTCTTTGCTGACAGGCGTGGTCGGGCTGCTGCTGCTCAGCAAACCAGCAAATGAAACGCACGGCAATAAAAGCATCGCAAGAAAAAATGCGATTTTACGCATACTGCTTATTCCTTGATAAAACGATTACACACGCCAGGACGGCAAAAAGAGTCCCCAAATCGGATAAATCTGGATCTGGAGCGCTCACATTAGCACCAAGAGAGTTTTTCGCAAGTCTCTCGTGCGGCGTTTACACTTTAGTTTTTCTTTATACGGAAAATTGCGCTTAAAGGCAGTCAGACACTGGCTTGTTTTGCTGGTTAGCACACTGCATTACTTCTTATTAGTGAAGAATGTCTAATGTATTGAATTTAAAAAATTAATTATTTAATAATCGAATATTAAACAGGAACGATGAGCAATAGCGGTAAACTGCGGCGAACGTGTTTGACCAGGTATTCTTCTTTTCATGTTTTTTGTCTCTGCGCCCCGTTGCTTCTTGCCGGGCCTGCTGTCTTTGTGTGTTGTACTGTCATTACCGTCTGTCGCCAAAGTTCAGACCCACTTATCTGACGCCCATTTAAGCTATGCGGCGCAATTGCGGATGCGTAACCGCGCCCGGCTGCTGAAGCAGTATCACGCCCAGGTAAAAAAACAGGCAAGCTACGTGGTGGAAGGCAACGCAGAAAGTAAACGCGCGCTGCGCCAGCAGAATCGGACGCTGATTAAACAGCACCCGGAGTGGTTCCCTGGCCCACTAAAAGCCAGCGACCATCGCTGGCAGGAACTGGCTGAGAATGATCATTTTCTCAGTAGCGATCATCTGCACAACATCACTGAAGTGGCCATCCACCGACTTGAGCAACAGCTAGGTAAACCCTACTTGTGGGGAGGTACCGATCCTGATGAAGGGTTTGACTGTAGCGGGCTGATTTTTTATGCCTACAACAAAATCCTGGCGGCAAAATTGCCCCGGACGGCGAATGAAATGTATCACTACCGGCGGGCAACGATTGTCTCAAATCGAGATCTTCGCCGTGGTGATTTAGTGTTCTTTCATATTCACAGCCGGGATATTGCCGACCATATGGGCGTCTATTTGGGGCAGGGGCAATTTATTGAATCGCCGAGGACGGGAGAAACCATTCGGGTGAGCAATTTATCCGATGACTTCTGGCGGGATCATTATCTCGGTGCCCGTCGTATTCTTACGGAAAATACGATTCTGTAATCAAAAAGGCGGTGTAAACACACCGCCTCGCCAGGCGTTAACTCAACGCCCCCATGATCTTTAATTCCAGCTCATCCGGAACTTCGTTATAAGACAACACCTGTAGGCCCGGGGCAAACAGGCGCGCATAGCGCGCGAGCAGAGGACGTAACTGCGGCGCGACCAGCAGCACCGGCTCTTTCCCCGCCGCTTTCATCTGCTCTTTTATCTGCGGCATATTGGTCTGGAACTGATTCAGCATATTGGGATCGACCGGCACACTGTCCAGCACCACTTTTCCACTTTGCTGAGCCTGATTCACCACATTCGCCAGCAGATTCTCCAGTTCACTATTCAGCGTATATACCGCCAGCTCATCTTTGCGTACAAACGGGTGGGTAATGCTGCGACGTAGCGCCAGACGCACATCCGCCGTTAACAGAATATGATCTTTGGTCACGGCGCTACTGGCGACCAGTACGGTGGCTATGGTGACGATATCGCGCAATGACACACCTTCGATAAGCAGCGCCCGGTACACTTTCAACAGTTGGCTGTAATTCAGCGCTGCGCTCAAATCTTCCGCCAGACGTGGCGCCATAGAAGAGAGACGGTTATGCAACTGCGTAATGTCATCGTAATTAAACAGCTCTGGAATATAGTTACGAATGATCTTATTCACATGCGTCGCAATGACGCTGGCGCTATCAATAACCTGATACCCCATATTTAACGCTTTCGCTTTTTGCGCTGGGACAATCCAGGTGACCGGCATTCCGTAGGCCGGATCGTGACCTAAAACACCGTCGATCTCGCCATAGGTTTCACTGGAGGGCAGCGCCATCAGCTTATCTGCGGGAATGTCGGCCTCATCAGCCTTGATCCCATTGATAAAAATGGCGTACTGGGTCGGTTTGAGGCGGAAGTTTTCACGAATGCGAATTTCCGGTAACAACACGCCGTTGCTGTCTGAGATCACCTGCCGCACACCGCGAATACGTTGAGTGAGCGGATTCCCTTTGGATTTATCGACCAACGACACCAGCTTGTATCCCAGGCTCAGGCTGATAGGTTCAATTAAAGGGATGGTTTCCCAACTGACCTGCTGCTCGGTGGTTTCTGCGATGGTTTTGGTCAGCGTTTCGAGATTTTTCTCTTCGGTCTCCGCAACCTTGGGGCGCTTGCTCATGCGCCAGGCGGTGAATCCCAGCAGGGCGCTGAAAATCAGGAAGGGGAAATGAGGCATCCCCGGCACCACTGCCAGCACAAACATAATGCTGGTGGCGGTATACAGCACGGAGGGGCTGGCCAGCAGTTGGCTACGCACGTCTGTGGCAATATCGCCGCTGTCGCTTACACGGGTGACAATGATCGCTGCCGCGGTCGACAACAGCAGAGAAGGGATCTGGGCGACCAGGCCGTCACCGATGGTCATCAGTACGTATTGCTGGAATGCGGCTTCGGCGCTTAAATCGTATTTAAAGATCCCGATACAGACGCCGCCGATCAGGTTGATAGCCAGGATCATCATCCCGGCGATGGCATCGCCGCGTACGAACTTTGACGCACCATCCATCGCGCCATAGAAATCCGCTTCGCCCGCTACGTCTTTACGTCGTGCTTGCGCCTGCGCCTGATTAATCAGTCCTGCGTTGAGATCGGCGTCAATTGCCATCTGCTTACCGGGCATGGCGTCCAGCGTAAAGCGGGCAGAAACTTCGGAGATACGCTCCGCACCTTTGGTCACCACGATAAAGTTAATGATCATCAGAATGATGAACACCACGAAACCAACGACAAAGTTACCGCCGATCACCACCTGGCCGAAGGACTCAATCACCTTACCGGCAGCGCCTGCACCCATGTGACCGTGCAGTAATACCACGCGTGTTGACGCCACGTTCAGCGTCAATCGCATCAGGGTGGTGATCAGCAGAATGGTCGGGAACAAGCTGAATTCGAGCGGGCGTTTCGCTGAAACGGCCACTAACAGCACCATCACCGCCAGCACGATGTTAAAGGTGAACAGAATATCCAGCAGGGCCGGTGGTAACGGCAGGATCACCATGGCCAGGATACACAGTATAACCAGCGGAATGCCGATGTTACCGTTACGCAGCAGCGCCAGGAATTGTTTAGTTGTTTTCGGCATCCAGTTTAAGAACCTCTTTTGGAATGGAAATATGTCTGTTCAGCGAAGGACGTGCTTGTGAACCGTCACGCCAGTGCTTCATTTGCAGTACATAGGTCAGGACGTGTGCAATCGCCCGATACAGTTGAAATGGGATCTGTTGATTCACCTGGGTGGTGTAATAAACGGAGCGTGCCAGCTTAGGAAACTCAACAACTTCAATATTGCTTTCTGCCGCCACCTGGCGGATATACAGCGCGATTTCATCAGTGCCTTTAGCAACCACGAAAGGCGCTGCGGCGCGTGACTGGTCGTACTGTAGCGCCACGGCATAGTGGGTTGGGTTGGTGATCACCACATCGGCTTTTGGCACAACTTTGCGAATTTGCCCCATAGCCATTTGCCGTTGCAGGCGACGGATCCTGGCCTTAACCTCGGGTTTACCTTCCTGATTTTTATACTCTTCTTTCACTTCCTGTTTCGTCATCTTCAGCCCTTTGGTGAACATTTTTTTTGCCAGAGGGACATCGATCAACGCAAAGAAAACAAACAGGATGACAAAGTTGCGCATGATGCTGCTGTACAGCGCCAGGCCATCGCTGATGGCCTGTTTGAAATGAAGCTCTTGTAAGCCGAGGAATGCGGCAACGTTATTGCGTACGCTGAGCCATAGCATCACCAGCAGCACTATCGCTTTGAGCGTCATCTTGCCGGTATCGACCAGATGGTCGGTGGAAAACAGGCGACTAATCCCTTTGATCGGGCTTAATTTGCTAAAGTCCGGCAATATTTTTTTCGGCAGGAATAGCCAGCCTCCCGGAATCAGTGAGGCAAACAGCGCGGCAACCGGCATGGGTAACAGCGTCAGGATGAATTTCCCCAGAATCAGCAGATGGTGCTCAAGGAACTGACCGATGATATCCGGGTCATTAATGTTCTGCGCGTACTGATGCACGCTGATAAAGCTTTCGCGCACGAAATCTTCGTACCAGGGAAAGCTGCTGGAGATCACCATAAACGCGGCAAACAGACTGGCGGCAAGCCCCATATCTTTTGAACGCGGTATTTGCCCCTCTTGTCTGGCCTTGCGAAGTTTTTGCGCCGAGGGTTTTTCTGTTTTTTCTTCGCTACTGTTATCCGCCATAGTGCCCCTTCAACGCGTCAAGCTGCTGTAAGACGAAATTCGCCAGGTGCAAATAGTGGTCGGGCAGGTTGTAAAGCAGAGTCGCAAAGCAGATCAGGCCCGCCAGCATGTTGATGGGAAAACCTAATGAGTACAGGTTGAGCGGTGGTGCAATACGGTTTAGCAGACCAAAGCAGCCCTGAACAATCAGCATGATGAAGGTTGTCGGCAGCGCCAGCAGCGTGGCGGCGGCGAATACCCAGCCCAGCGCCAGGGAAATCGTGCGCAGAGATTGCGGATGCAGAGCATTGCCAATCGGCCAGTAAGTAAAGCCTTTGAATAAAATACTCACCAGCAACAGATGTCCGTCCATGGCAAAAAACAGTATCACCGCGTAGATGTTGATCATTTCCGCCAGCACCGTCGTTGACGCGCCGCTGCTGGGGTCGTTCATTACCGCCATGCTCATCCCCATATTAAAAGAGAGGATCTGACCCGCCAGTTGCAGCGCTAAAAATAAAAACTGCAGCATCAGGCCAAAAAGCATCCCCCACAGAAACTGCTCTGCGGTCAAAATAATGCTGTTCATCGACAGCAGGCTGGTGGGCACCGGGTGGGGGATAAGCGGCGTAATGATAAAGGCCAACGCCAGTGACAAAATAATGCGTATCCGTATGGTGAGCGCGGCATTATCCAGTACCGGCGCGTAGTGAATAAACGCCATAATGCGCACGAAGGGAAACCACATACCCAGTATCAGATTACTTAACTGCGTAATATCTGTTTCGCGCATGTCAGTGCACCAGAATGGCGGCCTGAGTGAACAGATGCACGCAGAGATCGCTCAACTGGACGATCATCCATTTTCCGCAAATACCTAATACCGCGAGGGTGACGATCAGCCTGGGTAAAAAACTAAGCGTTTGTTCGTTAATCTGCGTCACAGCCTGAAAAATGCTGACCAGCATACCGACCAGCAGGCTGGGAACGACTAACACGCAGACTAAAATGATCACAACTTTTATACCGCTGGCGACGATGTCTGCGGCTACATCAATGGTAAGCATGTCCGATCTCCGTTAGCCCAGTCCCAGACCGCGAATGCTGGAGGTCAGCGTCCCAACGGTCAGCGCCCAGCCGTCAATAAGTACAAACAGCATCAGCTTAAAGGGCAGCGAAACGATCAGCGGTGACAGCATCATCATCCCCATCGCCATCAGTACGCTGGCGACGATCAGGTCGATCACGAGGAACGGAATGTAAATCATAAAACCTATCTGGAAGGCGGTTTTGAGTTCGCTTAGTACATAGGCGGGAACGATAATGGAAAGATCCTGATCAACGGCGTTCCCTTTCGCGTTGGCGATGGTCATTATCTGCGCAATCGCTTTTTTATTGGTCTGCGCCAGCATAAAGCGTTTCAATGGCGAAGCGGCTGTACTCAGGGCGTTGGGGAGCGTGATTTGATCGTTTTCAAAAGGGACCACGGCATGATCGTAAATGTTGATCCAAATTGGGCGCATCACCAGCATGGTTAACGACAGCGCAATGCCAATCAATATGCGGTTCGGCGGCGTTTGTTGCAGCCCCAACGCCTGACGCAGCAGGGAAAGAACAATAATAAAACGGGTAAAACAGGTCATCATCAGCACCAGGGTAGGCAGAATGCCCACCAGGGTCATAAGGATCAGTACCTGGATTTTTACGCTGTATTCCTGGCTATTTCCGTGTGAAACCACATTCAGCAACGGGATATCTCCCCCTTGCGCGCAGGCAAAGGGAGAAAGGATGAGTAACGAGATACCCAGTAAGAGTGTGAGTGTTGGCGCGCGTTTCATGGTGCCAGGTCGTTGATTTCATGCGTGTTGAATTCAAGGACGCGCAGGCCATATTTTTCGTTGACCACAACCACTTCAGCCTTACCTAGCAGGATATTATTGACCTTGATATCCAGCGGTTCACCGGCGAGTTTATCCATCTCAATGACGGTGTCGTCATCGATGTTCAGCAGATCGGCCAGCATCACCTCTACGGATGAAACTTCCAGCGTTAGCGTGACCGGAATACGTTTGAGTAATGACATCGACTCGGAAAAACGGTCTTCTAAACGCGCCACCAGCTTTTCAGTGACAGACGGTGCGGGTGGCGTAGTCGCTTCGGGGGCTAACTCGAAGCCTTGCTCTAAAATATCTTCTGGCTTACTCATAGGATTTCTCCGTCTTGCTCGTTAATTCGGACAAAAACAGTTTGTCTTTATCCTCTACGATCAGGGCATTAAATAATTCGGATTTCCCGATATAAACAGGGAAAGTATCAGGCATCGCAATCGGTAAAATATCGCCGGGTTTAATCGTTGTCAGGTCGGCAACATTCAGAGGAATTTCTGCAATCTTCACGTTCATGGTTAGCGGCAGCGTATGAATGATTTCTTTGATCAGCGTTTTTTTACGCGTTTCAGCGCTGGCTTTATCAATCTGCTTTTTTTTCTCTCCATGCTCGCTACGGCGAATCAAATTCAGAATATAATCGGTATGCGAATCGTCCAGTAAGATGCGGAAACTGCAATTCTCATCATCACCTAATACAAATGTAAGCTGATAAGCCCAGTGGGTTTGTATGGTGCTGCTGTCGGGTTTGAGCGTCAGGGGAATACCAGATATATTTTTATTAAAAATGATATTGCAAATATCCAGTGCCAGTCTGCTTCGCAAGCGGATTTCCGTTTTGGTTGGTAAATCATCTTGCGACTTCTCGTCGGTGAGAGATGATGCCAGACCATAAAAGTTACCTAATAACATTAACAATAATGCGCGATCGATATCAAAGGCCAGATGCCCAACCTGAGAAACTAATAATTCCGCACTTTTATTGATAACATCCATCTCACAGTGTATTTTTTTTAGTGTTATATTTGTGCGATGTTTTTTCAGGAAATAGTTTCCAAGATGTGATTCAATTGTATCAAAACTTCCCGTAAACATAGTCGGCAGACGATGATATGGACGTCCAAGCCGGTTTCCTTCAAGTTTAAAGATTCCGGGCGTTTGACTATATTTCAGCATGGTACGCTTTCTCAGCTGTAATTTCTGGGGCGGATGAGTTGATATCAAATTCCGCGGTTATCAAAGAAAATACAAATCCATTTAATTTACTGTTCATCCTTGACGCTATTCTCATAGTGTTGAAGTCCATTAGATACGAAATGCAGTACCTACTCACGTCTATGGAGTAGGGCTGGATATTAGATATTTTACCCCTCTCCTCTGCAAGTTATTAATGGTGATGAACTATAATTAAAAAATAATTAATTACGCATCCGTGATGTTGCCCACTTACTGCCTGTCGCTGCTTAGGCTTATCATTATGTCTGTTTTTTACGCGATTTTTCTTATATGTTGATGTTTTTAAAGGAATAATATTTTTATTATCTTTTAATTTAAGATTGTTAATGTTACTGGTGATAGTATTTTTTTAGGAAAATCCCTATATGGAAATAGTCTCCGATAGGGCTGCCCTGTGAAAGGGCGGTAAAACATGAGCAAGGATGAGATTAAGACATGGCACGGGCGATATCTATTATTCGATGATTGTGCTTTGGAATGATTTGTATATTTCTCGTAACGGATGTTAACTTTACTTCTAAGTGTAAATAATCATGTTTGAACTTATTGCCGAAGCAGCCTCCAGCATTAACGTCTTTTCAATGGCCAGGCGTATTGCTGCTTTTAATGTTCCTGTACTTATCCATGGCGAAACCGGTACTGGTAAAGAATGTATCGCCAAATTTATTCACTCGATTGCATTTGCGCAGGAGGCGTCGGCGCCTTATATCGGTGTGAACTGCGCCGCTATTCCTGAAAACATGCTTGAAGCAACGCTCTTTGGTTATGATAAAGGGGCGTTTACTGGAGCGGTGGCCACCGTACCGGGAAAGATGGAATTAGCCAATAACGGTACATTACTGCTGGATGAGATCGGCGATATGCCTTTGGCACTACAGGCCAAAATACTACGTGTATTACAGGAACAACAGGTTGAGCGTTTAGGAAGTAACCGTCTCATCAAATTAAATTTTCGTTTAATTGCCTGCACCAATAAAAATCTTGAAGAAGAGGTTGCGGCAGGACGCTTCAGAGAAGATCTCTATTATCGCATGTCAGTGATTCCATTGACCATGCCGCCTTTGCGCGAGCGTATGGAAGATATTATCCCTCTGGCGGAATCCTTTATTAAAAAATACTCCACGGTGCTGGTAAAAAATATCAAGCTTTCTGAATCGTCACGCCGGGCGTTACTGAGCTATGCGTGGCCGGGTAATGTGCGCCAACTGGAGAACGCCATTCAACGAGGAATGATCCTGAATCGTGATGGCGTCATTTATCCCGATACGTTAGGCCTGCCATCCATTGAGTCCGATTCCTGGAGCGAGCCGCAATGGCAACCTAAACCCAGCGCGCAGATCACCACCAGCGACAATCTGGGCCAGCATGGTCGCAGCGCACAGTATCAATATATCGCTGACCTGATGCGCAAATATCAGGGTAATAAAACCAAAATCGCTGATTTATTAGGAATAACCCCACGTGCGCTTCGTTATCGTCTGGCATCAATGCGAAAACAGGGAATAGAAATCTTTTCCTGAATCAGTCTGTGGTACCGAGAACGCTTTTCTAATTTTAAGAGTAGGTCATGAGCATAAATACGATAGCCCCAGCCAGTACCATGCAGACGCAAATGATGCAGGACATGCAGCAGATGAAAGCGGTCGCGCAAGCGCCCGTCCTTTCGCCGATGCAGGTAAACCCCCAGTTGGCATCATCTCCGGTTTCGTTCGACCGGGTTATGCAGGGGGCGCTGAATCATGTTGATCGGTTCCAGCAGGTTGCGGAACAAAAACAAACGGCCATTGAGATGGGGAAAAGCGACGACCTGGCGGGGGCGATGATCGCCAGTCAGCAGGCATCGTTATCGTTTTCCGCGCTGGTGCAGGTACGTAATAAAGTCGCTTCCGGATTCAATGACCTGATGAGCATGTCAGTCTAACGCTATGAATGAACTAATAAAAAAAGTAACTCAGTTTTTACCCTCGTTCTCTTTCAGGCTGGATGGTAAAAAACGCCTGGCGTTACTGGCGGCAGCGGCTATTGCGGCTACCGCCATTATTGTCAGCGTGCTGTGGAATGGCAACCACGGCTATGTTTCGCTGTACGGTAGCCAGGAGAATATCCCGGTTTCGCAGATAGTCACCGTGCTGGATGGTGAAAAACTGGAATACCGCATCGATCCGCAAAGCGGACAAATTCTGGTTCCGGAAGAGGCTTTGTCCAAAACGCGAATGACGCTGGCGGCGAAAGGCGTTCAGGCCATGCTGCCCAGCGGCTATGAGCTGATGGACAAAGATGAAGTGCTGGGTGCCAGCCAGTTTGTGCAGAACATTCGCTATAAGCGGAGCCTGGAAGGCGAACTGGCGCAAAGCATTATGACGCTGGATGCGGTTGAGAGCGCCCGCGTGCATCTGGCGCTCAATGAAGAGAGTTCTTTTGTCGTCAGCGACGAGCCGCAAAACAGCGCCTCGGTGGTGGTGCGTCTGCATTATGGCAGCAAGCTGGATCTCGATCAGGTGAATGCCATCGTGCACCTGGTATCCGGCAGTGTGCCTGATTTGAAAGCTTCGCAGGTCAGCGTTGTCGACCAGGCGGGGAATTTGCTGTCCGATGGTATTGGCGCGGGTGAAGCGGTTTCTGCGGCGACGCGTAAGCGCGACCAAATCCTCAAAGATATCCAGGATAAGACCCGCGCCAGTCTCGCAAATGTTCTCGACTCGCTGGTAGGAAGCGGTAACTACCGGGTGAGCGTGATGCCGGATCTCGATCTGAGCAATATCGACGAAACCCAGGAGCATTACGGCGATACGCCAAAGGTTAATCGTGAAGAAACGGTACTCGATAGCGATACCAACCAAATCGCCATGGGGATCCCCGGCTCGCTGAGTAACCGTCCTCCATTGGCGGCAAATCAGGTGACGAATGGTGCCAATGGAACCGCGCCAGAAGAGCCTCGCCAGCCTGCTGCGTTGTCAAAGCATAGCGAGAACAAACGCGACTACTCCTGGGACCGTAGCGTTGAACATATTCAGCATCCTGGTTTCGACATTAAACGTTTAAATGTGGCCGTGGTACTTAACCAGAGCGCGCCTGCGTTGAAGAACTGGAAACCGGAACAAACCACGCAATTGACGGCGCTGTTGAATAACGCCGCCGGGATTGATGCTAAGCGTGGCGACAATCTGTCCTTATCGCTGCTTAATTTTGTGCCGCAGTCGATCCCCGTCGAGCCGGTGGTCCCCTTATGGAAGGATGACAACATTCTGGCCTGGGTGCGTCTGATTGGTTGCGGCCTGCTGGCTCTGCTGTTGCTGCTGTTTGTTGTTCGTCCGGTCATGAAACGGCTGACCGCCGAACGTCGCCGGACGTCGACACCAGAGCTGGCGCTGGACGCCGCACCGATCGCGATTCCTGCGGACAAACCTCATTTTGCGGCCGCTGAAGATGAACGCAAAAACATTGAACTGCCTTCTTTCCCTGGTGACGACAGCCTGCCTTCGCAGAGCTCCGGTCTGGAAGTGAAGCTGGAGTTCCTGCAAAAACTGGCGATGAGCGACACCGATCGCGTAGCTGAAGTTCTCAGACAATGGATTACCAGCAATGAGCGAATTGACAATAAATAACGGCAGCAACAACAGCTACCTGGAACAGGCCGCAATTTTATTGCTGTGTCTGGGCGAGGAGGCGGCTGCCACGGTGATGCAAAAACTCAGCCGTGAAGAGGTGGTTCGTCTGAGTGAAAACATGGCGCGTCTGTCTGGGGTAAAAACCAGCATGGCAAAAAAAGTGATCAATAACTTTTTTGATGAATTCCGCGAGCAGAGCGGTATCAACGGCGCATCGCGTTCCATGCTGCAAGGGATCCTCAATAAAGCGCTGGGCACAGAAATCGCCAGCAGCGTGATCAACGGTATTTATGGCGACGAAATTCGTTCGCGGATGGCGCGTTTACAGTGGGTGGAACCGCGCCAGTTGGCGATTCTGATCTCAGAAGAGCATTTGCAGCTACAGGCCGTATTTCTTGCCTTCCTGACGCCAGAGATCTCGGCCACGGTACTGTCTTACATGAATGAGTCAGTGCAAAACGAGATCCTCTATCGGGTTGCCAAACTGAACGATGTGAACCGGGATGTGGTGGATGAGCTGGATCGTTTGATCGAGCGTGGGCTGTCAGTGCTCTCCGAACATGGTTCGAAAGTGAAAGGGATCAAGCAGGCTGCGGATATCGTTAACCGCTTCCAGGGGAACCAACAGGTGATCCTCGATCAGCTGCGCGAGCGCGATGAAGATGTGCTCGAACAGTTGCAGGATGAAATGTACGACTTCTTTATTCTGAGCCGCCAAACTGACGAAGTGCGTCGTCGACTGCTGGACGAAGTGCCGATGGAAGACTGGGCTGTGGCGCTGAAAGGTACCGAAGCGCTGTTACGCCGCTCGATTTATGCCGTGATGCCTAAGCGCCAGGTACAACAACTGGAGGCGATAACCTCACGTCTTGGTCCGGTTCCGGTGAGCCGTATTGAACAGATTCGCCGTGAAATCATGGGAATTGCCCGCGAGCTTGAGGAAGCGGGTGAAATTCAGCTACAGCTGTTTGCTGAACAGACGGCGGAGTAACACATGGCGATTGAAACCATTCGTGGTCGTTACCGGCTGCACCGTTTTCCTCCTCGCCAGCGCCATCTCCAGGCTGAACAGCTCACGCCGGGTATTACCCCGGCGGATTATCAGCGCCAGCTGATGGACGGCTTCCAGGAAGGGCTGCAAAAAGGTTTTGAGCAGGGGATGACCGAAGGCCAGGAGCAGGGCTTTCAGGAAGGTCATCAGAAGGGGCACGATGAAGGTCGTCGTCAGGGATACACTGAAGGCAGCCTGGCCGGACAGCAGGAAGGGCGCAAGCAGTTTGAACGGGCCGCGCAGCCGCTGGAAGCCATCTCTGGCAAAGTGAATGATTATCTGGCGCACATCCAGCGTAAACAGCGGGAAGACCTGTTGCAGCTGGTTGAAAAGGTGACCCGCCAGGTGATTCGTTGTGAGCTGGCGCTGCAACCGACGCAGCTATTATCGCTGGTCGAAGAGGCGATTTCGGCCTTTCCGGCGATGCCTGAATCGCTACAGGTGCTGCTGAGTAACGAAGAATTTAACCGTATCAAAGATGTCGCGCCTGAGAAGGTCACTGCATGGGGACTGACGCCATCTGCCGATCTGCAGGCGGGCGAGTGCCGGGTGATTACCGATAAATCCGAGCTGGATATTGGCTGCGAGCATCGACTCGAGCAATGTATGTCGGCACTCAAAGAGTCGCTGCTGCCGGAGCCGACGGGTGAGTGACCTTTCCAGCTTCGACAACGCGCTGCGTTCCATTGAGTCGATTCCTTTAGCCCGGGTAGCCGGGCGACTGGTGCGCGTGAACGGCATTTTGCTGGAGAGCGTGGGCTGTCCGCTGGTGACCGGCCAGTTGTGCCGCGTGGAAAGTGCCAACCATACGCTGATTGACGCGCAGGCGGTGGGATTTAATCGTGATATCACCTACCTGATGCCCTTCAAACACCCTGTCGGACTGATGGCGGGGGCGCGCGTATTCCCCGAAGAAAAAGCTCAGGAGATCCTGATTAGCGAAAGCTGGTTGGGGCGGGTGGTCAATGGCCTGGGCGAACCGCTGGATGCCAAAGGTCGTCTGACCGGCAATGACGTGCTACCGCCGCAGGCGCCGTCCATCAACCCCCTTACGCGTCGGTCGGTAAACCAACCGCTGGATGTTGGCGTAAAAGCAATCAACGGTCTGCTCACTATCGGTAAAGGCCAGCGCGTGGGATTAATGGCCGGCAGCGGCGTGGGAAAAAGCGTGCTGTTGGGGATGATCACCCGCCAGACCAAGGCCGACATCGTGGTGGTGGGGTTAATTGGCGAGCGTGGCCGCGAGGTGAAAGAGTTTATCGATCATTCACTGGGCGTGGAAGGCTTGGCAAAATCTATCGTCGTCGCGGCTCCGGCGGATGAGTCGCCGTTGATGCGTTTGAAAGCCACCGAGCTGTGCCACTCTATCGCGGCCTGGTTTCGCGATCGTGGGCATCACGTTTTACTGCTGGTGGATTCGTTAACCCGTTATGCCATGGCGCAGCGTGAGATTGCGTTGTCATTAGGGGAACCTCCGGCGACGAAAGGCTATCCGCCATCGGCGTTCGGCATGATCCCAAAGCTTGTGGAAAGCGCGGGCAACAGCGAAAGCGAAGGGTCAATGACTGCCATTTACACGGTGCTGGCGGAGGGGGACGATCAGCAGGATCCGATCGTTGACTGCGCGCGCGCGGTGCTGGATGGGCATATCGTTCTGACCCGTAAGCTGGCGGAAGCCGGGCATTATCCAGCCATCGATATTGGGCAGTCGATCAGTCGATGCATGACGCAGGTTACGCCCAACGAACACCAACAGTCGGCCCGTCTGCTGAAACAAAACTACGCCGCCTATATGGAAATTAAGCCGCTGATCCCGTTGGGAGGCTATGTTGCCGGAGCCGACCCCAGCGTTGATAAAGCCGTCAAAGTGTTCCCCGCTATCGAGCGTTTTCTGCGTCAGGAGGTGAGTGAACCCGCCTCACTTGAGCTGGTGCAAAGTCGCTTACAGGCCCTTTTCCCCCAGGCAAAGAAAACGGAAGGTAAATAATCATGCGGCAAATTATTGATACCCTGGCGCAATTGCAGCGCCTGCGGGATAAATCAGTAAAAGACATGACGGTCCAGCTGGCTAAACAGCAGCAGGTCTGCACCGGTTTTGACAATAACATCAAAGCGCTGGGCTACCTTATTCAAAAAACCGGCACCGGTGTTGACACCCCTTCCGTTGAATCACTTAAAAACGTCACGGGTTACAAAGGTACGCTGCGCACGGTGATTGCCTGGCAAGAACAGGAAAAAACGCTGGCTAAAATCAAAGAGCAGCGTATTCAAAAAAATCTGGTTGCCGCGGCCTGCGAAGAGAAAATTGTCGCCATGACGTTGGCAGATAAGCGTTACGCGCTGAGCAATGAGGCGCAGGTAAAAGAGCAAAAAGTCGTAGATGAAATCGCCGCGCAATGCTGGCTAAGACAGAAGACGCTGGGACTATAAACCTTCGTAGAGGTTGGCTATGAGTCATATAGATTGGAGTTATATTGATAAGGTCGTTTATATTAACCTTAAACGCCGAAGCGATCGCAATTATCGCATAAAAAAACAGCTTGAATGCATTGGAATAGAAAAAGGCAAAATAATTCGATTTGATGCAGTAGAGACTAACCCAGGTTTTATAGGATGCACTCAATCACATATTGCTGTTATTGAAATGGCAATATCAGAAAAATGGAGTAATGTACTCATTCTTGAAGATGATTTTGAGTTTGCTCAGGATCTGAGTGTTATTTACAGAACGAATAAATATCTTGGGGCATTGAGGCATGTTCCATGGTCGGTTGCATTTTTCTCGGCAAATTATTCTAAGGTAACACCTTTTAAAAATATCAACTATATTGTGAAAGTGGATAAATCTTGGTGTGCCTGTGCTTATGCAGTAAATAGCGACTATTATGAGATATTGTTGGAAAACTTTAAACAAGGACTAGAGCATCTTCAGCGAACAAGGCAGCAGCATCGATATGCCCTTGATGTATATTGGCAAATACTAATGGATAAACATTGTTGGCTAGGTGTTTACCCAAGCATCGGTCACCAAACTCCTGATAAAAGTGATATTGAGAATAAATTTGTTGATTATAAGGCTCTGTTTTATAAAGATATATCCATAATAAGAACGAAAATATAGAAAAATCTAGCGAGAACGTTATAAATGGAAATTAAAATTAGTATTATCGTTGCTGTGTTTAATGATGAACGGCACATTGAAAGATGTATCCTCTCTGTAATCAACCAAAATTATAGCAACTATGAGTTGATAATTGTTGATGATGGTTCTACGGATAAAACGCCAGATATTGTCAATGGCTATGCAAAAGGAAACGGGAATATTAATCTTTTTAGCGTATCTCATAAGGGATTAGGTTCCGCAAGAAATATTGGGCTGGAAAATACTACA
The DNA here is from genome assembly GCF_005281355.1 of Citrobacter sp. wls615. Lineage (NCBI taxonomy): Bacteria > Pseudomonadati > Pseudomonadota > Gammaproteobacteria > Enterobacterales > Enterobacteriaceae > Citrobacter > Citrobacter sp. wls615. Next base: position 49,634 of record NZ_SZXM01000003.1, on the reverse strand, counting down.
GGTGACTACATATTATTTCTTGATTCAGATGATGAACTTTTTCCAGAATGCCTATCGGTCCTTAATAAAGAATTTGAGAGCAATAATATTGATGTTTTGTTTTTTTCAAGCAAAATAATTTTTTCTGATGGTCATCAATTTAATAAAAACATATGCAATTACTATCTTCGGCCTAATGAACTGCTTTTTGAAGTAATGTCGGCAAAAAAGTTCTATAGTCAATCAATTGAACACCTTATTCGATTCGGATATGGTTATCCTGTTGTTGTATGGGGTTATGCGTATAGAAAAAATATTGCCCCAGCATTGCGATTTTTGCAAGAGATGCATGAGGATGAATATTTTACATCTGCACTTTTAATATCTAATCATTCTATGAATGTGAAGTGTACTGATAAAGAACTAATCAAGCATTATATCAGATCGGGCTCAGTAACTACATCGAATGTCACTTTAATGGCTGTTATTTCTTATATTGACGCTATTAATTCTCTATTGTTTATTATTAGCAACATTGATGATGTTGTAACATTGAGGAGTTTTTATTTTAACTTGATGTCGATTTTAAATGGATGTATTCATAAGAATAATTCACTTGGAGAAAATGCAGTAACACCAATAAAACTAATTGAAATGCTGATAAAACCTCTTTATGGGAAAAGTAAAATAAAAGAAAACTCAACTTATCTCGAATTGCTTCATCGTCTGGTTGTTGGAATATCGAAATCATATAGTTTAAATCAAAACCAAGAAGTTCAATCAATTATAAAAACAATTAGTGGACTGTTAACCAGATAATTTTTGTTTTTATATTAATATAAGGGGGGGAGATGGGTTCTGAAAATAAAATAGACTATAAAAAAACTTTGTTTTTATATATTGATGCAGCAATGGGGGATGTTCTTTATCTTATTTCAGCTTGTCAGGCAATAAAAAAGAACAGATCATCTCTCATTTTACTTACCAAAGATATATATATGTCTTTGGGGCTGCGTTGCAAGTGGATAGCCGATTGTTGGGATTTTCAACGTTTATCAGACGATGAGCTAAAAAATGTTAAAGAAGCGCAGGCAGAAAGTCGATTTTATAATTTTACAAACTGGCAACATGCGCTCTGTAATCAGCATATGACAGATAGCTTTTTATCACTTTTAAACATAAAAGCAAATGCCTTAGATAAAACTCTGGATCTGAATATCTTAGATTCAGAAAAAATAAAAGTAGACGTTTTTTTAAAAGAAAAAATTAATAATAAGAAGAAGATCGTCCTTATGCATCCAAATATAGGCCATCCAAACCGAACATGGCCAGCAGAGTACTGGGAACAACTGTCCTCTCTTTTTATTAAAGGTAATTGGAATGTTATGTTTATCGGAAGCAATAATAATTCAGAGAAAAATAAAAAAGTTATTAATGTAGAAAATAAAAAAGTTATCAATGCAATAGATAAATTTACCCCATTGGAAACTATAGCGTTAATGAATAGATGTGACTTGTTAATATCCTGCGATTCAGGACCAATTATGTTAGCTGGCGCAACAGATATTAAAATAATAGGTGTTTATTCAACTATTTCATCATCTCTCCGTCTACCATTTCGGCATGGAGAGTTAGGGTGGAATTGTAGAGGCTTAGATATTTCTTGTAAGTATGGACCATGTGCACATTTTATTCAAGATGAAAAGGTATTTACGACCCTGATAAATAGAAAATTTAGCTCTCCAACGGTTAATGAATTTGCTAATTGGTGCTTGAATAAAAATTCCTTTACGTGTTTGAATAGCTACAAACCGATTTCTCTTTTTAAAGAAGCTATTGATTTTATAAGTAGTATATAAATTTTGTACTTTTTTCTAAAGTGGGTGAGAAATAAAACTCCATATTGATATCGTATACTAATATGGAGTTTTATAGATACTGTGAAAAGCTACGATAGCATTTCTTCAATAGTTTTTGGGGAAATCTTATGGCCAAATTTCTTTAATAAGAAAAATTTCGGTGGCTCATATATCTGGAATATGTTGTCTGGTATATCAGAGAATAGGTTATGATGAATATCTTTTATAAAGAAAGCATTCGCGCCCGTTTGAGTGTTGCAGCAGATAAGGCGATAGTTAAATTTTTCAAATAACTCACAGAGATTCATTAATGCAGCTCCGTAGTAGTCACTACCATCCCACTGGTGGGTTGGATTATAAGGCATCACAAAGCGTAATGGCGGAACGAATTTAGCATTGTACTCACAAATAAAAAGATCTGGAGTAAGACCATTTTGTAGTAACGACTGTATAAAATGATAGTCATTTCCATCCAAGTCCAAAGAGACGATATTTGGTGATGATACTTCTAAATATTTTAATCCCTCGTGTAATAGTGTATTAATGTTTTCAAGCGTTATCCAGTTTTTTATATATTTCAGACGTGAAGCTTTAAGTTGATCAAATGCAAGAACTTCTCCTCCAATCCAAAAACCTTTCCAGCCAAGATTAGCTAATATTAATGTATTATTTTCAAGACCATTGCCCACACCAAACTCAGCGAATGTTCCATTTACCAAGCCTAATCTACGAACAATTTCTAATGTAATACCATCTTCATCACTTTGAGAGAAAGCTTTCATGCCACACCGTGCTAACGGGTTTGCTGATGATAAACGCCAGTTCATAGACATATTGATTAGCAAAAGATCGTTTATATTATCTAGTTTATTAGAGATTATCCAGTTGATCTTTTTCGATGTTTCTATTTCTGACTTTATTAAACCTATGTCAGATATTAAAGTGTTAATTATCTTATCTTCAATGTTATTCATGTTAACTATCTTTCCGGTAGTTTATATTGTATCAGTAATGTATATTGATTAGATTTTTTTTATGATTACTTCGATACCACTTTCGGCAAAAGGTGTTCTTGTTTGATCGATGCGTGGTAATCCAGGTAAATAGCTATGGTTTAGCTGCTCTATTTTTACCACTTCTATGTTGAATTTTATTTCTTTTAATAAATCTATTATATTTATTGATACTGGAGACCAACTTTTTTCTTTAAAGATAGTGAACGTATGTTTGTGATCAGAATTAAACGTAGATGGCCAGATCTTTTGCTCATAAAGATCTTCATCGGGAATTGTCATGATTAGATACCCTTTGGGCTTCAAAACACGAATCCAGTTGTTTAATGCTATTGATGGGTTGACCATATGCTCAAGACAATGTGCTGAATGAATAAAGTCAAAGCTACTATCTTGTACATTTTCCACGTATTGTGCATCACCTTGCGGCATATCATACAATGTAATGTTTTGTATTAATGGGAACAGGGATTTATAAATACCAATGCTGTCCGAACCTCCACCAATATCTAACCCATTACCCACAAACCAGCGAGAGGTAAATCTTGAATCCATCAATCTTCGATTGAGTGACATGCAGGTAGTACCCACAACACCACGATTGATATAAAATTTAGCATTTTTATCTCCCGGTTTTATCCATGGTTTAATTGGTGTTTCACCGAAGGATTTAGGCCATAAAACAACGTATCCCGTATCTTCTGGATGTATGTTTATAAAGTGTGTTTCGCTGAATTTGTTGAGTATTTCAAGAAATTCATCTTTTCTTGAAAATGCGTGCTCCGCATAATCTGGTAATACGCCATCGCCAAATTTTATATCTTTTAAATATATCCTACAGTCATCAATGATTACTATAGAATTTGATACTTGATTGTGGAGAATACGCATTTCAGAAAGTAATGGCAGTCTTGTCTCTTGGTCCCAATGCTTTGTTTTATACGATTCATTGCCATAATCTGCTCCTGGATAATGAGCGTCAAGAAAGATTACACATCGTTCTTTTTCTAAAGTTTCTTTCACATCTGGCGATTGCAAAAATTCAATGCTATTACTAAACTTAACGGTAATGTTATCATTATGCTCAGTTTGTGATTTATCAAATAGCGGTTTATATACTTCACAAGATTTTACATATTTGAAACCCGCAATTAATGCAGCTTTGCAAGAATGTCCATGCCCATAACCAGTCTCAATTAAATGAGCAACGTGGTAGTCTTGTACAATTTTTTCTAATGGAAAGCGAGTAAGTGAACCCATTTTTAATCTCAATTGAATTTTTAGTGGTTGTTGAATGGAATATGTATTATTATGCTGTGTTTCTTTTGTTTATTTTATTGAAATAATATATGGTGTTGTCTGTCTCTTTTTTTTCTGTATCACTATAGCCAGGTCGCTGGTAGGAAATGCTGGGGTAATATGCAAGCCATTTTCCATTTTGTAAAAGAGGTTGCCAGTTATTCTCTAGGACACCAGAAATATCCTGCTGCATTTGCTTTTCGAGTACTGAGTAGTAAGTGCTATTTACCATATACGCGCAAACCTTATTGCAATCTCTAGCGTGAACAATTCCACTTAAACTTTTAAGTAATTTTCCTTTGTTTATTTTTCCTCCTAACAAAATAACTTCCCAAGGTAATTTAGAAAGGTTTGCGAGTAACTTATTGAGTGCACGAGTATGTTTCTCTTGCTTCAATATAATGGCATCGTCTTCCATTAAGATGTAATTATTCCAACCTTTACTTTTTGCAAGCTTTAAGGCTAATAAATGTGAGTGATGTCGGCCTATATGGGCATCATCATTTTCACTGGCGGCAAGACGGGTGATCTTTTCTGTCGGAACGTTCAGTTGCGCCAGTTCCTGTTGGATCTGACTCAGACGATCGGTTCGTTTATCCAGGTTGATGACGATGATCTGATCGATGGCATCCCACTGTATCGGTGAATTGTGCGTGGCATTATGCAGGCTTTGATACCAGTTTTTGAGCATAGGGTCTGCAATCCACTGCTCAATGCTCCCCGCTAAAGGCTCACTTGAACCGAGAACAAAATCTTTATCAAAGGTGTTCTGGCTGTGTGACACACAGATAATTGTCCGTTCTCCGGGTAATTGGAGCGGTTTAACAGTGAATTTATTGGTGAACCCTTCTTCTTCGCCTAAATTGCATTCATCAACGTAGCGATGCTTTTTCAAATAATTACGGTGATAGCAAAATGTCCCGTTCAAAATGTGTCTTTTGCCGAAAGAACGTGTTTTAAATATACGGTTGATATGGCTATACCAGATGGGGATCTGATCGGAACCCGAAATCAACGCCCGGTGGCGCTGCATCATCTCAATGGTGTAAGAGATTTTATCTGATGGATAATAATCATCATCATCCATACACAAAATATATTCACCTAACGCCAGCTCATTGAGCATATTGCGTTTTCTGCCCAGGTCGAGCTTTTCCGGGTGATAGATATAGCGAATATTAAATTTCTCAGGGTGGTTTTGCGTCAACCTGTCGATGATCGACTGATGGCTTTGCGGGGAATCATCGAGGATCACCAGCTCCCGGCGGTCGGCTGGGTAATCCTGATACCGGTACATGTACAGTAAATAGGGTAAGAAAGCGGCGCGGTTCCACGTGGGAGTGACAACGCTGACAAATGGCTTTTCACGGCCAGTATCCAGCGTTTTGACAATGCCGGTCAGGGCGGAACGAGCTTTAGAGGTTTCAGGCATAGTGATGTGTATTCGTGATTCGAAAAAGGACCGGGCATTCACCCGGTCAACAGGCACTAACGTGTAATCAGGGAAAACGCCGAGAGCAGAGGGTCTCCGGGCAGTATGTTCAGAATATGCTGGCGCAGCGAGTTGGCATTCTCGCTATTGCGCCAGGCTTCAAACAGCGCGAAAAGGGCATAAATTTCGTCGTGGCTTAATGTGGAATCGTCCATTGTCCACAGGCAAAAGAGTGTGCGAATCATAAAGACATCGGCGACCAGCCAGAAGAAACGCTGGAGCGGGCTTTCATCGTTGTGTTGCGGGAAAGTGTCGTGATACAAGCGATAAATCAGGTAGTTACTGAAAATCCAGCTCTCCTGCGCGAAATAGCGATCCCATGTCATTAACCACTGCTCCTGCAACTGCTGCTGGAGCAAGGCTTCACTGTTGGCATCCTGCAGCATCAGCAGGCTGACCTGCAGGGGCAAGGTCAGCTTACGCGCACTTTCCGGCAACAGCTCCCAATTGAAATCACAGTTGCCCATTTGGGTGATCATTTCCCGCTGCAACTGAGGCAGACTGGGCAGTTGTGCGAATTGCTCCTGCAGTTTTCCACTTTCTGCATGTTCAGCCAGCACTTGTGGTAGCGAGGCCAGCTTCTCAAGCGTAGGGTCGCTGTCGCCTGGGCATTTCTCGGAAAAAGAGAGCATGATGCCCAGCGCATACAGGCGCAGTTCCGGCGACAAACCTGGAATGGTGATGGTATTCAGAGCGGATTGATTCAAGACCTGATCGCGTGCGGATAACGCCGGGCTGTCCTGGTCAGCTGCGCATTTTGACGTATGCAGGACAAAGGCATTGGGATCGCCTAATGCAGCCTGACAGCTGGCCGGATCGGTTAAGTTCAGACTCTGACGAACTTCCGTTTTCCAGCGCATGTTGACCAGTAAAGCGGAATCCGGGTGGTGGGATAAAAACAACCGGACAAAGTCGGGTTCATAACAATCAATCATACTCATAATTTGTTCTCAGTAATCCCAATGTTCAAAATCTGGCTATAACAGTGCAATATCCATGCCTGAATTTTAATTGTATTTATATCAATTAATTAGGTGAGGCGCGGAAAGTCGGTTTCCGCGTCAGGGAAGGAAGTTTTAGCGCTGGTAAATAAAATCTGGCTCAGTGCCTAAAAAAGCCTGAATAAACTCATACTGACGGATCAGCAGATCGCCATTTTTTTCGTTGTACATCTTGCAGCATTTCGCTTTTTGCTCAAGGCTTTGCCACCAGCCCTCTGCGGCAGTTTTCTGCACGCCCGGCAACCAGCTAAAGACCTGCTCTATCCCTGCACGATTGACGCTTACGCCCAGCAGTTGCAGGATCGAGCGGCGCTGTTGGCTACTGTTTTGCAACTGCTCATAATGCTGTTGAATAAGTTCATTGACAGCCAGCAGCTCGTCGCTGTCGCGACGGATCATACACAGACGTTGTTGTTCCAACTGGTGTCTGAGCGCGTCATACCGCGTCCCGTCCTCGCGGATGCCCTGAAGTAGAGTTTTGACCTGCTGTAGCCTGGTACTCACTGTTGTAGCCTCTTATTTCTGGAAAAAGCTGAGCATGTCCCCAGCCAGTTGGTCGGTATCAACCTGCATGTCGCCTGAGGCCAGCATGGCCTGCATTTGCGCTACTTTGTCGTAATCGACGTCACTTTGCGTATCGCTGTTCAGCGTTTGCTGCGCCGTTTGCAATCCCGCCTGAGTAATATCGTCGGCTGAAAGCGTCGTGGCGCTGGACGTACTCGTCTGCGCGCTGCTCTTGTCTGAACGCGCCTGTTCGGTTGTCGATGCAGGGCGATTGCCTGGCAGAGTCGGGGTAATTTTCATAGCAACCTCGTACATATTCCGTGGGGTTGGTTATCTGTTATTGGTTAAAAGCGACGGCAATAGAAGAAAACTTTAATCCCATCACAAAAAATCCCCTCACTGCTCAGCCGTCAGCGTGGTGACCACGCCGGTATCGTCTACCACGCCGCTAATGATCCGCTGGCTGCTGCTGTTGCGAACTTTTATCACATCCCCTTTACGACCATTTTTCAATGCCACGCCCGGCATCGAGGCGGTAATCCCGTCCATGTGGGAGACGAGCATTACCGGCTGGTCGCGTTTCACCAATACAGGCTGAACCAGCTCGCTACGGGTAATCGGCTTACCCGGTTGTAGGGCGCGCTTGCTGGTGAGACCAATCGCTTCATCCATATTTGTCATCAACCCTTCCCGCTGGTTGCTGATATTGAATTTTTTAAGCTGCAGGTCGTCGGTCGTAATCACCGTATCTCGGGCAATCAACGACTTTGGCATCACTACCGGCACCGACACGTCGGGGCGCACTGCAACGTTATATTTCCAGCCCGCATTGCCCGGGCAGGTCACCACAAAGTTCATTCGTGACAAGGCCATCTCCGGGGAGGTACTGGAGGTGATCTGTGGCGTCGACGCGCATAGCGCGCTGGTGCTCACGGCTGAGGGGATATAGATATTGAACGTGTAGCGATAGTCCTGCCACTGCTGCTTTTGTGCCAGCGCGTCAATTTCATGAGCAGCCGCTGTCAGGACCAGTGCGTTGATCTGTTCCCGGGCGCTGTGCTGAATGGGGTGGACGGCGGCATGTACGGGTAATACACAGCATATAGCCAGCAATATTTCCGCGGCAAAGGGGAAAGAAGGCTTCCTTACATAGGAGGGGAGTTTCATAAAGTCATTTCTCATCAATCACTTAAAAGTTGGCATATATATTGCTAATAACAACGATATCTACGCAGGAGTGATGCAAGAAATGGGAATCAGTTTTCAGCAGGCATTGGGTGTACATCCGCAGGCAGTGAAGTTACGTCTTGAGAGGACCGAGCTACTGACTGCGAATCTGGCAAACGTCGATACACCAAATTTCAAAGCCAAAGATATTGATTTTGCCGCTGAGATGCAACGGGCAAGTCGCACAAATGTTCCACCCGAGGTGGACGTGAAGTACCGGGTGCCGATGCAGCCTTCAGAGGATGGCAATACCGTAGAGCTGAATACCGAGCAGGCCCGGTTTTCACAAAATAGTATGGATTATCAAAGCAGTCTGACCTTTTTGAACCTGCAACTTAGCGGTATCAAAGAGGCCATTGAAGGAAAATAACCATGTCGTTTACTGATATTTACCAGATTTCCGGCTCGGCGATGACGGCGCAAACCATCCGTCTGAATACCGTCGCCAGCAACATGGCGAATGCGGAATCTCCTGCCAGCAGCGAGGCGCAGGCCTATAAGGCGCGCAGTCCGGTTTTTGCCGCGGTTTACAACAATAGCCTGATAGGTGGACATAACCGTCACGCCATTGATGGCGCCAGCGTACAGGTACAGGACGTCATGCAAAGCGGCGGGGCGGTGAAACGTTATGAGCCGCATCACCCAATGGCGGACCAGAATGGTTTTGTCTGGTACCCGGACGTCAACGTGGTCGAGCAAATGGCTGACATGATGTCAGCGTCACGTGATTTTGAAACCGACGTTGATGTGCTGAATAACGTCAAAAGTATGCAGCAAAGCTTACTCAAACTGGGAGAAGTGTAATGAATACCCTGGCTCTGTATGCCCAATCTCAGGCGCTGGCTTCTTCTCAGGAGAAGCCGACGGCCGTTGCTGAAAATAACGTCGGCGCCACAGCGCAAAGCTCTAATGTGGGAGACAGCAGTTCTTCTGCCACGTCGTCAACGACGGATACCAGCGACACGACTAATACCCCAACGACGACGGTATCGACGGAAACCTCAGGGGTGGAAACCTTCCTGACCTTATTTGTTGCGGAAATCGAAAATCAGGATCCAACCGATCCCACCGATCCTACGGCCTATATCGATCAGCTCTCCTCAATGGCGCAGGTCGCCATGATGGAAGAGATGAGCGTCCAGGCCAACACCAACGCCGTGCTGATGAGCAACATTCAGGTGATGGCGCTGGGGAATATGGTCGGCGACGACATCATGGTGCAAACCACCTCGCTGGATATCGAAGATAACAGCAAGGAGATTCAGGGGCGCGTCACGCTGGATGACAGCTGTACCGATGTGGATTTGCACTTTACCGATGAAGCGGGTGATGACTACACCGTGTCGCTGATCCCGGAAGGTGAAACCTCCGTCGGACCCGGCCAGGTGGACTTCGACATCAATCCTGCGGATTACGGCATCCCGCCGGGCGATTACAGCGTATCCGTGGTGACCAATACCGGGGAAGAGGAAGTGCCGATTGAGGTGACGGGCAAGGTGGAAGATGTGCGTATTCCGCTCGATGGCAGCACGCCGGTGCTCAACGTTGACGGCGTTGGCGAAGTGCCATTCACCATGATCACCCAGTTTGGCGTACCGGATAGCACTGATGACACCACGCCGCCAGATACTAACGACGGCAGCGATAACGCCGACAGCAATACAGTGCTCTGATTTAGTTTACATTACAGGAAGAAACAATGAGTTATGAAATTGCAGCGACGGGGCTAAACGCCGTCAACGAACAACTGGACGGTATCAGTAACAATATCGCTAACTCCGGGACGGTCGGTTATAAATCAATGACTACCCAGTTCTCCGCCATGTACGCCGGGACACAGGCGATGGGCGTAAGCGTGGCAGGTTCCGCACAAAGTATCTCCACCGGTGGTTCGATGGTTTCCACCGGCAATGCGCTGGATTTGGCCATTAACGATGATGGCTTTTTCGTCATGTGCGACAGCGCAGGGAACATCTCCTATACCCGCGCCGGTTCTTTTGTGACGGATAAAAACGGTTATATCGTCAATGCGTCCGGTGATTACCTGCAAGGTTATCCGGTTGATGACAGCGGCACGCTGCAAACCGGTACCGTCACTGATATCCAGATTAAAACCGGCAACATCCCGGCGCAGGCCACCGACAGCATGACCTTCACGGCAAACTTTGATGCCAGTGATGAGATTATTGATCGTGATGGCGATCCTTCGGCGACCCCCCCAGTAGATGGGGTCAAATTTGACCCAAACAACAGCGACACCTACACCGACAGCTACACCACCACCGTGTATGACTCGCTGGGTAATGAGCACTCGGTTAGCCAGTATTTTACTAAAACCGCAGATAACACCTGGGAAGTGCAGTACACCTTTGATGGTGAGGCGCAGAGCGGCGTACCGCCGACCACACTGACCTTTGATCAGAATACCGGTAAGCTGACATCGCCAACAACGCCGCAAACCATCACGTTCACTACTGATGAAGCTGCGCCGATTTCAATGACCGTCGATTATTCAGACTGTACTCAGTACGGCTCTGATTTCTCGGTGACGACCAACTCCGCCACCGGTTATGCCTCCGCGACGCAAAACGGCGTACAGGTTGATGACGACGGTAAAGTTTACGCCACCTACAGCAACGGCGAACGCATGCTGCAGGGTCAGGTCGTGCTCGCGACCTTCCCGGATGAGAACGGGCTGGAAGCGGTAAGCGGTACAGCCTGGGTACAGACGGGCGAATCCGGCACGCCGCTGATTGGCACACCTGGCTCCGGCTCTTGCGGCACGCTCTCCTCCGGCATGCTCGAAAGCTCCAACGTGGATATCACCAACGAACTGGTCAATCTCATGACCGCCCAGCGTAATTACCAGGCGAACACCAAGGTGATTTCCACCAGTACGCAGTTGGATCAGGCTCTCTTCCAGGCGATGTAAGGCTAAGAAATGGATCGGTTGATTTATACCGCACTGAGCGGCGCCACCCAGACGCTGCTGGAGCAGCAAATTAGCGCCAATAACCTCGCCAACGTTAACACCAATGGTTTTCGCGCGGATATGGCGATGGCGAGCAATGACAAAGTAAAAGGCGGTGGTTTCGATACGCGTTTTATGGCGAAGGAGAGTCCCAGCGGCGTCAATGATAGCACCGGCGTGGCGGAAAAAACCGAACGCCCGCTTGATGTTGCTATTCAGGGATCCGGCTATATCGCCGTGCAGGATAAAGCCGGAAACGAGGTATACACCCGTAACGGCAATATTCAGCAGGACGATCAGGGGCAACTGACCATCGACGGTAACGTGGTGCTCGGGGATAACGGCCCGATTATTTTACCGCCAAACGCGATTGCCTCTTTCGGCAGCGACGGCACGCTCTCCGTCACACCTGACGATGGCGATGTCACTGCAACGATGGATATCGATCGCCTGAAGCTGGTGGATATTCCGGTCGCCAATCTGGCGAAAAATAGCGAAGGGATGCTGGTGACGGCGGACGGCGTACCGGCACAGCGCGATGAGAACATCAAAGTGAGCGGCGGCTTTCTGGAAGGCAGTAACGTGTCTGCGGTGAGCGAAATGATGTCATCTATCGCGATGAACCGTCAGTTCGAAGCGCAAATCAAGATGATGAAAACGGCTGAAGATCTCAGCGACTCAGGTAACAGGCTGCTACGCGGCTCCTGAGTCGTAGCCTTTAATCAGGGATAAAGTTTTATGAACGCAGCGTTATGGATCAGTAAAACCGGCCTGTCGGCGCAGGATGCTGAGATGAGTGCGATTGCTAACAACATCGCCAACGTCAATACCACGGGCTTTAAGCGCGACCGCGTGATGTTCCAGGATCTGTTTTATCAGACTCAGGAAGCGCCGGGCGCCATGCTCGATCAAAACAACATCATGCCGACCGGTATGCAGTTCGGTAGCGGTGTTCGTATTGTGGGAACGCAAAAAACCTTCACCGAAGGGAATGTAGAAACCACCGACAATACGATGAACGTGGCCATCATGGGGCAGGGATTCTGGCAGGTGCAAAAGGCGAACGGAGATATTGCGTATACCCGTGACGGCAATATGCAGGTTAATGCCGACGGCGTGCTAACCAACGCCCAGGGATTGCCGCTACAGCCAGAAATTGATGTACCTGCAGGGGCCACCCAAGTCGCTTTTTCACCTGACGGCACCGTGACGGCAATCCTGCCCGGCGACAGTGACCCTACCGAACTGGGGCAACTGACGCTGGTGAATTTCGCCAACCCGGCCGGGCTTTCAGCCGAAGGCGACAACCTGTATCTGGAAACGGCGGCCAGCGGTCAACCGACGGAAGGTATTCCGGGGGAAGATGGCCTGGGAACGTTACAGGATAAAGCGCTGGAAGGCTCGAACGTGGACATCGTCAACGAAATGGTGGCGATGATCACCGTACAGCGCGCCTATGAGATGAACGCCAAAATGGTCTCTGCGGCAGACGATATGCTGCAGTTTATTAGTCAGACACTGTAACCCAAGAATGTGAAATGCCGGATGGTACAGTTCCATCCGGCAGAAATAGGCAGAACGTGAAAAATTATCTCTGGCTGATGGTACTGCTTCCCTTGTTAAGCGGGTGCGAATCGCAGGCCCTACTGGTCAAAAAAAATGACGAATTCTTTGCTCCTCCCAAAACGGAAGCGCCGCCAACGGCGGATGGCCGAGCGGGGGGCGTGTTTGAAACGGGGTATAACTGGTCGCTGACGGCGGACCGCCGCGCCTATCGGGTGGGCGATATCCTGACCGTGATGCTGGAGGAATCTACCCAGTCGAGCAAACAGGCGAAAACCAATTTCGGGAAAAACAATACCGTCGATATCGGCGCGCCGACGCTTTTCGGACATACCAAAGATAACCTTTCCGCTTCCGTGGATGCCAATCGCGATTTCAACGGGACGGCGACCTCGCAGCAGCAAAACAGTTTGCGCGGCGAAATTACGGTGTCGGTACACTCGGTGCAGTCGAACGGCATTCTGGAAATTCGCGGCGAAAAATGGCTCACCCTTAACCAGGGCGATGAGTACATTCGCCTGAGCGGTCTGGTACGCGCCGATGACATTCAGAACGACAACTCCGTCTCATCGCAGCGTATTGCCGATGCACGGATCTCCTACGCGGGTCGTGGCGCATTGAGCGATGCCAATGCGGCGGGCTGGCTGACGCGTCTGTTTAACCATCCTCTCTTCCCGATCTAATGCAGGATTTTGATATGCAACACTTAAGCGGGCGCTGGATGAAGGCGTTAAACGGCATCGTTATCGCCCTGAGCCTGGCGCTGCCAGGCGCGGCGCAGGCGCAATCTCTGGAGTCGCTGGTTAACGTCCAGGGGGTCAGGGAAAACCAACTCGTCGGCTACAGTCTGGTGGTCGGTCTGGACGGAACCGGAGATAAAAACCAGGTCAAATTCACTAACCAGACGATCACCAACATGCTGCGCCAGTTTGGCGTACAACTGCCGAGCAAAATCGATCCGAAGGTGAAGAACGTTGCGGCGGTGGCGGTCAGCGCGACGCTGCCGCCCATGTACTCGCGTGGGCAGACCATTGACGTCACGGTTTCGTCGATTGGCGATGCCAAAAGCCTGCGCGGCGGTACATTACTGCTCACCCAATTACACGGCGCGGACGGAGAGGTTTACGCCCTTGCGCAAGGGAGCGTGGTGGTCGGCGGGATGAACGCGACCGGCGCCAGCGGCTCCAGCGTCACCGTGAATACCCCCACCGCCGGGCTGATACCGAACGGCGCGTCGGTCGAACGTGAAATTCCCAGCGATTTCCAGATGGGCGATACCATCACGCTTAACCTGAAACGTCCCTCTTTCAAAGATGCCAACAATATTGCGGCGGCAATCAACGCGTCGTTTGGCGGTATTGCTACAGCACAAAGCTCAACCAACGTCAGCGTCCGCGCGCCAACCAGCCCCGGGGCGCGCGTTGCCTTTATGTCTCAGTTAGATGACGTCCAGGTGCAGGCAGAAAAAGTCCGGGCACGGGTGGTGTTTAACTCGCGTACCGGTACGGTCGTTATGGGCGATGGTATTGCCCTGCATGCGGCGGCGGTATCGCATGGCAGTCTGACGGTTTCTATCAATGAAAGCAGCAACGTCAGCCAGCCGAACGCTTTTGCCGGTGGCCGTACGGCGGTGACGCCGCAAAGCAATATTTCGGTGAATCATGCCCGTCCGGGGATGATTACGCTGCCTGAATCCAGCAGTCTGAAAACGTTGGTTAATGCGCTCAACAGCCTGGGAGCCACGCCAGACGACATTATGTCTATTTTACAGGCCCTGCATGAAGCCGGGGCGCTGGATGCCGATCTGGAGGTGATTTAATGGCCGATATTAAGGTGAATCATAGCGGGGGGATTGACGGCAGCGATGCGTTAATGGGCCCCAAAATCAAAGATAACGATTTGCAGAAAGCGGCCCAGCAGTTCGAAGCCATCTTCTTACGCAACATGCTGAAAGAGATGCGTAAAACCAATGAGATATTCGATTCAAAAGATAACCCGTTTAACAGTGACTCGGTACGCATGATGCAGGGATTTTATGATGATCAGCTGTGCAACAGTCTTGCCCAACAGCACGGCATTGGCATTGCGGAGATGATCGTCAAACAACTCTCCCCTCATCACAAAGGATAAAGATTGCGCGGCGGCTTAAGAACTGCGGTTTTTTCGCCGCTCTTAATCGGCAAGGTTGTTAATGACAGACCGGGTAACTGACCGGCGAGGACGCTTTGATGGACATGATTAACATTGGCTACAGCGGCGCATCGACTGCGCAGGTGGAGCTTAACGTAACGGCGCAAAACACGGCCAACGCCATGACTGACGGTTACACCCGGCAGGTTGCTATGACCAGTACCATAGGCGCCAGCTCCGGTTCGGCGAACAGCGCGGGTAACGGGGTGCAGGTCGACAGTATTCGCCGGGTCTCAAACCAGTATCAGGTTAACCAGGTCTGGTATGCCGCCAGCGATTATGGCTATTACAACACCCAGCAAGAGTATTTAACGCAGTTGGAAACCGTCCTCAGTGATGATAACAGTAGCCTGAGCGGGGGTTTTGATAACTTTTTTGCGGCGCTAAATGAAGCCACCACCAGCCCGGATGATTCCGCCCTGCGTGAACAGGTGATCAGCGAGTCCGGCGCGCTGGCGCTGCGCGTGGATAACACCCTCGATTATATCGACTCGCAAAGCAGCGAGATCGTCAGCCAGGAGCAGGCGATGGTGGCGCAGGTGAACACCCTGACTACCGGTATTGCCAGTTATAATCAGCAAATTGCGGAAGCTGAAGCCAACGGTGATAACGCCTCGGCGCTGTACGACGCCCGCGATCAGATGGTCGAACAACTCAGCGGTATCATGGACGTTCAGGTCAATATCGATGATGAAGGAAACTATAACGTCACGCTGCAAAACGGTCAGCCGTTGGTCAGCGGGCAGGAGAGTTCCACCATCGAACTGGATACCAACGCCGACGGTACGCAGAGTATGTCGCTGACGTTTGCCGGAACCACCTCATCCATGAGCACCGATACCGGCGGTTCGCTGGGGGCGTTGTTTGATTATCAGAATGAAATACTGACGCCGTTGACGGGAACGATTAACAGCATGGCGGAGCAATTTGCCGATGCGGTAAACACTCAGCTGGCGCAGGGCTATGACCTGAACGGGAATCCCGGCGAACCGCTGTTTATTTATGACGAAAACTCATCGGATGGTCCGCTGGAGGTCAATCCCGATATCACCGCCGATGAACTGGCATTTTCCAGCTCGCCAGACGAAAGCGGTAACAGCGATAACCTGCAGGCGCTAATCAACATCTCGACCGAACCGTTGGATATAGAAGGCCTCGGCAGCGTAACCGTGGGCGAAGCCTGTTCATCGATCATCAGTAACATCGGTATTTACAGCCAGCAAAACCAGACGGAAGCCGAAGCCGCCGCCAACGTGTACTCCGAGGCACAGAATCAACAGAGCAGCGTGAGCGGCGTCAGCATGGACGAAGAAGCGGTCAACCTTATTACCTACCAGCAGATTTACGAGGCTAACCTGAAAGTCATCTCAACAGGTGCTGATATTTTCGATTCTGTACTGGAAATGTGTAGCTAACCTGGAGGGCTATTATCATGCGAGTGTCTACCCAACAATCCTATGTGTCTATGACGCAGAGTTTTAATAACCTTTCCAGCGATTTGTCGCACGTCGTTACGCAAATGGCGACGGGCAAAAGCATTCTGTTGCCGTCAGATGATCCTATCGCTGCAACCCGTATCACCCAGCTTAACCGCCAGCAATCGGCCCTCGACCAATATCAAACGAATATTGATTCCGCGACGGCGGGGATGAGCCAGCAGGAATCTATTCTCGATGGCGTTAATAACGATCTGTTGGCGATTCGCGACGATCTGTTGGAAGCCGCGAACGGCACCAATACCGCCGAGTCATTATCCAGCCTGGGGCAGGATATCCAGTCAATGACCGAAGCGATGGTGGCGGCGCTCAATTACCAGGATGAAGACGGGCACTATGTGTTTGGCGGCACGGTGAACGATCGGCCGCCGATTGTCGCGGTGGATGATGACGGTGATGGCGTGACTGATAGCTATACCTACCAGGGTAATAGCGAGCATCGCCAGACCACGGTTTCCAATGGTGTCGAGGTGGATACCAATGTGGCCGTCAGCGACTTCTTCGGCGATAGCCTGGATGTGCTGAACACCTTAACGTCATTATCGAAAGAACTACAGGATCCGTCGGTTGACCCCGCCGATCCGCAGGTGCAAAGCGATATTCAGAATGCCATCGACACGGTAGACGTGGCCTCTGATGAACTCAATGCCTCCATCGCCACCATTGGTGAAACGCAGAATACGATGACTATGCTAAGCGGTGCTCAAACGGATATCTCAACGTCCAACGATCAGCTTATTAGCCAGTTGAGCGATCTGGATTATGGCCCCGCTTCTATAACCTTTACCGGTCTGGAAATGGCGATGGAAGCCACCTTAAAAACTTACTCCAAAGTGAGTGAGTTGAACCTTTTCAGTGTGATTTAACAGTTAGCAGTAGCTCAGGAATAGTATGCAGGTCGGTTTAAATACAACATCACTCTCCGGTAGCGGAGCGCTTAATTCTTCTGTGCAACAGCATACCGTTGCGCAGAATGCCCCTGTCCGTCAAAAGTTACCCGCAACGGCGAGTGATTACCCGGCCTCACCGCTTATTACCACCCGGCCTCAGCGCTATAGCGTGCAGCTTAACGATCAGCTCACCACGCTGCAGCAGGCCGATCACTATCTGGGACAACTGGAGCAGCATTTGCTGGATTATCGCCATGCCTCGCGCCGTGGCGGGCAGACGCAGCAGCAAAAGGGCGCCCAACTTACCCAGTGGCTGGATAAAAGAACGGCGTTATCCGGCGGCGCGGTGGACAGGCAACTGCGTCCGGTTTTGCAGGGCGAGGCGCGAGTGACCTTTCACGCGCCTGAGCTGGCGCAGATGCTGCAAACAGATGCCATAAGCTCGCGCATGTTTAGTGTTTCCGATGGGCGGCAAACGCAGCACTCGGCGGTGGTGGTGAGTGAGGATATGGATCCAGGCCAGTACAAGATAATGATGAGCAACGCGCTGCGTCGCGTCGGCGTACAGGTGCACGATCGGCAGGGCACGTTAACGTTCTCCACCACGGAAAAGCAGTGGCCGCAGATCCAACAAACCCTGAGCGTACGCGATGTCGGTGCGAAGTCATCAGCGTTTACCCCGCTGAAAAAATTTGCCGATCCCTCACGTTCAGAGGAGCTTCAACAGTATATAGCACAGGGCGGAACCCGGACTCAGGACGGATTACAGCAGGCGTTGGATATTATTGGCGATCAACGTGCGCAAATGGCTGCCCAGCAGGAAAAGGGCCGGCAACTGATTGACGGTATGGCGCGTTTTCCACAGGCAGAGAGTGCGGTGAAAGCCTCTGAATCACTGGGGGGAGTATTGGATCATGCTAATCACAATTATCAGGTATTAGCACAGGCGGTAAATGGACAAGCCCGACTTTCCAGCCAGACTGTCCGTAGTTTATTAAGTTAATTCTGCTGACATGCATTTGTTGAGAAGTTAAATACAGTGGGGTCTGTGATTAACAGACCTCCAACATCCCGTGTAAAAAGCAAATTTTGCTGTGGGTTTAAATGAAGCCACCACGTATGCAGGTTGTGTTCAGAGACAAATACCCCGAAATTAGCCAGCCGGGAATCGTTTTGATCGGTTTTGGTGGTACTAAAGTGAAACTCCCCTTGTTTAGATGAACCTGCATAATGATTTATGCACGATGCGATCTTAAACGTGGATGGCATTTTGTTATTTTGCTCCAGCGGGACGAGAGTGACGGTCATGTTTTTGTTCAGTGGACTCGTAATGAGTTCATAATGTACGTTTTTGCCAGTATTAAGATCGTAATTGGCAATAACTGTATTTTCAATATGGGCATGCGCGATAAAAGTGAAAAATAGCGTTAAAACAGACAGGCCAGGGAAAAAGAAATTATTTGCATTTTGGCATTTCATTTAACATTTTCTCCACTTCTTTAATTAAAATACCATTCATTTCATTATCTTTATTTAGCCAGTTATCAAAACTCAGCGCTAACTGCCATTTGTCATTGCATTGATTACTAAGCACAATATCAAGGGCAAGTTTGTTCAGTGAAACCCGATAATACAAGGTCATCGAGGCATTATGGCTTACCAACAATGGGTTGAGCTGCGCTATACCGGGAAGAATATGCGGTGAAACAAACGATGACGATTTCTTATTCTCACCTGAGTCGTACAGTTGATATACGGTAACACGGTTGGCATTTTCAAGCGTCTCTTTAACCAGTTGTGGAGCTTCTTCCGTTTTAGTGACAGATGGTGCTTTAAAATAAGAGATTAAAATAAACAACGACAGCGCGATAACGATAACGGGTAAGGTAATCAGAACGGCGCGATAAGGATGCCGTCTGATGGTAGTTTTTCTCTGGCTTCTCGGCAATAGTTGACTGTTAAGTAAGGGTATTTCCCCATGAGTTGTTGACGGAAGCGTTTCAACAAGCGTAAGGGGTTCAATAACCTCGGTACGCTTCTCGGCTTCATCAATAGTACTGTCATCAGCCACAGTTTCATTAAGGTCAATAGTTTCAGTGAGGTAGTTTTTATTAAATAAATACCCTTTTTTGGGTATGGTTTTTATAATTTCCTGCTGCTTGCCGTCATCGTCGATAGCAACACGTAGGGCATGAATGGCTGTCGGCAGGCTATTTCCACCAACGATACGATTCTTCCATACCGCGCTCATTAAATACGACCGAGATAAAACCACATCGGCATTTTTAGCTAATGTCTCTAACAGAATAAAATGGTATTCGCCCAGGCGACGTATCTCACCTGTTTCACAATGGATTAACGCATTAAGCGAGGAATCCATCCGCCAGTTGTTGACTACGATACTCATCGTTTTGTGTACCTGTGCAAGATTTTATATCCCTGGTGTCACACCGTTAAAAATCAGTGCATTAAAATTCTGGAGAAATTGAAATGTCTTTCTGGCTGTAAAGCTGTAGCCGAATCGCTGTTGAGTATTTTTTATGCTGTCCAAAAAAGGATTTGAAATGTAACGAAAGTACCTGAGACTCACAATATAAAAATACAGGCTATTTGCAACGAAATGTAAAATAAAGCCTGGGTACGATACTTTAATGCACTCTTGATTGAGTACAATCTTATCTTTATCATAAGGTTAACCCTTCAGGTGTGTAATCAATCAACCCATGATGAGATATTTCTAATAATCTTTTAATTAAATCATGGGTTAGTTCTTGCTTAAATGATGCCTTTTGAATGCTAAAGCACGGATAGCTAAAATAGCGCTGTGGTTCTTGTGTCTCCCCTCGATAAGGAGGTTATAGGCTTATAAATTTTTTTTCGCCGCGCTTTAAGTTTTCCGAACGAGTGGTCGTTTTTACTGAGTATCGAAACGAAAACGATTATTCCCAAGGAGCAGTACCATGTTATCGATTAATACAAATACCGCCTCAATGGCAGCAGTAAACGCCATTAACAAAAGCAACGCATCCCTGTCTACTTCCATGGAACGTCTGGCGACAGGTAACCGTATTAACTCTTCTGCGGATGATGCTGCGGGCAAACAAATTGCCAGTCGTCTGACCTCCCAGTCCGATGGTATGACCGTCGCGCTGCGTAACATCCAGGACGCAACCGCGATGCTGCAGACTGCAGACAGCATGTTTGATGAGATGACCGACGTGCTGGGTCGTATGAAAGACCTGTCCACGCAGGCAGCGAACGGAACCTACAGCACTGATGATCTGCAGGCGATGCAGGACGAATACGACGAACTGGGTCAGCAGATGTCTGATATGCTGGAAAACACCACTTACGGTGGTACTAACCTGTTTGGTAACGCATCTAACAGCAATACCGGTACTGCCGGTCTGTTTAATGGTGCTGTCCAGTTCCAGGTGGGTGCTGAAGCTTCAGACACCATGAAAGTTGATATTTCCACACAACTGAGTGGTCTGGAAGGCGCTCTCTCTGACCTGAGCGTGAGCTTTGATGATGACTGGACGAATGGCACGCCGACCGCGAGTGGTGCGGGCAGTGAGTTAATGACGGCTTCTGGTGCGACTGACACCATTACCGCCGTTCAGGGCGCAATGGATAACGTAGCCGCTATCCAGTCCAAATTGGGTGCGTCTATCAACCGTCTGAACGATACCGCCGCCAACCTGACCAGCATGCAGGACAACACGGAAGTCGCCATCGGTAACATTATGGATACCGACTACGCGACGGAAGCATCGAACATGACTAAGCAACAGGTTCTGATGCAAACCGGTATCACTATGCTAAAACAGTCCAACAGCATGTCCAGCATGGTTTCCAGCCTGCTGCAGTAATTCCGTTAAGTGGTGAAATGACGCCATTCACAACACCGCCGACTGGCGGTGTTGTGCTTTCCTCCACAAAGAAGATGTCTGAATCCCTTCCTGAATTGCGGAAGGCCGGTTTCCTCTGATTTTGCAATTAATTGAATTTAAATAACTAATTATATTGGCACGTATTTTGCAAAATAAAAAATAACGCCGCACGGAGTCATTTACCATGAGTTTTACTAGCCCAATCCAAAAGATGGCACAAGAATTTGCCTACGCAGATATTGCCACTCAGGCAGCAAACTTGCAGAACGAGCAGGCCGAGCTGGATGCAGAGAGTAACGGGCTGGACTCGTTAAGTTCGGCGCTCACTGACTTTCAGTCAGCAATAGACGCGCTTAACAGCGACACTGACGGCCCACTGACGTTTTCTGCAACCTCGAATAATGAGGCGAATACGGTATCAGCAAACTCGCAGGCGCAGGCGGGAACCTATTCATTCTATGTCACTAAACTGGCGCAGGCGCAGCAGACGACCTTCAGCATGAGTGACGATACCTTTAGCGCAACCGGCACGTTTGAGCTCACGATGGATGATGGTACGACCATGGATATCGATCTCGCGTCTGCCGATGAGGATGGCGACAGCTTTATTGATGCCAGCGAACTAGTTGATGCGATTAATAACTCGGACGATAACCCCGGCGTGTCGGCGGCACTGGTCAAAACCGACGGGACAACCACCATCATGCTGACTTCCGATTCCACGGGAGCGCAAAGCAAATTCTCAGTAAGCGTAACGGGAAACACCTCTTTCTCTGATCAGATTGTCGCCAGCAAAAATAACGTCACAGAGGCGCAGGACGCTGAAATTCATCTGGGTAATGCGGGAGGCCCCGCCATTACAAGCAGCACTAACACCTTTGAAGATGTGATCCCCGGCGTAACCATGACTTTTTCAGAGGTCAGCGACCCTGACGATCCGAACGATGTAACCACCTTTACTGTTGCTGAAGACTCCAGTGGTTCTCAGGCAAAAGTGCAGACCTTTGTCGATGCTTATAACACGCTGATCGACACCATTGACTCTCTCACCAGCTACGGCGATGACGACACGGCAGCCGGGGTTTTTGCCGGTGATGCGGGGATGAAGTCTCTGGCAAACCAAATGGATGATATTGCTCACGCTTCATATGGCGGTGTCTCGATTGTCGACTATGGCATCACGCTGGATTCCGACGGCCACCTGCAGATTGACTCCACTCAGTTCAGCGAAGAAATGGAAGAAAATCCGGACGGGTTGACCTCAATTTTTGTCGGCGATGACAGCATGGTCGCGCAGATGGACGATCTAATGGACAGTTATCTTGATTCCAGCAACGGCATTATCACGATGCGCCAGCAAAATATCACTGACCAGCAGAACAAAATTTCGGATGAAGGCGATCAACTGACCGAAACCTATAACACCAACTATGAGCGCTATGTCGAAGAATATACCAACACGCTGGTTGAGGTTTATTCAATGAAAATCAGTATGGCCGCGTTTATGTAATCGGCTGAGTTCGCAGAAGGATTAACAAATAAATGTACGACACACAGGATGGTTATGCGCAATACAAAGAGATGGATCTTGCTGCCCGTACGGCAGCTGCATCGCCTTTAGAGCTGGTGCTGGTGCTGTTTTCCGGTTTGATGGATGAACTGGAACGCGCCAAAAGCCATATTGAGAACAAACGCTATGAGCGTAAAGCACAGAGCATTAATAAATGTATCGATATTCTCAACGCCTTAACCAGCTCGCTGGAGTTTGAAACAGGCGGCGAGCTGGTGGTGAATCTCTCCCGGCTTTATGACCACTGCGTTTATCGCTTGTATGAGGCCAGCGGTGAAATGTCATTAGAAAAAATCGATGAAGTGATCCTTATCCTGACGAATCTGCGCACAGGCTGGGAAGGTCTGTCGGCAAAACTTGGATAAGGCGATGGAAAGAGAGCGTCAACAACAGCAGCTTTATGCCCTGGTGGCGGCGATGAACGATGCCCTGGATCAAAAACGGTGGCGTCGATTACCGGGGCTGCATCAGCAGGCGATGCGTGACTTTCATGCCTATGCTGCCTGGGAAACTGACGCCGAGTCGCTACGGGAAGTGAAGAGCAGACTGCTGGTCGCGTTTGAGGCATTAATTGCGCGGCGAACGCAGCGTGCGGAAGAACTCAAAGCGCGTATGGAGAAACATCAGCAAAACCAGGAAGGAATGCTGGCGTATTCAATGGTTAATTTAATTTCGGAGAAGGCATGAATCCTGTATTACTGGCCTCGGTCAGTGCGTCGGCAGAGGCCACACCGGAAAAGGCGACTATTTCGGCGTCGGCGGCCCCTGCAAGCAGCGGCACATTTTCTTTACCCCAGTCGGGGCTTAACGCCGCGGCTGAGCGGCTGATTGGCGCAAAACCGAGTCATCAGCTGACATCGGCGGCTGCACATAAATCAGACGATGCGAATCCGGCAGCCATGCAGGCATTGCTGGCGATGCTACTGGCGCAACCGACTCAGGCGGCTCCTGCTGGAGTACAGAAGCAACCTGATGGTGAAATGCTGAAAATGCTGGCGCAGGTGCAAACCACTCATTCGGGAGCATCGCTGCTGCGCCAACTGGCGAGCGCCATGGCCCAGCCGGAAAAAGCGTCCACGCCATCGGCTGAGCAGCATACAACCGACTTATCGTCACTGCCGCCTAAGCTGCAAACGTTATTGGCGTCTCTCAGTGAGGATTTGCCGCCAGCAACCCCGGATCAACAGGCTAAGCTGGCGACGTTTTCCGCCCAGGATCTGCGTGCGATTGCGCCGGAGCCTGCGTCACTCTCGTCCACCCAACAAATTTCTGCTCGGGTGAAAGCAACCCAGAACGCCAGTCCGCGCCCGGTGGTGGAGAGAAAAACCGCTGGAGTGACGGTTAACCCGGCGCTCTCTACGCAAAGTTTGCTCACTACCGCGGCGCAGGGAAATCAGCCGGTGAATCCGCTGACTGACCATAACATCGTGTCAACGCAAGCGTCCTCGCCAGTGACGATGTCAACGGAGGAACTCGGGGAGAAACTCACCGCGCTCCTCAAAGACAGAATTCAGTTCCAGCTTGGTCAGCAACAGCAGGTATCAACCATTCGTCTTGATCCTCCTTCGCTGGGCAAACTGGAAATCGCCGTGCAACTGGATGCAGGCAAGCTGATGGTTCACATCGGCGCAAATCAGAGCGATGTCTGCCGCTCATTGCAACAATTTAGCGAGAACCTCCGCCAGCACCTGACGGCGCAGAACTTCATGGAAGTCAATGTTCAGGTCTCTTCCGAGGGGCAATCGCAACAGCAGCAAAAGCAGCAGTCAGGTCATCAACAGGATGAGGTGACGTCGGCGTTAACGCTTAACGATGAACCTCAATTTCAACAAAACGAATCCATTCTGATCAAAGTGTAAGAGCAAGATGAAGAAAATTGTTATCGCGTGTGTGATCAGCTCCGTTGTGGCTCTGGGTATTGCGGGGGGCGCAGGATGGGGCATTTATCATTCTATGAATAAGCGAACTACGGCTGCAGCAGAGGTTCCTGCCCATGAAGCGGAAGACAGCCAGGATGAATCCAGCAGTATTTTTGTCTCTCTGCCGGAAACGGTGGTTACGCTGCATGATGATGAAGGGGGCGATCGCT
Organism: Citrobacter sp. wls615; assembly: GCF_005281355.1. Classification (NCBI taxonomy): domain Bacteria; kingdom Pseudomonadati; phylum Pseudomonadota; class Gammaproteobacteria; order Enterobacterales; family Enterobacteriaceae; genus Citrobacter; species Citrobacter sp. wls615. The sequence goes on along the minus strand of NZ_SZXM01000003.1, from coordinate 24,598 downwards.
ATATGGTCGCTGAGCTGGTAATGGTCGTTGATTCAGAGAAAGACGCTGAAAAAATTAAGAAGGACGAACCGCTTTATCAAAGTATTACCGTAGATGAGCTCTCGAATATGAAATATGAAGATATTCGGGCGCTGAAGATCTCCGATATCAGAAAGAAAGTATTTGAGAATCTGAAAGTCGAATTAGCGAAACGCAAAATGGCGACACCTTATAAGGACATATTGGTGAAAAAAGTCGTGTTCCAATAAGCGACAAGCCAGGAAATAACATGATACAGGATGCTTACGAGTCAGAAGACTTTAATGCCACGCCCGTGCTTACGCCAAAGCAAGAGAGCCATTATTTACAGGCTTATCTACCTTTGGTGCGCAAAGTGGTGCGTCAACTTGCGCCGCAATGTACCTGCGTTATGGACAGGCAGGACATGGAACAAACGGCGCTGATGGGATTGCTGAACGCGATTCGCCGCTACGGTCAGCCAGACGAAGGTTTTGCCGGTTATGCTGTCCACCGCATACGCGGCGCAATTCTGGATGAGCTGCGCAGCCTCGACTGGCGGCCTCGCCAGTTAAGGCAAAAATACCATCAGATTAAAGATTTGATTCGTGATGCGCGCACACAGCTTGGGCATGAACCCTCATGGGAGGAGTTGTCCCGGTTGGGATTATCGTTTGAGGATTATCAGGAATATCAACAGTTGGAAGGCGCCGAAACGCTGGCCAGTCTGGATGAATTACTGAATGGCGATATGCCGATTGCACCGCTCGAAGGGCGGGGGCTTGAGGAGCAATTCGTCACCCAGGAAATGTTGAGTTACGCCCTGAGCCAACTCAGCGAAAAAGAGAGTCTCGTGCTCTCAATGTATTACCAACACGATATGAATTTAAAAGAGATCGCGCTGGTATTAGGGCTGACCGAAGCCCGAATTTGTCAAATGAATAAAAAAATCACGCACAAGATTCGTGATTGTTTATATCCAGACTAACAATTCCGAATCAACATGCGGAGGACGTAATGCAAAAGATTTTTGGTTTATTAGTGGTTTTGGGCTGCGTATTTGGCGGCTACTTTGAGGCTGGTGGGCAGTTAATTGCTATTTGGCAGCCAGCAGAAATTATTATTATCGTCGGTGCTGGTCTGGGGGCGATGATTATTGGTAACCCGGTACATGTCCTGAAAGAGATCGCCCACCAGATTAAAGGGGTGATCAGTAAAAAGAAAATGGGACCGGAGTTTCAGCGTCAGCTACTGATGTGCCTGTATGAGCTGCTGGAAATGGTGCAGAACGGTGGTCTGCGTATGCTGGATCAGCATATCGAGCAGCCGGAAGAAAGCACCATTTTCCAGAAATACCCGCTGGTGCTGACTCAGAAGCGACTGGTGACATTTATCGCCGATAATTTCCGTCTGATGGCGATGGGAAAAATCGATGCCCATGAACTGGAAGGGATCCTCGATCAGGAACTGGATACCGCCGAAGAGTCTTTGTTAACCCCTTCGCGCTCCTTGCAGCGTACCGCCGAGGCGATGCCCGGATTCGGCATTTGTGCTGCGGTATTGGGGATTATTATCACCATGCAGTCTATCGATGGCTCCATTGCGCTTATCGGTTTGAAAGTGGCGGCGGCGTTGGTGGGGACATTCTTAGGGGTATTCATCTGTTATTGCCTGATGGACCCGCTGGCAAACGCCATGGAACAGCAGGCGCGGGCAGAGCATTCGCTGCTCGAATGCGTTCGTACCGTGCTGGTGGCGCAAGCGGGCGGTAAACCGACGCTACTGGCGGTCGATGCTGGCCGTAAACTTCTCCATCTGGCCTCTAAACCCACTTTCGCCAATCTGGATGCGTGGGTTAATGCGATGCTGGAGCAGGAATAAGCATGAGGAAGGGGCCAAATCGTCGCGATCGCGGCGCGAAAACCACCATTATCCGCCGACAAATTAAAAAGAACCATGCAGGTCATCATGGCGGGGCGTGGAAGGTCGCCTTTGCTGACTTTACGCTGGCGATGATGGCGCTGTTTATGACGCTGTGGATTGTGAACAGCGTCAGCAAGGCTGACCGTGAAAATATCGTGGCGGCGCTGCATGGTCAGTCAATCTTTAACGGTGGCGGTATGGCGCCGTTGAACAAGCTGGGCAAGCAGCCGATAGCGCCAGGCGCGCAGAAGAAAAACGTCACGCGCAACAAGCTTGATAAAACCGTGAATCCACAGGAGACGGCGAGGATCACGGAAGAGAACGCTAAAAAGGCGCTGGACGTGAACGAGAAAACGGCGTTACTGAAACAAAAATCAGCCCAGGAGCTAGGCGAGCTGGCGACCGACATTAACGTCATTGCCCGCAATGCGCATATGGAGACCAACCTTGAAATGGAGATTGTTCCTCAGGGGTTGCGCGTTCTGATTAAAGATGATCAGAACCGTAATATGTTTGAACGCGGTAGCGCCAAAATTATGCCGTTCTTTAAATCGCTGCTGGTTGAGCTGGCCCCTGTGTTTGACTCGCTGGACAACAAGATCATCATTACCGGGCATACGGACGCGATGAGCTATAAGAGTAACATTTACAACAACTGGAACCTGTCAGGCGACCGCGCATTGTCGGCCCGTCGTGTGCTGGAAGATGCCGGAATGCCGCAGGATAAAGTTATGCAGGTCAGCGCTATGGCCGACCAAATGCTGCTGGATGCGAAAAATCCGGAAAGCGCCGGCAACCGTCGCATTGAGATTATGGTATTGACGCAAAGCGCTTCCGATACGCTGTATCAATATTTTGGTCAGCATGGCGAGAAGGTTGTGCAACCACTGGTTGATAAGCTCGACAAACAAAAGCAGGTGACTTCTTTACGCCAACATTCTGCTCCCGTCGCTCATTAATTCTGTTCCCCGTCCCCCACGCAATGTGGGGGTAAATTATCCCGCAGGAAGGCAATATGATAGATATAGCCCATATTATTCCATTGGATATTCATACTGATAACGTCACGGATGTGGCCTGTCAGGGCGCGCATTTCGACAAAGTTTCCGGGATCTGGTACATCGAACCCCATGAGCTAAACGAGGCGCTTCGTGACTATGTCTACAACACCGATAGTTTTAACATCGTCGCGCCGTACTATCTGGTGATTACCTCGAAGATGCACTGCTGGAACTGCCACCAGCTTACCCATATTCACGGAGTGATGTTTACCCGGTTTATCAGAAAAGATCAGGATGGCAAAGGCTGGCAATCTATTCGACGGAATACCTTTCTGTTCCACATTAATTCTCTGCCTGAAGAGATAAAAAAGAACATCAAAGCCAGCAATTACTATCTGGATAAAAGTAAAACCACCGGGCTACGTTACTGGATGAATCATTGTGAAATTTGTGGAGAGCGTCTGGGCGACTACGAGCTTTTCTGCGTGGAAAATGACGCCTTTCGCCTGATGACGATCGAAAAATTGCTGCGAGCAAAGATTCGCAAAGTGAATAAGCTTTTTGTCAGTACGGCGGGCAATCCAGCGGAGCATACGAAAACGGATATTGTGCGTTACCTGTGTGATGCGCGCTTCGTTATGAATGGTCCTGCGTAAGGCATAATCAGACTTCTCACACTATAAAAATACTGTATACTTAAACAGTGTTGTGGGAGGCGAGTGATGCGCAAAATCATACATGTTGATATGGACTGTTTTTTCGCAGCGGTGGAAATGCGTGATAATCCAGCCCTGCGCGACATTCCCATTGCTATCGGCGGCAGTCGTGAACGCCGGGGGGTTATCAGCACTGCCAATTATCCGGCGCGTAAATTTGGCGTGCGTAGCGCAATGCCGACCGGAATGGCGTTAAAACTGTGCCCGCATCTCACGTTATTGCCTGGTCGATACGAGGCTTATAAAGAAGCCTCCCGCCAGATTCAGGCGATCTTCTCCCGTTATACCTCGCTGATCGAACCTCTTTCGCTGGATGAAGCCTATCTGGATGTGACCGACAGCGCTCACTGTCACGGTTCCGCCACGCTGATAGCGCGGGAGATCCGCCAGACGATTTTCAACGAGCTACAGTTAACCGCCTCCGCCGGGATTGCGCCGGTTAAGTTTCTGGCAAAAATAGCCTCCGATCTCAATAAACCCAACGGACAATATGTCATTACCCCCGCCGATGTTCCTGAATTTCTCAGAACGCTGCCGTTAGGGAAAATACCCGGCGTTGGCAAAGTTTCTGCCGCTAAGCTGGAAGCGATGGGGTTGCGTACCTGCGAGGATGTTCAAAAATACGACCTGGCCATGTTGCTCAAACGTTTTGGTAAGTTTGGTCGCGTGTTGTGGGAACGCAGCCAGGGCATTGATGAGCGCGACGTCAACAATGACAGACTGCGCAAATCAGTCGGCGTCGAGCGTACGCTGGCAGAAGATATTCATGAATGGGCTGAATGTGAGGAGATCATTGAGCGGCTTTATCCTGAACTGGAACGACGTCTGGCAAAGGTAAAACCGGATCTGTTGATCGCCCGGCAGGGAGTAAAACTCAAGTTTAATGATTTTCAGCAAACCACGCAGGAGCACGTCTGGCCGCGCTTAAGTAAAGATGACTTAATTGCGACGGCGCGCAAAACCTGGGATGAACGTCGGGGAGGGCGGGGCGTGAGGCTGGTGGGATTACACGTTACGCTGCTGGATCCACAGCTGGAAAGACAGCTACTGCTGGGGATTTGACTCTGATGTATTGCCGGATGGCGGCATAAACGCCTTATCCGGCCTACAAATCAGCATGTAGGCCGGATAAGCGCAGTGCCATCCGGCATTTATTACAGAGACTTACTTCGCCGGAATCGACTTCAGCAGTTCAGTGAGAAGCGTCCAGTAGTGGCCGACGCTTTCAATATGAACTTGCTCATCCGGGGAGTGCGGACCGGTGATGGTTGGCCCGATGGACACCATGTCCATCTCCGGATACGGTTTCTTGAACAGGCCACATTCCAGACCGGCGTGGATAATCTGGATGTTCGGCGTTTTGTTGAACAGACGCTGATAGGTTTCGCGAACCAGGTGCATAACCGGAGAGTTAGCATCCGGCTGCCAGCCAGGATACGCGCCTTTGGCTTCGGTTTTGGCACCGGCGAGCTTGCCCAGTGAATCCAGCATGCTTACCACGTAGTCTTTACCGCTGTCGATCAGCGAGCGAACCAGGCAGTGGATCTGTACATTATCGTCAGTCATGGTCACGACACCGACGTTCAGGGAGGTTTCCACCACGCCTTTCGCTACGTCGGAATTGCGGATCACGCCGTTCGGGGTGGCGTTCAGTAGACGAACAAAGCTATCGCGAGACTGTGCGGTCAGCGCGGCTTTATCGTTGGCAACAGCATCCAGAAGCAGAGCCAGATTCTTCTCTTTGGCTTCCAGTTCGTTTTTCAGGATGTCCTGGTAAGTGTTAACCAGCGCTTTTAACGCATCAACCTTATCAGTAGCCACGGCGAGGGTCGCAAAAGCTTCACGTGGAATCGCGTTACGCAGCGTGCCGCCGTTGAAATCAATCAGACGCAGATCCAGCTCTTCAGCGTGGCCCGCCAGGAAGCGTACCAGCAGCTTATTTGCGTTACCGAGGCCTACGTGGATTTCGCCACCGGAGTGACCGCCTTTCAGACCTTTTAAGGTCAGTTTAAAGCTCTGGAAACCAGCCGGAACCGCCTCACGGGACAGTGGCAGGTTTGAGGTAAAGTCGATACCCCCAGCGCAACCCATGTAGATCTCACCTTCTTCTTCAGAGTCGGTATTGATCAGGATATCTGCCTGCAGCCAGTTAGCCTGCAGACCGAACGCGCCATCCATGCCCGCTTCTTCGGTCATAGTCAGCAGCACTTCCAGCGGACCGTGTACCACGTTGTCATCCGCCAGGACGGCCAGCGCGGACGCCATACCGATGCCGTTATCCGCACCCAGCGTGGTGCCACGGGCTTTCACCCATTCGCCATCAATATAAGGTTGGATAGGATCTTTGGTGAAGTCGTGCACGGTGTCGTTGTTTTTCTGCGGGACCATATCCAGGTGCGCCTGCAGAACGACCGGTTTGCGGTTTTCCATGCCTGCAGTGGCAGGTTTGCGAATCAGGATGTTACCGACCTGGTCGCGCTCGACGTGAAAACCTTTCTCCTGGGCCCAGCTCAGAATGTGTTCAGCGAGCTGCTCTTCATGGTAGGACGGATGAGGAATAGAACAGATTTTGGCAAAAATATCCCACAACGGTTGCGGGGATAATTGAGACAGTTCAGACACGTTGAGTCTCCTTGGCGATGTCCTACAAAACTTGCTTGCAGGGCACGGGGTTAGCTGAATAAAAAACACCACAAGTCAGGCTTGCGCGATGCGATTGAGAATACCACTTTCTCCGCTGACGGCTAGCATAAAGCATGCAAAAAGAGGCGTGGATTCTGCGAAACACTGGTTTTTAGTGCGTCAGATCTCTATAATCTCGCGCAACCTGGTTCACCCTCAATTTATTAATTAGCCGTAGATAAACAGGCTGGGACACTTCACATGAGCGAAAAATACGTCGTCACCTGGGACATGTTGCAGATCCATGCACGTAAACTGGCAAGCCGCCTGATGCCTTCTGAACAATGGAAAGGCATTATTGCCGTTAGCCGTGGTGGTCTGGTGCCGGGCGCATTGCTGGCGCGTGAATTGGGTATTCGTCATGTCGATACCGTATGCATCTCCAGCTACGATCACGACAACCAGCGCGAGCTGAAAGTGCTTAAGCGTGCTGAAGGCGACGGTGAAGGTTTTATCGTCATCGACGACTTGGTTGACACCGGCGGCACCGCGGTTGCGATCCGCGAAATGTATCCTAAAGCGCATTTCGTCACTATTTTCGCTAAGCCGGCAGGTCGTCCGCTGGTAAATGATTATATTGTTGATATCCCTCAGGATACCTGGATTGAGCAGCCTTGGGATATGGGCGTAGTGTTTGTCCCGCCGATCTCTGGTCGCTAATCAGCAACGCTTTCAACGCCTGGCTATGCCGGGCGTTGTTCTTTATTAATCCCCATCAGGTTACACTATGCCTTAATGAGTATTCATGGAGGCTGCAAGAATGTCACAAGCTAACCTCAGCGAAGTCCTGTTCAAACCCCGCTTCAAACACCCTGAAACGTCTACGCTGGTTCGTCGTTTTAATCACGGCGCGCAGCCGTCCGTACAATCTGCTCTGGATGGCAAAACAATCCCACACTGGTATCGCATGGTGAATCGCCTGATGTGGATCTGGCGCGGCATCGATCCGCGTGAAATCCTCGAAGTACAGGCGCGTATCGTGATGAGCGAAGCCGAACGCACGGATAAAGAGCTCTACGACACGGTCATTGGTTATCGTGGCGGGAACTGGATCTATGAGTGGGCAAAGCAGGCGATGGAATGGCAACAGAAAGCGTCTATGGAGGAGGATCCGCAGGTGAGCGGGCGCCACTGGCTGCATGCCTCTACGCTGTACAACATTGCCGCTTATCCGCACCTGAAAGGCGATGAGCTGGCAGAGCAGGCGCAGGCTCTGGCCAATCGCGCCTATGAAGAAGCCGCTCAACGGCTGCCGGGCACGCTGCGTGAGATGGAATTCGCGGTCGCTGGCGGCGCGCCGATAACCGGCTTCCTGCATATGCCAAAAGGCGAGGGGCCGTTCCCGACGGTACTGATGTGCGGCGGTCTCGATTCCATGCAAACGGACTACTACACCCTGTATGAGCGCTACTTTGCTCCGCGCGGTATTGCCATGTTGACGCTGGATATGCCGTCGGTCGGATTCTCATCAAAATGGAAACTGACTCAGGATTCCAGCCTGCTACATCAGCATGTATTAAAGGCGCTGCCTAATGTCCCGTGGGTGGATCACACCCGCGTGGCGGCCTTCGGTTTCCGTTTTGGCGCTAATGTGGCGGTACGCCTGGCGTATCTGGAGTCGTCACGGCTGAAGGCGGTGGCCTGCCTGGGACCGGTTGTACATGCGCTGTTGAGTGACCCGCAGCGTCAGGCAAGCGTCCCGGAAATGTATCTTGACGTTCTGGCCAGCCGCCTGGGGATGCATGACGCTTCCGATGAAGCGCTGCGCGTTGAGCTTAATCGCTATTCATTAAAAGTGCAGGGACTGCTCGGTCGACGCTGCCCGACGCCAATGCTGTCGGGGTTCTGGAAAAATGACCCGTTTAGCCCGGAAGAGGAGTCGCGTTTAATCACCTCGTCATCTTCTGACGGTAAGCTGCTGGAGATTCCATTCAACCCGGTGTATCGCAATTTTGACAAAGGACTGCAAGAAATAACCAAGTGGATCAATCAGAGATTGTGTTAAAAGTTTGCTAAATTTTATCGATTTGGTAAAACAGGAGCTTCACCTAAGGAGATCGTAATGACGTTACCGAGTGGGCATCCGAAAAGTAGATTGATCAAGAAATTCACCGCGCTTGGCCCGTACATCCGGGAAGGGCAGTGCGAAGATAATCGCTTTTTTTTCGATTGTTTGGCTGTTTGCGTCAACGTGAAACCCGCCCCTGAGAAACGCGAGTTCTGGGGCTGGTGGATGGAGCTTGAGGCGCAGGAAAAACGCTTTACCTACAGCTATCAGTTTGGTTTGTTTGATAAAGATGGCAACTGGACGGCGGTGCCGGTGAAAGAGACTGAAGTGGTAGAGCGACTGGAATACACCTTACGTGAGTTTCATGAAAAATTACGTGGGTTGTTAACGTCGCTGGATTTGGCGCTGGAGCCTGCTGACGATTTTAAGGATGAGCCGGTTAAATTAACCGCATAATGAGCAGTAAAATGCCGGATGGCGGCGCAACCCCATCCGGCATTTTTTATCCTAAATCAGAACTGATAAACCATACCGACAGCAACGATATCATCATCGTTGATGCCCAGTTTATTGTCGCTATCCAGCTGGTTGATTTTATAATCGACAAACGCGGACATATTTTTGTTGAAATAATACGTAGCGCCAACGTCGATATAATTCACCAGATCCTCATTGCCGACGCCTTCAATATCTTTACCTTTTGACAGCACATAACCCAGTGACGGACGCAGACCAAAGTCAAATTGGTACTGAACAACCGCTTCGAAGTTCTGTGTTTTATTGGCGAAGCCGCCGGAAATCGGCGTCATATTGCGCGTTTCAGAATAGAACGTCGCAATATAGATATCGTTAGCATCATATTTTAAACCCGTTGCCCAGGCTTCTGCTTTATCGCCTGTACCGCGAGTTTGCAGATTCTGCTGATTGGTACGATCGGAGTTGGTATAAGCGCCGCTTACGGCGAAATCGCTACCGCCAAAGTCATAGGTAACGGATGTACCAAAACCATCGCCGTTCTGTTTTTTCACATCGCGATCCTGGTTTTTACCCTGATATTGCAGGGTCAGATCCAGTCCATCCACGACGCCGAAGAAGTCGGTGTTACGGTAAGTCGCCAGGCCGCTGGCGCGTTTGGTCATAAAGTTATCGGTCTGCGCAGATGAATCGCCGCCGAATTCCGGGAACATATCGGTCCACGCTTCTACATCGTACAGCGCGCCCAGGTTACGACCATAATCAAACGAGCCAAGATTTTTTAATTTCAGACCGGCAAAGGCCAGACGTGTTTTTTGCTGGTTGGAATCACTTTCAGCTTTATTGCCAGCGAACTCTGCTTCCCAGCGACCGTAACCCGTCAGTTCATCATTAATTTGCGTTTCGCCCTTAAAACCTAAACGGATATAGCTTTGGTCGCCGTCCTTGCTGTCATAATCCGTCATGTAATGCATGGCTTTCACTTTGCCATACAGATCCAGTTTATTGCCGTTCTTGTTATACACTTCAGCTGCCTGTACGGATGCCGACGCCACAATCCCCATCACCACTAATGCCAGAGTGCTCTTTTTCATTTTCATTCCTGATTAAAAGTACGCGCTAATATTCACTGGGTGTGATCCCCGTTAAAAGACAGGAAGGTTTTTAACGTCTGGCAATGAACGTTTTATGACAAAGTAAGAATATTTTTAAAAAAGAGTGTTTTTATGTTTCTGTAATCAATGCGTCAAAATCTGCCGCTACGCTTGCTGATCCTGCGCAATAAAATTTCATGCTTTGTGCGCTGGCTGTTGGCAACCGGGACCAGTCCTGCTAAAACGTTCGTTTGATATCATTTTTCCCAATTTTGAATGGCAGAGAATCATGAGTGACAGCCAGACGCTGGTGGTAAAACTTGGCACCAGTGTGTTAACGGGCGGATCGCGCCGCCTGAACCGTGCCCATATCGTAGAACTGGTTCGCCAGTGCGCGCAGCTTCATGCCGCAGGGCATCGTATTGTTATCGTTACCTCAGGCGCGATCGCCGCCGGGCGTGAGCATCTTGGTTACCCTGAGCTCCCGGCGACGATAGCCTCGAAACAGCTGTTGGCGGCGGTAGGGCAGAGCCGATTGATTCAACTGTGGGAACAGCTGTTCTCCATTTACGGTATCCATATCGGGCAGATGCTGCTGACGCGTGCGGATATGGAAGACAGAGAGCGCTTTCTTAATGCCCGCGATACCTTGCGCGCGCTGCTGGACAACAACATCGTTCCTGTCATCAATGAGAATGACGCGGTGGCGACCGCCGAAATTAAAGTCGGCGATAATGACAATCTCTCGGCGCTGGCGGCGATTCTGGCCGGAGCCGATAAGCTGCTGCTGCTGACCGATCAGCAGGGACTGTTCACCGCCGATCCGCGTACCAATCCGCAGGCGGAGCTGATTAAAGACGTTCACGGTATTGACGATGCGTTGCGCGCCATTGCCGGCGACAGCGTTTCTGGCCTGGGAACGGGCGGCATGGGCACTAAATTGCAGGCCGCAGATGTCGCGTGCCGCGCCGGAATCGACACTATTATTGCCGCGGGCAGCAAGCCGGGCGTGATTGGTGATGTGATGGAAGGTGTTTCCGTTGGGACGCGTTTTCATGCTCAGGCCTCTCCGCTGGAAAACCGTAAACGCTGGATTTTCGGCGCGCCGCCTGCCGGGGAAATTACCGTCGATGAGGGGGCTACCGCTGCGATCCTGGAACGCGGCAGTTCATTACTGCCAAAAGGCATTAAAAGCGTGACAGGCAACTTTTCTCGTGGTGAAGTGATTCGTATCTGCAATCTCGAAGGGCGTGATATCGCCCACGGCGTGACCCGCTATAACAGCGACGCGCTTCGCCGTATTGCCGGACACCACTCACAGCAGATTGACACCATCCTTGGCTATGAATACGGCCCGGTTGCTGTCCATCGCGACGACATGATTACCCGTTAAGGAACAGGCATATGCTGGAACAAATGGGCATTGCTGCCAAAGCTGCGTCATACAAGCTGGCGCTGCTCTCCAGCCGCGAAAAAAATCGCGTGCTGGAAAAAATAGCCGATGAGCTGGAAGCGCAAATGGAAAGTATCCTTAGCGCTAACAAGCAGGATGTAGAACAGGCGCGTGAAAATGGTCTGAGCGAAGCGATGCTCGACCGCCTGGCACTGACCCCTGCGCGCCTGAAAGCGATTGCTGATGATGTGCGTCAGGTGTGTAATCTTGCTGACCCGGTCGGGCAGGTGATTGACGGGGGCCTGCTGGATAGCGGCCTGCGTCTCGAGCGCCGTCGCGTCCCGCTGGGCGTGATTGGCGTGATTTATGAAGCGCGTCCTAACGTTACCGTTGATGTTGCCTCCCTGTGCTTGAAAACCGGTAATGCGGCGATCCTGCGCGGCGGGAAAGAGACTTACCGGACTAACGCCGCGACCGTGGCGGTGATCCAAAAGGCGCTGGAAGCCTGCGGTTTACCCGCAGCAGCGGTGCAGTCGATCGACAACCCGGATCGCGCGCTGGTCACTGAAATGCTGCGTATGGATAAGTACATCGATATGCTGATCCCACGCGGTGGCGCGGGCCTGCACAAGCTGTGTCGTGAGCAGTCGACTATCCCGGTCATCACCGGCGGCATAGGCGTGTGTCATATTTATGTGGATGATTCTGCTGAAATCGCTCCAGCGCTGAAGATTATCGTCAACGCCAAAACCCAGCGTCCGAGCACCTGTAATACCGTGGAGACCTTGCTGGTGCATCAGGATATCGCTGAGCATTTCCTGCCTGCGTTAAGCCAAAAGATGGCGGAAAGCGGTGTTACGCTGCACGGCGACGAAATCGTGATGCAGGTACTGCATGGCCCGGCCAAACTGGTGCCGCTGAAACCGGAAGAGCTGGATAACGAGTTTCTGTCTTTGGATCTGAACGTTGTGGTGGTCGAAAATATGGATGGTGCTATCGCGCACATTCGCGAACACGGCACCCAGCACTCAGACGCTATCCTGACGCGCACGCTCTGCAACGCCAACCGTTTCGTGAATGAAGTTGATTCTTCTGCCGTGTACGTGAATGCTTCCACCCGTTTTACCGATGGCGCCCAGTTTGGACTGGGGGCTGAAGTGGCGGTGAGTACGCAAAAACTGCACGCGCGTGGCCCAATGGGACTTGAAGCACTGACCACCTATAAGTGGATTGGCTTCGGCGACGACACGATTCGTGCGTAATTGAAACCGGGTGATGCAAAAATAGGCGTTTGATTCGCAAGGCCATTGACGCATCGCCCGGTTAGTTTTAACCTTCTACCCGTGCTCACATTCGTGGACATGTCCTTTTCAGGGCCGATATAGCTCAGTTGGTAGAGCAGCGCATTCGTAATGCGAAGGTCGTAGGTTCGACTCCTATTATCGGCACCATTAAAATCAAATTGTTACGTAAGATCTTATCATTCTCCCACCAAAAAATTATCTTAATGTAACAGCTGGTGTAAGTAAATTCTATCAACGAAGATCAATCTTATCTACTGACCAAAAAGGCCTGATAGGGCTTCGCTCACTATACATCCTTGGCTGCAGGTTTAGTTGTACACCACTCCTAAATTTAATGTGTTGGCAATGTGTTCAATAAAGCTCGAACAAATTAGCTCATTATGATCGGTTAATACTTCAACTTCTGGTTGCATGATTGTTTGTCCGTAAAAAGATAACGCGCCTGCCGGGTAGTAGCAGGCGCATTACGCAATAGGTAAACAAGGGAGGAAGTTCAGAAATGTAAATCGGGAAGGTTGTACGCAATGTTCATCGTACTACGTTGTTACGGCTTTGCCGCAACAAGCCAGTTGCCTGCCGCGCTCGCAGAATGTCTGCAGCCCGGAGATAAGGAGATTGTTCCTGCCAGCTAAATCCCTTCCTGTCGATACGAACCAGCTCGTATTTTTCTACCAGAAAATTCACGGCATCGGCTAGGGTGATACCGGCATCGATGTGTTCCTTAATCACAGCCTCATTGCAGAATGGCGTGTCGTTTATTGTCAGACCATAGTGCTGTTCCAGCAGACGTGTCAGTAACATTTGCCAGACAGCCACGGGTGACAGGCAGGGCTTCACCGCCCGCTGAGTTGTTGCAGGTAAAGTTTTCATGTTTGCTCTCGTGTAGGTAATTAACGCTGAGTGGGGTAAATGGCGATGTATACGTAGCCGCAACTGCCAAGGGTGTCGGCTTCGCAGGTTAAATCGTTGTGGTACAGGGTAACGCAGTGGGCATGGTGGGGGCTGAGTTCACCGGTGGTCAGCATCGATTCCATCTGGCGGATAAAGTGCGGGAATGTTTCATCCAGCTTCCGGCATTCGATGTCACTGAACTTGCCGGTGATGCTGGCCCGGTCAGCCAGATAATGCAGTCGGTTGCCTTCCTGCACCAGACGGGCTCCCAGGCGCAGTGTAATCTCCCGCTGCAGGCCCCTGGTAGGGTTGCTCATTACAGTTCTCCACTATTGTCAGTTCAGGGTGATGCTCATCAGGCAGGTATAGGGCCCATTGCGGTCCTGGCGGCGTTCGGCGTATACCGCGAGGACTCCGGCGATATCCGGAACGTCCCTGCCGGTGTAATGACAGACGCTACCGTGCCACTGGTATTTGCCGGTGCAGTAGCGAAAGATTCGGGACTCAGGATGCTGGCGGTATATCGTCATTGCCCTGCGTTTACTGATAATTTTCATGTAATACCTCAAAGCAGACCGTGTTCTGCGAACGAATAGATTTGCCTGCCACCGACAATCAGATGGTCAGGGACACGGATATCCACCAGCTGAAGCACCTGAACCAGTCGCTGCGTGAGGGTTTTGTCGGCCTGGCTAGGTGTCGTCTCGCCGGAAGGATGGTTATGCGCGAGTATCACCGCCGCCGCGTTGAAGTGCAGAGCACGTTTGACCACCTCCCGGGGATGCACCTCGGTGCGGTTAATCGTGCCGGTGAAGAGCGTTTCATGGGCAATCAACTGATTCTGGTTGTCCAGATACAACACCCGGAACTCTTCCCGCTCAAGCGCGGCCATATGCAGTCGCAGCCATTCACGTACGGCGTGGGTAGAGGTGAAGGCTACGCCGGGCTCATGCAGGTGGCGGTCCAGAGCCCTGAGCGCCCGCTGAATGAGACGCCGGTCCTGTGGCGTCATCTCGCCGGGTAAAAAGGAAAGCTGTTTCATCTGTTGCTCCTTCGGTCAGTCGATAATACGCAGAATGGCGTGAGCCTCTGGATGTTGCATGGCATACTCCCGCAGGCGGTAATAGTGTGCGGTCATCGCGTCACATTCTGTACGGCAGGCATGGTGGCTATACGCAATCAGGCAGACAGCAATACCTGCTGCTTCTGCACTCATTTGGGCATCGTTACCGTTCAGGCAGTTAAACAGACGCCATGTCTCATCGTTGTCAGGCTCGGGGGACATAAATGCGCCGCCATTGCTGAGGGTGTAGAACGACCAGATACCACCGCTGTAGCCCTCACAGAAGCGGTCCATCCAGGCGAAGATATGCGGCTCCAGGAGTAGCCACTGCGGGATAGCGCCAAAGTACTGTGGCCAGAAATCGATACGCTGTTCATCGGGGACCGGCGTGACGGTCAGTTCAAATTCGGGTTGGTTAGCGGGTGCGAGGTCGTGCTGCGTCTGTGTTGTCATGGGTATGTCTCCGTCAATAAAAACGCCAGCGGCGATGGCTGGCGTATGGGGATATAAAGTGTGTTCGGGGAGGTGAATGCGGGTAAATGCTTCGCGATCAGCGGGTGGCCGTGTCTGTACGGATGCCTGAGGTGCGGATATAGCGGTTAAGACCTTCACCGGCATCCGGCTCAAAGTTCCATGCCCGCCAGACCATCCGGCCTTCAGTATCACGAACCACCAGACGGAAGTGACTGCCCTGGTCGTCTTCGCGTGTGATATTGCTGTACGTGGTAGTGACCGCTTGCGCTTGTCTCCGGGTGAAAGGCCCCGGTGGCAGCAACACGGATTGGGTCATTTTCGGGCTCCTGATAAAAGAAAACCCCGGCAGCCTGCTAGCTGTCGGGGTGGATTTGCTGGGGAAGATACTACTATCAGTCGTTGCTGCAGTCTCCGAGAGTGGACAGAACTTTCTCAGCGTTCTTCCGGTCCGCAGTGAAGGTCCCTGCTTTGTGGTCATTGACGTAGACGTCGAACTGCCCGGCCTCAGAGATATTGCTGATGAAGTCAAACCAGGCGTTATCGCCGTTACGCCAGCCCAGGCTGGAAGGAATAATGTACTGCTGGTGATCCATCACTACGGTGATAGTAGTGTCGTCATCGTGCGAACTGACCATCTTGTCATCGGCAAGGGTAAGAAAGACTGAATGCTGATAGAAACCATTCTGGTCCGGGTTCCCTGTGCAGTTGATGGTAAACGTCTTTCCGCTGGCTTCGGTCACGCTGTATTCCGTATTGCCCTGACCGTAACCCTGCTGCCAGAACCCCGGGATAGCAGAGGCATTAAAGCTCGCGAGCAGTACACCCGCCAGCATAAACCGACTTAGTGAAAGTATTGTCATTCTTGTCTCCTTTGTCGTTGTTTTATTCCTAGTTCTCAGGGTTTGAGGGTATCAGCAGTCGCCCCATCAGTTTGCCGTCATGGGCGTACTCAAAGTATTTTTCTTTGGTATACGGGTCCGTCACCTCCTGGTATTCCAGTTTGATGTTATCGGCAATACACAGCGCATTCATCAGTGGCTGGACGGTTTTTTCCTGCATATCCACGAGGTAGTAGTAACTGCCATCCTCGCAGCCATCGGGCGACTGGCGGGTACGTAAGACCTGCAGGGTGAGACCTGATGAAAAGCCAACCTGTGACCATTCTTCGCTGACATCATCCTGCCGACTGACCACATCGCTGAAGCGCGGAGGCGTGAGGTCCTTAAATTTACTGATAGCTTTCAGGTCATCACTCCTGTCATCGCAGGCGCTCAGAAACAGAGTGGTGGCAACCATCGCCAGCAGAGGTAGTGTTTTACATTTCATTATTTTTTCCCTGAAATCAGACGTACCACTTTGGCAAATACATAAATGCCGACGAAAATACCCACCGGCACGCCGACAAACGGTGTCAGCGCGACACTGGCAGCACCGGCTGCGCCACCTCCCGTCAGCAGTGCGGCAACAGTGGCAAGGGTCAGGGCCGCGAGACTGTCGGACACCCCGGTTTTATTCAGAATGATGACGATGACAACAATGGCGATAATGGCAATAACGGGCATAGGGCTCCTCCCTGTTGCCGGGTTGATAACAACGCTTGCGCTATTCTGGTGAGCTGTTGGCCGGAACAAACGTAAGCAGTGACTGCTGGATAAAGCGAAAATGGGGTAAGGACTGAATAAAGCCCGGGTCTTCAACAAGACGACACAGACTGTCGTTACGCCGGAAAGTCTCCTGCAGGGGCTGAACCAGATGGATTTCATCCAGGGTGAATACGGCGATATGTCCGTCGTGCTCTGCCACCAGATACCAGGCCTGCTGGTGGATGAGTAACCGACAGGGAGCCAGCCGCTCACAGCGCTGCTCCTCGGCAATCAGCGTTACCCGCCTGCGCCCGGTAATGGCCTGAATCAGTCTCCAGAAAGACAATGCTCCTGAAGGCGAAGGAACCGGCCTGGCTGGTGCTATAACGCAGGGAGACTCATCGCACATCAGCAGTGCGTTCACCAGACGGCGGTCAAAGCCAGGAAAAAGACCGGCCATCCCGCTGCGATGGGCAAAGATAAGCACGTCGGGCACCATCTGCGTCTCACTGCCTGCTGTGCGTAAGCGGCAGTATCCGGACTGATACTCCAGGTCCAGATACATCAGTCTTTCACGAAAATCACGCCGCAACGTGCGCACCGACACACCAAACTCAGCCGCCAGTTTGCGCACGCTCAACGTTTCACCCGCAACCAGACGGCTGATTATCAGTGACAGCCTGACAGCCAGCCGGTCATGGCGGCGTTCTGCCTGTGTCATGAGAGGTTCTCCAGGGAAGTTAACTGACTGAAAATGATGTGATTACTTTAAACAGGGGGGCGGACAGGGTATGGACAACGCAGAAACTATTTTTTATTTCTGCAAAAGCCAGATGTAACGGGGGTTAAAAGCTATAACCGGGGGATTGAGGCACACGAGCACATAGCGATGCGGACAGGTGGTGTCCGATATTAACAACGTGGCAACATGAAACGTCTACTGCAGTTGCGTGAGCAGTGTTTCTGCCATCACCCACAGCGCACGGTTAAGCTTCACGTCCCCGTCAATGCCACGTACGGCACGGGTATGCGTTCGTCCGCCTTTAGCATTACGCCCGCTGAGTCCGCCCTTAATCAGGTTTTCCTGAATCCGCTGATAGATGGTCCAAAGGTCATTGCTCTCATCCTGCCAGCGGCGCGGGGAGAGTATCTGCGATTCAGTAACCGGCTGGTGGTCTTCACCAAAGCGGTATGTGAGAGCGGCTTTTGCCAGTGCCTGCTGTGCCGGAGGCGGCAACAGCAACGACTGCATGGCATCCCGTTTCTCCTCCACCCGGTCAAAAATCCCCAGTACCTCATACGCGCCTTCAATCACCTGACTCACCACGTCCCCCTTGTGCGGCACCCGTACCTCGCCAAACGACTCGCCACAGACAAGGCCGTTCTGACAAACCGCACGAAATAGTCCCGGCAGCATCTGGTACGAACTGCTGCCATCGTGAGAGTTGAGCAGGATTATTTCCGGCACCTGCTTACCGGTTATCTGTCCCTCACGCCGTAGACGCAGCATATGCTTGGTGTGTTCGCGACGCTCCGGATCACGCACACGGGTCTGACAGGCAAAGAATGGCTGGAAGCCTTCTCGCTGCAGGCTGTCGAGCAGGGAGATGGTGGGGATATAGGCATATCGTTCACTGCGGGAGGTATGCTTTTCTTCACCGAACACGCTGGGGGTATGCTGCATCAGTTCTTCATGGGTAAGGGGGCGGTCGCGGCGTATCAGATTAACGCGACCAAAACGGCTGGCTAATTTCATGGGGTTTACCTTTATGGATGACATAAGCGAAAACGCCCTGCTCGTAAGAGCAGGGCGTCAGGGAAAATAGTGATGTGGCGAAGATAAGGATTTTATGCTTTCTGTAGTGGCACAAATTTACTGTGCCATATATGGACGTCCCGCGTTTTGCAAGCCCTGAGTTGATACGGTTTGCTGCAATATATCCGGCGTCGTTAGTGGGTCTGATGACCCGCGCCATGATGTCATCCGCACCCTGTTTCCTAATCACTACATCGGTATGTTACTACCTCGGCACAGTTCAGGCTGTTACAGGGTTGGTTTACCGTTCTCTCATCAGTATCTGCAAACTCAGGAGGAATTGTCTCTCCGGATACAACAATGCTTAGCTCATAGCGAAAGCCCTGTTGATATTAAAACTTGTTGATTCGGTCAGTAAGCGCCAGACGATGCGAGTCAGTTTATTGGCCAGCGCGACCGTGGCTTTCATTTTTCCCCTTCGATCGGTGAGGTGCTTCAGCCATATACCCAATGCATCATCGCCCAGTGCATAACCGAGCGGGCACCATGAATAATTAAGGTTCTGAGGCCACGATTCCCATTTTTGGTCATGGATGACAGGCTGCTTTTCCCACCTGAACTACGTTGTCTGGGAACCAGACCACATCAGGTGGATAGTTGTCGCCCGTTAGAAAACTGCTCCGCATTCACTTCACTCAGAAAAGCTGCCGCAATAAGTGGGCCAATCCCCGGTATTGTCATCAGTACTTTATATTTGGGTTGTTGCTGGCGCAGAGCGGCACCGACGCTGTGTATCCGTGACCCGCATAAAGATGAAAAAATGGCCGCAATCCATAAAGCGCTGGACAAATGCAGCGCAGAGCACCCGGTCTTTTATGAGGATGAGGTGGATATCCATCTCAATCCAAAAATCGGCGCGGACTGGCAGCTACGCGGGCATCAAAAACGCATAGTAACCCCGGGGCAGAATGAGAAATATTATCTGGCCGGGGCGCTGCACAGCGGTACAGGAAAAGTCAGCTATGTGGGCGGCAACAGCAAAAGTTCATCTTTATTTATCAGTCTGTTAAAACATCTGAAAGCGACATACCGGCGAGCGAAAACAATCACGCTCATCGTGGATAACTACATCATCCATAAAAGCCGTAAAACTCAGGGCTGGCTGAAAGCAAACCCGAAGTTCGGGTGATTTACCAGCCAGTTTACTCGCCGTGGGTGAACCACGTAGAGCGGTTGTGGCAGGCGCTGCACGACACGATAACCCGCAATCATCAGTGCCGTTCAATGTGACAGTTGTTGAAAAAGGTCCATCATTATATGGAAACCGTCAGCCCATTCCCGGGGGGACAACATGGGGTGGCAAAAGTGTAGCGGTATTAAGCGCAGCTATTTAGTTCACGGTATTCTTGCCTGTAGCAGCCTCTATCCGTGACGATTCAGCATCATTGGCGTATGCACGTCGAAATTCTCTGATGTACTCATTAAGTTTGCGGACCTTTAGCCCGTTCAACCGCAGAGCTCTGAGTTTTTTCGTCCATAAATTTACTTACATCCGTTGTCGGAATGAACATATCAAAAACAGGTAATTACATAATTTTAATTACAATCCTCCAAATCCCGCTGGGCGTTATCGTGGTGATTCAGAGATGCCGCAAGGGCATCTCTGGCGGACATGATAATTAGTGCTGATGTTCCATCTCAGGCGATCCTCCTGCCGCCATTCCGTTCACTTCTTCGACAAAATGTATGTAGTCAACGTAGTCATTCACATATCCACGTCCCTGTTTAACCGATTGATTCACTTGTTGCTTACTTTGTTCAGCTTTAGCAAATTTTTCCCGGAGAGCATGCTCAACATTGGCAGTCACCTTCGCCACCAGGCTATCAACATTGCCGGCGTTGAGTGCGGCATCTGCCTCTTGTACAACCACGGGAATATGGCCTGCCGGTTTTACACCGGTAAAGGGCGCGCCTTCCGCCTCACGGTGAACACGTACCAGAGTGGTGAAGAGCTGCTGATCGGCCTTCTCCTGAGCGGCCTGACTGCCACCTTGTTTGCTTATTGCCTCGTCAAACGCCTTCCTGACGGTATCTTCACGGTTTTCTGGCACCCATTTTAATAACGGGGTAACATCATGCGCCTGGAGCGCGCTTTTAGCCTCGGTAATCACCGGTCCATCCATGCCGTCGCAGTGGGCGAACGCCGTTGTGCTTATCGTCATTCCCGCAAGGATCACGATGCTCGCGCACAGGGTAGTTCTGATGTTTTTCTGCTTTTTCACAATAATGCTCCCGGGTCTTTTTCGACCTGTTCATCTGCTTTTTGGGGATGTTAATCGACGTAGGATTTCAGACCCTCTGCCGATTTGACATCAGAGTACTGGCTTGAAATCAGGGCGTCGTTCGAATTGGTAAAGTCGAACCTACAAAGCGCAAAGTCGAACGTTCCGCTAACAAGAGGCAGAGCGGAACCCGTTCTTTATGTCTCGTTTTGAATGATTGGAGCCGTAATACATGCTGATTGAGCTATCCGTTTTTCTTCTGGCAGCAGGAATAATGCAGGCTGTATTGCTTTCTGTTTTTCTACTTTTGCCGTCCAACATTGTACAAACCAGCAACCGGCTATTGGTGGTCGTCCTGCTGACCGTCGCCGCCGGTTTTGGCGAGCTTTTACTTTACGGAAGCGGTGTAAGTTTTTCACACCCAAACTACGCTTATATCGGTACGCTCATCTCTCTGCTTCAGCCGCCAGCTATCTATCTGTATACCCGATCGCTGATGTATTGCCGTTTTCAAATTCGGCTCATTCATGCCGTACACTTAATCCCGTTCGCGGCTGGCCTGATTGTGTTTTTCACACTATATGTTCCGCTACCTGAGTCGGAAAAAATAACAATATTACAACAACAGGATTTACCAGGAATGCCGGAACCTCTGCCCCTTGCGTTGGTCTATCACGGGGTATTTCTCGGTTGGTTGGGCTATTCGCTCGGCCGCTTGCAGTCATTTAATTCGGATATCCAGCGTCTTTATTCTGATATCGCCCGCCAGCAAATACTCTGGCTCCGCTTCCTGCTGTCGGGTTACGCGGGGCTGTGGATCGTCAGTATCATTTGCTGCCTGTTTTTCTATCTGTTCAGGCTAACCGATCAAACCACCTGGATACTGCCTGTTGTCAGTATGGCGGGGTTTGCGTTCATTAATACATTGCTGATCTGCGCACTGCGACAGCCCGCTGCGTTTATGGGGCTAACGCAGGAAGATGAAACCCTGCTGGTGGATATTCAGCCGGTTAAAACGCTGTTGTTACCGGAGTCAAAACAGGTAGATAACGTGGTGGATTTTATGCGTCGGAATCAGCCGTTTCTGGATTCCACCCTCTCCTTAAGCCAGCTTGCGCGCCAGATAAAACTTTCACCGCACGATCTCTCCGCCATTATCAACAATGGATTTCAGCAGAACTTTTTTACCTTTATCAGCGAGTACCGCATAGAGTATGCCAAAAAGTTACTGGCCACGCCGGGAGATAAGCGGACCATTCTTGATATTATGTATGCTTCGGGTTTTAATTCTAAATCGGTATTTAATACTGCATTTAAGAAGCAAACAGGTGTGACACCCACAGAATATCGTCGGCAACATTGTCTACAAACAGTACTCCGATGACCTATTTTTTAATGCCTGGATACGCTTGGATAAAGAAGCATGGGTCGGACTTTCCACCAACAAAGAACAGTCAGTTGTTCAGGTTGAGATCCGCCAGCCCTGCCCCAGACGGGCCAGCGGCGTGCTGTCAGCGTTTTTTCACACCGTAGCGCTGCAGGTGGGTGTTCAGGTCATGACCAGCACCGGGCTCAAAGTTCCATGCCCGCCAGATGAGCTGGCCGTCCGCATCGCGAATGACCAGCCGGAAGTGGGTGTGCTGGTCATCCTCAATGCCAACGTTGATATACAGGGCGGCAGTGGCCTCAGCCTGTCTGCGGGTGAAGGTGCCTGCCGGAAGTGTCCCGTCAATCGGCAGACCTTGCGTGATATCCGTCACCCGCCTGTAATAGCCCCGCTTCAGAAGCCCTGTGGCTTTCCGTGCCCGCAGGACATCCGTGGGGGTGATAAGTGAAGACCGCACCGTGAAACGGAAGCTGCTCTGGCCTGTACGTACTAGGTCATATTTTTCAACAACATCATTCAGGGCATCCGCCAGCGGTATACCGGCCTCAATGTGCTCCTGAATCACGCCATCGCTGCCAAACGGCGTGTCGTTAAGAGTCAGTCCGTAGTGCTGGCTGAGCAGATATCCCAGCAGGAGGCGCCAGATTTCGACGGGGGACAGATGTGACAATGCCGCCCATGATAGTGAATCGGGTGATGTTTTCATATCGGTTATTCCGTAATGCTGAAGGGATGTAAGTGGTGGGGTATTACTGCATGGCTCAGGCCATTACAGCAGACACTACGGAACAGGCCCGGCAGCATCTGGTAGCTGCTGGAGCCGTCATGCGAGTTGAGCTGAATAATTTCCGGAACCTGCTGACCAATGATTTGCCCCTCCCTACGCAGACGCAGCAAATGCTTCGTATGTTCACGACGGCCAGGATCACGTACCCGGGTCTGACAGGCAAAGAATGGCTGGAAGCCTTCCCGCTGTAGACTGTCCAACAGAGATATAGTCGGAATATAGGTATAACGTTCACTGCGGGATTCGTGTTTGTCCTCGCTGAATACGCTGGGCACCACTCGAAACAGCTCCTCACGGGTTAACGGGCGGTCGCGACGGATAAGGTTTGCTGCGCCAAAGCGCGAAGCCAGACGGGTCATAAGCAGACTCCTCATAATGGGAAAACAAATAAAAGAAATCCCCGTCGCATCGGCGACAGGGTTAGGGAAATAACAGGGATGGGTTAAATACTCAGAAGAAGAAATCCCAGACGGCACGGGCCACTGACACCACGGTGGTGCGCACGGCCTGAATGACGGCCCGCACCGGGGCGGGTATCAGGGGAAAGGCACTGATGCTATCGAGTACAGCACCGACGGTTTCACCAAAATCGCTACGCGCCTGTTCCCGGACTACCGTCGTGCGAAAGGAAGGCTGGAGTTGCGACACCACCGGGCTGGTGGCCTCACGTGGCAGGCACTTAATCATTCGCTCGGCCATCACCCGCAGTCCCCACTGAAGACGGACCGACACGGCACACACTGGATGTACGGGCTGGAACAGCTCATGCAGCAGACAGATTTTACGGCTGATATTCTGCTTCTGCTCTTTGGACAATGGCCCCCCACCGCTGGTGGGCTCGACCTTATCCGACTGGCTGATAACAAACAGCACCTTATGCCGGTATGCCTCCCCAATCACCTGATGATAAAAGTGCTCATCCACCGCCAGCGCTCGGTCATCGGCCTTAATTAGCCACAGAACCAGGTCGAGCCGGGGGAGTTGTTCGCGATACAGCGCAGCATACTCGGTATCGCGAGCGCCACTTTCGCCTACACCGGGTAAATCCACGACGGTCATATAGCGCTCGCCAACCTGCAGACGAAAGCGTAAAGGTTCACGGGTGCAGGCGGCCACATCGCTGACCGGTGATACCTCACTGGCAAACAGGGCATTGCAGAGTGAGGATTTACCGGCACCGCTCTTACCCATAATGCCGATCACTGGCTCGTAGTCAGTTAACTGGTTAATTTGTTGCAGAATCCGCTCTGTTACCCACTGCGGTAGGCCGGAAAGCGATTGCTGAAATGACTTCAAACCTTCAGAATTTTTCATTACTACTCCTCTGAAAAATAATACAAAAACGGCAGAGTCGTGAGATTCTGCCGTTAGTCGGGTATGTTCAGAGTGATGATATATATCTGAAGATTTTTTCAATCCCCTGCGCTTGAGGTAGCTGCGCGACTGCTGGCTCAGGCAATGAATGAGCTATAACAGGGGCATTTACTAACAGGGATTTATTGAGAGTATGAGCCGCCGTGATACACCTTAAAATCGGCTACCATCTGCGTTCGTTGGCGGAAACGGCGATGTCGCGGATGAAGATGCAGTTCGGAGAACGGTTGTCGCTGCGTGATTACGATGCGCAGGTGGGCGAGGCAAGGGCGCGGGTGAAGGCGTTGAATAAAATGACACTGATGGGTGTACCGTTCAGCGTGCGGATTGCCTGAAAGAGGGGGAACAAGGGCTTTGCCGCATCTCGAGGTAATGACTCTAACTTACTGATAGTGTTTTATGTTCAGAT